>JBBWZH010000484.1:0-8184 GCA_039648995.1 Mycobacteriales bacterium
AGCGGCGCAGTGCCGCCCGGGCGTACCCGGGGCTGGCGCCGGCCAGCCCGCAGGCCGGCGTCACGACCACCCCCTCGGGGAGCCGGACGGGATCGAACCCGAGCCTCTGCCACAGCCTCTGCACGGGTCTGACGCTACCGGCGAGGTCTGACATTGGCGCGCCCGCAGGATTGCCCACCGTGGGTACGACACCCAGCCACAGCGCGACACCGGCCTCGACCGCGGTGCCGAGCGCCTCGTCGTCGGCCTCGCCCAGCAGGGCGGCGTCCACCGAGAGCGCGCGGGCGCCGGCGGCCCGGAACAGCGACAGCGGCGGGTGGCTGGCGCAGCAGTGCACCACCGGGAAACCGCCGGTCGCGGTCAGCACCTCGCGCAGGCCGGCCTCGACCACGTGTTCCTCGACGGCGCTCAGCGTGCCGTAGCCGCTCGCGGTCGGCACGCGGCCGCCGAGCACGGCCGGCAGCCCCGGTTCGTCCAGCTGGACCACGACCTGCGCGGCCGGCAACCGGCGCCGGATCTCCGCGACGTGCCGGCGCAGGCCCTCGGCCAGCGACTGGCCGAGATCGCGGACCGCGCCGGGGTCGGACACCGCCTTGTCGCCGTAGTGCAGCTCGACCGCGCCGGCCAGCGTCCAGGGCCCGGCGGCCTGAACCTTCAGCGGCCCGGCGTAGGCGTCGCCGGCCTCCTCCAGCGCGTCCAGGTCGCGGGCGAGCAGATCCCAGGCGCGGCGCACGTCGTGGCCCGCCCGGTCGACGAACCGCCAGCCGGACGGCTGCAGATCCACCGGCAGGTCGGCCAGCAGCGCGGCGCCGCGCCCGATCATGTCGGCGCCCGGGCCGCGGGCCGGCAGCTCGGGCAGGTGCGGCAGGTCGGGCAGCTCACCGAAGATCACCCGAACGGCCTCGGGCGCGTCGGTGCCGGGCAGCGAGCCGACCCCGGTGGCCGACCCCGGCGCCCACGGGAACTCGCTCACGCCGTCCCCACCAACGGGTTCCGGGCCTGCACTGCCGGGAATCGACCAAAATCACGGTCGGCCGTCCACAGCTCTCGGACACCGTGTGCGATGCACAACGCGGCAATTCGCGCATCGTAGGTGAGAGGGCCGTAAACGTTTCCGTCGATCAACTGGTTCCGCAGGACAGTCCACGATCCGGCTGCCGTTTCGGACAGCAACTGCAGTGTCGGCGACTCGAGCCACACGTCGATCTGGCCGATCGCGATCTCCGGAGGAGTCGGGTGGTCGATGATCTTCGGGTTGGTGACGACGCAGTAGAACTCGCAGATGCACGGCCACGGGATCGCCCAGGACCGCCCACTCTCCGCAAGCTCACGAACCTGCGTGCTCGCCCGCTCGTACCAGCTCGTCTCAGCGCGGTGCGCATAGATCAAGATGTTGGTGTCGACCGCGATCATGCCCCGCGCCCCTCGTACATCGCGTCGCGCAGCCGGTCCCAGTTGCCGACGAACTCGGGACGAAGCCCAGCACCTGGACCGCGGAAGCTGCCGTCGCGGAGCTTGAAGGGCTTCCGTTCCCGCCGCTGTTCCAACGCCATGCGCAGCCCGGTTTCGACCAACTCCCTGATCGTGACGTTCTCCCGCAGTGCCAAGTCCTTCACCTCGGCGAACAAGCTGTCGTTGATGTCGATGGTGGTCTTCATGTGGGTGACTGTACACGACCACCCATAGATATGGGTCGCCAGTCTCGGGCAGACTGGCGGTGTGACGTCGCGGTACCGGGAGCTGGCGCCGGACCCGGATCTGACCGGGCACCTGCAGTGTGTCTGGACATCGGTGATCGAGCGCGCGCCGGCCACCGCACATGTGCTGCCGGACGCCTGCATCGACATCATCTGGTTCGCCGGCCGGCTGGTGGTGGCGGGGCCGGACACCGGCTCCCGGCTGGTGCCGATGCCGCCCGGCACGTCGATCGCGGCGGTCCGGTTCCGGCCCGGCGCCGCGCCGGCGCTGCTCGGCGTGCCCGCCACCGCCATCCGGGACGAGACCGTGCCGCTGGCCGAGCTCTGGGGTGTCGGGCCGGCCAACCGGCTCGCCGACGAACTGGCGGCCACCAGCGGCGGGGCCGCCCGCGTCGGCACGCTGCAGGCCGCGATCCGCCGCCGGCTGCCGGCTACCCCGCCGGTCGACCCGCTGACCGGCCCGCTGGTCAGCGGGTTGAGCGCGGCGCGGCCCCGGCCGGTCGCCGGGCTGGCCGACGCGATCGGGCTCAGCGAGCGGCAACTGCACCGCCGCTGCCTGGCCGCCTTCGGCTACGGCCCGAAGACGCTGGACCGGGTGCTGCGGCTGCAGCGGTTCCTCGCCCTGGGCCGCGCCGGCCGGACGCCCGACGGCCTGGCCGGGCTCGCTACGGCGGCCGGCTACGCCGACCAGGCCCACCTCACGCACGAGTGCCGCCGCCTGGCCGGCGACACCCCGGCCGCCCTGCTCCGCTGACCCGGCATCGCCCGCGCGCCGGCAGGTCCGTCCACATCGGACGCGGGCCGGTGCGGGGACGTCCGATCTGGACAAGACGGGTCCGTCCGGGCCGCCTACCGTCGGCGCCATGAAGGTACTTTTCGTCTCCAGCTTCAGCCCGATCAGCGCGGACCCGGCCGCCAGCCAGCGGCTCTACCGCGACACGCTCGGCCTCCCCCTCGACGGCGAGGGCGACTACGTCTTCACCGAGAAACTCGACGGCGTCAAGCACTTCGGCGTCTGGCCGCTCACCGAGGCGGCACAGGCCTGCTTCGGCACCGCCGACTGGCCGGCCGACGTCCCGGTGCCGCAGGCCAGCCTCGAGTTCGATGTGGACGACCTGCCGGCCGCGGTCGCCGAACTCGCCGAGCAGGGCTACCGCCTGCTGCACGACGTACGCACCGAGCCGTGGGGCCAGGTCCTCGCCCGGTTGCTCAGCCCGGAGGGCCTCATCGTCGGCATCGGCAGCACCCCGTGGATGGCCGGGCAACCGGCTCCGACCGGCTCCGGCTGACCGCGTCCGGGCGCCATCCCACGGCGGCGCCGCCCTCCCGCTCCGCGGGCCGGTCCGCCGGGCGGTCCGCGGGCCGGTCTGCGGGCCGGCACGCCGGGCCGGTCCGCCGGGCCAGTCCGCCGGGGCCCGGCACGTGGGGCCGGTCCGCCGGGCCGGCATCGGCGACAGCGGGCAGCAGAAGTGCAGTGGGGCCGGCAGGCGGCTGCGGGCCGGCAGCCCGTGCGGCGGACCCGATAGCCGATGGGGTGGGGCGGTAGATGGGTGGGGCGGCGGCCGGCCTGGTGCGGCTCAGCAGTCGGCGTCGGCCCGGCTGACGAGGTGCAGGCCGCCGACGAAGACGTACCGGTCGTTGGCGGCGATCGCCGCGTCGCTGGGCACGCTGCGGGTGCTGCGGACCGCGCCGGAGGCCGGGTCGAGGCAGAGCAGCCGGCCGCTGTGGTCGGCGACCCAGAGTGCGGCGGGCGTGCCGGCCAGCGCCGCGCCCCGCACCCCGAGCGTCGGCCCGGCCGGGCCCGGCCGCAGCGTCGGCAGATCGTAGCGGCGCAGCCGGAAGTCGCCGTTGTCCGGCCAGCCCAGCCAGAGCCCGCCACCGGCCGACACGGCCGTGATGCTGCCGGACGCCGCGATCGGCAGCCGGGCCAGCAGGTGGCCGGTGCGGGCGTCCAGCGCTACGACGGCGGCCGCCTGTACGGCCACCACGACCCGGCCGGCCGGGTCGGCTACCAGGCTGTAGACCGTGCCCTGCAGCGGGACCGTCCGCACGGTGCGCAGGGTGCGCGCGTCCAGCACCTCGATGGCGGCCACCGTGCTCACCCACGCCTGGCTGCCGACAAACGCCACCGCCATCGGTGTCGCCGGCAGCCGCACCTCCCGCCTGACGCCCAGGCTGCCCGGGTCGAGCACCTGGAGGCCGGTGCCGCTGGCCATGTCCGGATGCGTGATGGCCGGGATCCAGACGCCTTCCCCGGGACCGAGGCCGAGCCCGTTCGGGTTGCCGGCGACCCCCTGACGGGCCCGCACCGTGCCGTCGAGCCCGAACCGGTAGACCTGCGGCGGGAACTTGGAGAACCCCGGCGTCACCACGATCAGCCCTTGCGAGCTGATCGCCATCCCGACCGCGGCCGAATCGATCTCGACCGGCCAGCGCGTGGCCGCGGTCGTGGCCGGCGCCGCCGGTGCGGCCGCCCCACCGGTGCAGGCCGCGAGGCTCAGAACCGCGGCCACCGCGAACGTCGCTGTCCGCGCCGATGCCATCCGCGCCTCTCAGCCGCCGTCGCCGGCCAGACCGCCGCGCATGCCCGCGTCGCCAGCGTTGCCCGCGGAACCGCCGGAACCGGCGAAGCCGGCGTCGCCGGCCGAACCGGCCTTGCCGGCCGAACCGGCGGAGCCGACCGAACCGGCGGAGCCGACCGAACCGGTGGAGCCGACCGAACCGGTGGAGCTGATCGTGGCCGAGCCGAGCACCACGTCGTCGGCGTACAGGACTGCGGCCTGCCCGGCGGCGACGCCGCGCTGCGGCCGGTGCAGTGCGAGCGTGACATGGTCGCCGTCCACCTCGGCGATGGCCGGCGAGATGCCGCCATGTGCCCGCAGCTGGGCGGTGCACTCGAAGGTCGCCGCGGGCGGCCGCCCGACCGTCCACACCGGACGGACGCCGACCACCTCGGCGACGTCGAGCAGCTCGCCCGGGCCGACCGTGACGGTGCCGCTGACCGGGCTGATGTCCAGCACGTACCGGGGCTGGCCGTCGGCGGCGGGGCGGCCTATCCGCAGCCCGCGGCGCTGACCGACGGTGAAGCCGTACGCGCCGTCGTGGCTGCCGACCTGCTCACCGGTGAGCGCGTCGACCAGCGGGCCGGGCCGCGATCCGAGCCGCCGCGCGAGGAACCCCTGGGTGTCGCCGTCGGCGATGAAGCAGACGTCGTGGCTGTCGGGCTTGTCGGCGACAGCGAGCCCGCGGGTGGCCGCCTCGGCGCGGACCTCGACCTTGGTCGACTCGCCCAGCGGGAACACCGCGTGCGCCAACTGGTCGGGGGTGAGCACGGCCAGGACGTAGGACTGGTCCTTGCCGGCGTCCACCGAGCGGCGCAGCACCCCGCCGGCGAGCCGGGCGTGGTGACCGGTGACCACCGCGTCGAAGCCCAGCGCCAGCGCGCGGTCCAGCACGGCCGTGAACTTGATCTTCTCGTTGCAGCGCAGGCACGGGTTGGGGGTGCGGCCGGCGGCGTACTCGGCGACGAAGTCGTCCACCACGTCGGCCCGGAACCGCTGGGCCAGATCCCAGACGTAGAACGGGATGCCGAGCACGTCGGCGGCCCGCCGGGCGTCCCGGGCGTCCTCGATCGTGCAGCAGCCGCGGGCGCCGGTGCGCAGCGACGCCGGCGCCTCGGCCAGCGCCAGGTGCACGCCGGTCACGTCGTGCCCGGCGTCGACCGCGCGGGCCGCGGCCACCGCCGAGTCGACCCCGCCGGACATCGCCGCGAGCACCCTCACCGGCGTGTTCCGGTGATGCCGGCGCGGCGGGCGCGCTCGACCGCGGGGCCGATCGCGGACAGCAGCGCGGTCACGTCGGCCATGGTCGACGTCTGGCCGAGGGAGAACCGCAGCGAGCCGCGGGCGCGCTCCTCGTCCTGGCTCATCGCGAGCAGTACGTGGCTGGGCCGGGCCACGCCGGCCGAGCAGGCCGAGCCGGTGGAGCACTCGATGCCGCGCGCGTCCAGCAGCATCAGCAGCGAGTCGCCCTCGCAGCCGGGAAAGGAGAAGTGCGCGTTGCCGGGCAGCCGGTCGGTCGGGTGGCCGTTCAGCACCGCGTCCGGCACCTGGGCCAGCACGCCGGCGGCGAGCGCGTCGCGCAGCGCGGCGACCCGGACCGACCGCTCCGGCTGGCCGGCCGCGGCCACCTCGGTCGCGATCGAGAAGCCGAGCACGGCGGGCGTGTCCAGGGTGCCGGAGCGGATGTCCCGCTCCAGGCCGCCGCCGTGCAGCAGCGGAGAGCAGCCGACGTCCCGGCCGAGCAGCAGCGCGCCGACGCCGACCGGGCCGCCGAGCTTGTGCCCGGTCAAGGTGAGCGCGTCCACCCCGGCGACGGCGAAGTCGACCGGCAGCGAACCGACCGCCTGCACCGCGTCGGTATGGATCGGTACCCCGTACTCGTGCGCGACCTCGGCCAGCTCCCGGATCGGCTGGACCGTGCCGACCTCGTTGTTCGCCCACATCACGGTGACCAGCGCCACCTCGTCGGGGTTGGCGGCGAGCGCGTCGGCCAGATCGGCGGGAGACGCTTGACCGTGCTCGTCGACGGGCAGCAGCGTCACCTCGGCGCCCTCGCGCTGGCGCAGCCACTCCACCGAATCGAGCACGGCGTGGTGCTCGACCGCGCTGGCGATCACCCGGCGGCGCCGCGGGTCGGCATCGCGGCGGGACCAGTAGATGCCCTTGACGGCCAGGTTGTCGCTCTCCGTGCCGCCACCGGTGAGCACCACCTCGGACGGGCGGGCACCGACCGCGGCGGCCAGCCGCTCGCGCGACTCCTCCACGGTGCGCCGGGCTCGGCGGCCGGCGGCGTGCAGCGACGAGGCGTTGCCCACCTCGCGGAACGCGGCCACCATCGCCTCCGCGGCCTGGGGCAGCATCGGCGTCGTCGCGGCATGGTCGAGGTAGGCCACGCCGCCAAGAGTAGTTGCACGCGCAGCATCCGCCGCCGGACGGGCGGCCGGGTTGGCCCGAACGGGCGGCTCGGGCCGGCACCAAGGCCCCCGGCCCCGTCCGGCCGGGGCCGGGCCGGACGGGCCGCGGCCAAGCGCCAGGGGCGCGGCCCGTCAGGCGGGGCCGGGCGCGGCCCTCAGGACGGGGCCGGGCGCGGCCCTCAGGCCGGGGCGCGGGCACGGCCGGCGAGCCCGGCACCGGCCAGGGCCAGCGCGGCCATCAGCAGGTCGACGGTGAGCAGCGCGGACGGCAGCGACAGCGCGCCCCGCGCGGCCGCCGCCACCAGCACCCCGCCGAAGCCGATGCACAGCGCGCTGCCGACCGCGTCGCAGACCTGCAGCGAGGCCGAGTCGGTGCCGTGCCGCTCGGGCGGGCTGAGCCGCAGCAGCAGGACGCTGAGGCTCGCCCACGCCATCCCGGCGCCGCAGCCGGCGACGCCCCAGACCGGGTACGCCAGCCAGCCGGGCGCGGACGGCTGCGCGACCACCGCCATCCCGACCGCGCCGACCGCGATCAGCCCGAAGCCGACCCGGACCAGCAGGTGCCGGGGCAGATCCGGCCGACGGCCCAGCCACCACGACACCGCCGACCAGGAGACCGCGGCGACCACCAGCGGCGCCCCGGCCGCGGTCGGCGAGTAGCCGTGCACCAGCGTGAGGGTCAGCGGCAGCAGCGACTCGACCGCGAACAGCGAGCCGGCCATCGCGCCGCGGAACGCCACCACCGCCGGCACGCCGGTGCGCAGCGCGATCGTCCCGGGTGGCAGCAGCCGGCGCAGCCCGACCGCCAGCGCCCCGACCCCGGCGGCCGCCAGCACCAGCGACGGCCAGCCGGGGCGCTGCCCGGCGGCCTGCACCGCGGCGACGCCGGCCGCCGCCGCCACCGCGGCCGCCCACCGCCACGAACCCGCGCGATCGGGGACGGCGCGGCTGGGGAGCTGGCGCAGCCCCGCCACCAGCAGCGCGCCGCCGGCCGCGAGCACCGGCACCAGACCGAGGAAGACCAGCCGCCAGCTCACGTGCTGCGCCAGCGCCCCGGAGACCACCGGCCCGACCAGCGCCGGCAGCACCCAGGCGCCGGCGAGCGCGGCGATCACCCGTGGCCGCTGGTCGTCGTCGTACACCGCGCCGATCACCACGTACACCGCGACGATCTGCAGGCCCGAGCCGAACCCCTGCACGGCGCGGCCGAGCACGAACACGGCCATCGTCGGCGCCGCCCCGGCCACCAGCATGCCGGCGCCGAACACGGTCAGCCCGGCCAGCAGCGGGCGCTTCGGCCCGTACCGGTCGGCCAGCCCGCCCGAGGCCACCATGCCGACCACGTTCGCGATCAGGAACGCGGTGAACGCCCACCCGTAGAAGGCCAGCCCGTGCAGTGCCCGGACCGCCGTCGGCATCGCGGTCGCCACCGCCATCGCCTCGAACGCGACCAGCGTGATGACCGTGACCAGCCCGACCGTCACCCCGCGCACCGGCCGGGCCAGCAGCCCG
>JBBWZH010000060.1:0-13606 GCA_039648995.1 Mycobacteriales bacterium
TGGTGTCGGTCCAGATCCAGGTGCCGTCGGTGCGGAAGTTCATCGGTACCACGTTCCGCCGGGACCGGTCGACCACATCGTCCATCTGCGCGGTGGTGACCAGCAGCGGCTCGCCGGCGTTCAGGTACTCCAGCATCCGGCGGGCCTCACCCTCGTCCTCGATGCGCTGGTGCTCGGCGGCGAACCGGGGCCCGGTCTCGGCGTCGACCTCGTCGAACACCGCGGCCACCTTGATGTCCGGGGACGGCGTGCTGGCCCAGATCAGCCCGGCGTACGCGCGGGCCAGCCGCTGGTAGGTGGGCAGTTCGGCGCCGACCGGGTACGTCTCCACCTGCGGGTCGCTCTCGCCGGCCGCGGCCAACCGGCCGCCGAGCCGGGCGGCCATGTCGATCAGGTCGACGTCCTCGTCGGCTTCGACCAGGTACACGCGGCGCGGCGGCGGCCACGGGGACTCGTCCGCCGGGTACCGCCAGGCCCGCCACAGGCCGTGCACGCCGGTCTCCTCGGCGACCGCGGCAACGGCGGCGCGGTCGATCTCGTCGGTGGGCGCGTCGTCCGGGCGGGCCGGCGGCTGCACATCCGGCGGGGTCGGGCCGAAGCCGAACGGCGGGGCCGGGTCGAACTGCGCCAACTGCACCTGCGTCAACGCGGACGAGTCGGCCCCGTCCGCCTCCAGCAACTCGCCCAGCAGCGCGATGTCAACGTCGATAAGCGGGATGCCCTGCGCCAGCACCGCGAACGTGACGGCCCGCGCGGCCTCGCCCTCCCGGCCCTCGGCAACCCAACCGCGACTCTGCGTGATCAAGTCGTCCGGGGCCTTGCCGGCCAGCCGGAGCAGCAGGGCATGGAATGCCTCCCTGCGCTCGGTACGGGGATCGTCCGGTGCGGTCACAGCATGTCTCCTTCGCGGTTCAGGCAGTCATTCTGACGGGTTCCCGACCCGCTCGGCCAGCCGAGACGGGGCTTCGGGCGGGCTTATCTACGTGGCACTACGCGCGATGTACCGGGCTGAGTTCAACCTGGGCGGTCAACCGGGCATCAGTCGGTCGCCGTGATCCGGACCGTGCCCGGCCGGGCCGGGTCCCAACCGATGCCGATGATCGTGTACGCGGTGCCCGGCGCGATCAGCAGCACGCTGCCGCGCGGCATCCCGTTCAGCTCGGAGACGTCCAGCGCGCTGCCGTGGATTGCCAGCAGCACCGGGCACGGGGGCACCGCGCCCGGGTCGGCGGACGCGACCAGGAAGCCGGGCGTGACCAGCCGGTGGCCGGCCTGCTGCGACAGCGCCGCCTGCTGTGTGAGCGGGCCGGGCGCGTACATCCAGCCGTGGTAGAGCATCGGCGCGGGCGGGGGCTGCTGCACCGGCGTGGTCCACAGCCGGCGCCGGCTGCCCCACCTGGCCAGCTGTGAGAGGTACGTGTGCGCCTCGGTCAGGTCCAGCAGGCGGCCCGGCGCGGACAGCTGGTCGTACTGCGCGGCCAGCCAGCCGACCAGCCCGCCATCCACAGTGGACGCCCGCCCGGGCCACCACCGTCCACTCTGGACGGCCGGCCCGATCCCCGCCGGATCGGCCGCATCGGCCGCCACCGGATCGGCCGGATCGGCCACCGGATCGGCCGGATCGGCCCGGCCGCCGGCCGGATCGGCCGCCGCCGGGTCGGCCCGATCGGCCCGGCCGTCGGCCGGCTTCTCGGCCGGCTCGGCCCGGCCGTCGGCCGGACCGTCCGCCCAGCGGAAGTTGGCCGGCAGCTGCCCCTGCGGCCGGGGCGGCACTCCGGCCGGTGGCCGCAGCCGCTGCGGCACCTCCGTGGTGATCGCGGTGACCAGGTCGGCGTCGAACACGGTCCGGTCGCCGGCCTGCGGGGTGCCGGCGTACAGCCGCCACTGGCCGGTCCGGTTCAGCACCGGCCGGCCGAACGGGTCGAACGTCTGGGTGCCGGCGACCACGCCGGTCCCGTCGGCGGCCTGCCAGACGTCGGTGGTCGCGGCGAGGACGTCGGCCGGGATGCCGCGCGCGGCCAGCTCGTTGCGCAGCTGCTGGCCGATCGGGCCGCCCTCGACGGGCCCGGCGGCCCCGCAGACCACCAGCACGATCGGGGTGCCGTCCTGGTAGGCCGGGTCGGCGGCCAGCTGCGTGGCCAGGTCCGCCATGGGCAGCGGCTGGCCGTTCTCGCCGACCATCGCCCGCCGGTCGGCGGTGGCGTGCGCGGCGACCACGTACGCGTGCGGGAACCGCGGCAGCGCGTCGGCGGCCTGCGCCAGCAGCGCCGAGTCCTGGGCCGGCCCGATGTACAGCCCGCGGGTGTGGCCGAGCGGCCGCCGGACGCCGGCGTTGCCGCCGCCCTGCCAGCTGCCGGTCAGCGTCGCGCCGGTGCCCCGGAGCTGGTCGGCGCGGTCCCGGGCCAGGGTGGACGCGTGCTCGGTGGCGACGGTCACCTGGCCGCCGTTGACCGCGGCCCCGCCGACGGTCAGGTTGCCGGCCAGCGCGGTCACGGCGTTCCAGACCGGGCCCGGCGCCGACGTGTTGCCCGGCGACTCCACCAGCACCCGCATCCGGTTGGGATCGGCCGGCACCGCGTGCGCCGCATCCGACTCGGCCTGGGTCGGGTTCGGTGGCCGCACCCAGAGCCCGGACTGGGTGACCTCGACCTCCCACCCCGTGCCGGCCGGCACGGCGCCGGCCGGCGCGTTCGCCGGCACGGCGGCCAGCAGCGGCCAGACCCCGGGCGTCACCGCCGGGCCGAGGGCCGGGCTGAGCACGGCCACCGGCGCCGGCACCGGCCGGCCGGACGCCACTCCCGGGCCGGGCCGGTGCAGCTGGCCGGTGCTCAACGCGGGCCACGCCGGCACCGGGTGGCGCCGCAGCACCGGCAGGGTGGTGGCGTTCGCCAGCGCGGCCGCGGCCGCCGCGCCGAAAGCGGCTGCCGGCCGCCGCGGGTCCAGCACGACCGCGGTGCCGCCGGCGGTGTACTGGGCCACCACCGCCGGGGTCAGGTAGCCGGCCAACTCCGCGTCGGTGATCGTCGGATCGGCCAGCAGGGTGACCGCGGTGGGGTCGACCGGGTGCCCGAGGCCCACCGGGTTGCCCGGCCGGGTCAGCAGCACGCCGGCCGGTACCCGGACCAGCTCCGTCCCGGCCGGCGTCCCGGCCGGGCCGGCCGGGCCGTGCAGCGCGGTCAGCGCACCCTGCAGGGCGGGCTGCCACCCGGGCGCGTTCGGGCCCAGGGCGCCGGACGGCAGCGGCGGGTCGTACCGGCTGAACCGCTGCCACTGGGCCAGCGGGTTCGCGCGGACCTGCACGAACGAGCCGCCGGCTACCCGCACCGGACCGTCCGGGGCGAGCACCTCGATGCCGTACCGGTCGGCGATCTGCTGGCCGAGCGCGGCCGGGCCGCCGGTGCCGGCGCCGGGCATGACCAGCCGGATGCTGCCCTGTCGCGCGGCCGGCAGCGCGGCCAGCACCCGGCCGAGCCCGACCAGCACCTGGTCCGGGGTGGCCGCGGGGTCGACCACGACGGTGGCCCGGTTCGGCTCGGCCGGGTGGCCGGCGGCCATCCCGGCGGCGCCGAGCGGCGGCCCGCTCGGATGCAGGTGGATCTCGGTGCCGACCGCGGTCGCGTCCAGCCCGGCACCGACCGGCACCGTCGCGCCGACCGGCAGCGCGGCCACCGGGGGCGGAGCCAGCGCCAGGTTCAGCGACCCGCCCGGCGCCACCGGCGGGAACGTCGCCGGCAGCGGCGGCTGCGGGGTGATCTGCGTACCCGCCGGCAGCTCGGTGGTGATCACCTCGTGCAGGTCGTCGGAGAAGACGGCGGGCGGCCCGCCGGCGGCCGGGTACCGCACCCAGTTGCCCGGCCGCCACTGGTTGCGCACCGGCGCGCCACCGGCCCCGAGCGCGAACCGCGCGGCCAGCACCCGGCCGTCCGGCAGCTGCCAGACATCGTCCGGGGTGGCCAGCACGTCCGAACCGAGCGCGGCGGCGACACCGGCGGCGAAGGCCGCGCCGCCGGCCGGTACGTGCCCGGCCCCGCCGAACGACAGCACCACCGGGTACTGGTGCGCGGCCCACTCCGGGACGGCCCGCAGCCGGGCGGCGAACCCGGCCGCGGTCAGGTCGGTGCCGTCCACGTTGATCGTCTGGGTGACCGGATCGAACCCGCCGGCGGAGACCGTGTACCAGCCGTGGAACGCCGGCGGCGGGGTCGGTGTGCCGGGTGGCGCCGGCTGGGCCGGCGCCCGGAAGTTGGGCAGCGCCTGCGCGTCGGTCAGGTTCGTGACGGCCGCGCCGGCCGTCTGGCCCGGGCCGGGGAAGTGCCGGCCGGCCGCGGTCGGGTAGCCCTGCTCGTGCCGCAGACCGCGGCCGGCCGCGGTCTGCGGGTCGACCAGCAGCTCGACCGCGTTGTCCGCGCGGAACACGACCTCGGCCCGGCCGCCGCGCAGGTACCGGATCAACGGCCGGTTGCCGGCCCACTGCGGCAGCTGCATGAACGCGCGCAGGTTGGCGGCGTCCACCTCGATCGAGACCATCAGGCCGGCCCGGGCGCGCAGGTAGTCGGTCTGCCGGTTGCGGAACACGCCGCGCCACTGCTTGTAGTCGGCCATCTCGCCGTAGCTGTGCGAGCCGCTGAGCGCGCCGGAGAAATACGTCGAGGTCTGGTTGTTGGCCGGCGAGTTGCCCGGCGCGTCGACGTCCCCGCTGGTGAACTGCGGGCCGCCGAACACGCTGGCCTCCACCGAGCGGGCGCCCTTCTGCTGCTGCTCCTCCTCCTCGATGTGGTAGGCCTCGGAGTACATGTAGGACGGGATGAAGTCGAGCGGCTGGGCGTCGTAGAACGCGTACCGCACGGTGGCGTTGCCGATCGTGTCGGTGACCGCGCCGCCCTCGCGCAGCAGGTCCGGCGTCTGGTAGCCGTCCGGGCCGACCGCCTGGTAGGCGCCCCGGGTGAGCCGCGGGTAGGAGAGCGTGGTGAGCAGCCCGGCAAGGCCGGAGCCGTCCGCCTGCAGCAGCCGGGCCGGCGCGCTCGAGCCGGGCTGGGTGCGACCGGTGAGCAGCCCGAGGGCCTGGTCGGACAGCTGCCGGACGGCCTGGTGGTCGATGTCGTAGAGGTGGATCCGGCGCTCCCGCAGCTCGTCCTGGCTGACCGGGAAGTGGACGCGGCCCTCCGCCGTGATCGTCGCGGGCAGCGTCGCCGCGGGGTTCGCGACCGCGACGACGACCACCGGCGGCGGCGCCGGGGCCAGGGTCACCGTGGCGGCGGTGACGCCCGGGGTGTCGGTGTACTGGGCCCGGCGCGGGACGATCACCCGCTCCTTCACCCAGACCCGCTCGACCCGGTCCGCGGCCGGCGCGGTGATCAGCTGGTCCGGGTGCCGCTGGTTGCCGGCGTACGACCAGACCGCCGCCGGGATGCCGGCGAGGATCGAGTTGAGCCACTTGGACGGCCGGGACGCGGGCAGGTACGTGATCTCCAGCTCCAGCTGGCTGCTGCCGTACGCGTCCGCCGGGCCGACGTGCCGGTAGGTGTCACGCATGACCGCGCTGGTGCCGACCGCGGACTCGTCGGTCTCCGTGGTGGTCCGGGTCGCCCCGAGGATGCCGAGCCCGGTCGGCACCACCTCGCCCGGGTCGCCGCGGTGGTGGTCGGCCGTGTCGCCGGGCTGCCGGGGCGGCGCGCCGGGCGCGTCGGTCGGATTGGGGACGATGCCGAGGACTCGGCCGCCGAGCGAGCTGGCGCCCTCCCGGTCCTGGCCGTCGCGGCCCTCGGTCTTCTGGTAGTCCGTCCAGTACCGGCCCATCGAGTAGTTGTCGTAGGACGCCTCGTACTGGTAGGCGCCGGCACCGGCGGGCCGGTTGGCCCGCAGCAGCAGCTGCGGCCGGCTGATCCAGAACGGCCAGGACCGCATCGGCCGCAGCAGCAGGCCGCTGCCGAGCATCAGGTCGATGTGGCCGAGCAGCGAGCCCTGCGACAGCATCGCCTCCAGCTTCGGCAGGCCGCCCTGGGCGATCACCTGGCCGGCGCCGTTGACCAGCTCGAACCGCCTGGTGGTGAGCCCCGCGCTGTGCCGCAGCAGCAGCCGGCGGACCGCGGCCAGCACCGGGTTGACCGGCACCCCGCCCTGCACGTTGGCGCTGTTCGCGGCGACCGCGGCCGGCAGCGCGGCCACCGCGGCGGGCAGCGCGGCCGCCTCGGCCGGGGTGAGGAACTCGATCCGCTCGTTCACGGTCTGCTTCGGCAGCTGCCGCGCGGTGACCGCGGCCGGCACCCCGGGCGGTGGCCCCGCCGGAGCGGCCGGCGCCGGCCGGTAGAACCGCAGCCCGCCGTCGGTGCGGACCTCGCGCGGCGGCACCTCGGCGGCCCGGCCCGGGGAGAGCAGGTTCTCGTTCCACGAGACCACCGAGATGTCCCAGATGACGTCCGCGGCGTGCTCGTCGTACGGCGCCAGCGGCCGGGTGATCCACCGGCCGGTGACCGCGGTGTCGGCCTCCTTGCTCTGCGCGGCCCACTTGGACACCGCGTGCTTGCCGGTCAGCGTCGGCACGGCCAGCACCTGGCTGCCGTCCGGGCTGCGGTCGAACGCCTCGGTGCCGAACTCGCCGCGGCCGCCGAGGATGTGCGCGCCCGCCCGCCGGTCGGTGCCCTCGATCTTGGGCTGCGACTCGATGATGTCCAGCCGGGACAGGTTCACCTGCTGGGTGCCCTGGGCCGCGTTCACCGGCCGGGGCCGCAGCACCACCATGCCGCGCCGGGTGGTGACCGCGCCGCCGCGCGGCAGCTCCATGGTCAGCGGCCCGGTCGGGTCCCGGAGCAGGTGCGCGCGCAGGTTCGCGGCCGAGGTGAAGGCGTCCACGGTGCCGCCGAGCTCATGCGTGGTGTAGCCGAGGCCCTCCAGCATCCCGGTGACCGCGTCGTTGATGTCGTCCGAGCCGAGCACATCGGAGACGATGTCGTCGGATGTGACCGGGGTGGCCACGTCGGTCGGCCGGCCCTGCGAACCGCGCCCGCCGACGGTGGAGGCGCCCAGGTTGGCGGCGACCGGGGTACCGGTCACCGGCGCGGCCGCCTCCGGCAGGACGTACCGGATCGAGCCGGCCGGCGCCTGGTTGCGCAGCACGTCCACCCGGGCGGTGTGCGGGGCGAACCGCGGGCCGGCCGGGGGCCGCCAGAGCTGGCCGGCCCAGCGCCCGGCCCGCCGGCCCCACAGGTTCAGCCAGCGCGGGCTGAGCATCCCGGGGAAGTACTCGACGTCGACGCTGATCTCGTAGTTCACGTCGTAGTCGAAGGTGACCAGCGGGCCGCCCTCGGGCAGCGCGCCGCGCACGCCGAAGGAGAACACGCCGGTGCTCTCCCCCGCCGTCTGGGACCGGCTGTAGCTGTACAGGTCGCCGCCGGCCCCGAACGTGCGCAGCTCGGAGTTCGGCGCGGCCCCGCTCTGGGCCGGCGTCGGGTCGGTGCGCTGGCCGATCGGGGCGCTCAGCACGCCGGAGCCGGAGCCGCTGAAGGTGGCCGCCAGCGACTCGCTGGCACCGATGTCGGCGAAGAACGTCGGGATCGCGTTGGTGCCGCCGTTGGCCACCCGGCCCTGCCGCGGCACCTGCACCGTGGCCGCCGGGCCGGGGCGCCGCCGCGGCCGGACCCGGATGGTGATCACCTCGGTGCCGCCGTTGGTCACCCGCCGGTACCGCTGCCGCAGCCCGCGCCGGCCGACCAGCCGGGACGAGCCGGAGTTCATCGCCTCCGGGCTGTACGTGGCCATCAGCTCGCGGCGCAGCTGCTGGCGCTGCCGCGGCGTCCAGTCGGCCAGGCCGAACCCGACGGCCTGCTCGGCATCCTGGATGGCCTGCTCGATCCGGGGCGCGACCTGCTCGGCGCCGGCCAGCCGGTCGATGCTGGCCAGGCCGATGCCGGCGTCGGCCTCCACCTCGTCCGGCGGGCGCAGCGCCGGCGGCGGGCCGGCCGGGGCCGGCGGGTCGACGTCGTTGGCCGGCACCACCGTGGTCGGGTCCGTGACGTGCCGCATGAGCGCCTCGAACCGGTCACCCTCCCGCTCCGGCACCCGGAGGAAGACCTCGCCGTCCGCGCTCACCACCTGGCTGGCGCCCGGCAGGTCGGACAGGATGTCGGCGTCGAACTGCATGATCGCGCGGTACAGCCGGGTCGGGCCGGTGACGCTGGCCGTACGCCACTCGCCGCCGCCGATGGCCTGGTTCAGTGACCGACCGGCCTCGGTGCTCGTGCCGACCTGGCCGCCCACGCTGCCGAGCTCCCAGCCGTGGCCGAAGTCGGTGTCTTCGAACGTCAGCCCGGTGCGGCCGAAGAAGCCCAGCCCGGCCGAGCCGCCGCCGCTCTCGCCGGTGCCGACCTGCACACCCTGCCGGGACTCGATCTTGAGGGTCCGGTCCGGCGGGGTCGGGCCTTCGTCGACGCGCTGGACCGAGCGCAGCCGCGCGGTCAGCTGCAGCCCGGCGCCCCGGTCGCCGTGCCGGCCGCCGAGCGGCAGCCAGCTGGACGGGAACCCGGAGCCGGCGACGTGCTGCCAGGCCTTGAGCACGGTCGACTCGCGCAGGAAGTCACGCACGCCGCGGCGGAACCCGGCGCCGGCGCCGGGCACCGCGGCCAGCACGGCCCGCCGGATGCCGTCGAGCCCGCCGACCGACTCGGCCACCGCGAAGATCCGGCTCAGCGCGGCCGCCGCCTCCCGCTCCTGGGCCGCCGTCGGCGCCGGGGTGCCGGGGGTCGCGGCGACGTGGTCCCGGCCGTCGATGCCGAGCGGCCGGTGCACCGGCCCGGGCGGGCCGGCCGGCGGCGTGGTCTCGGTCGGGAAGTCGAGCCGCAGCTGCTGCGCCGGGCTCTGGTGGCTCACCGGGGCGGGCGCCGGAACCACGCCGACCTCCTGCAGGTCCACCCGCAGCACCGCCCCGTCGACGGTGAAGTAGGACGAGGCGCCGTCGAAGTCCAGCTGCTTCATCGCGGAGATCACCGCGAGGTCGGACGTGCCCCAGCCGCCCTTGCTGGCGCCGGTGAGCGAGGCGCCGAAGACCGGGCCGACCTTGACCAGCCGCTCGGTGCCGGGAGCGCCGAACCCGGTCTGCGGCTGGATCCCGCCGGACCGGCCCACGCCCACGTCGAACGACCGCCCGGACAGCTGCTCGTGCGTCTGGTCGGCGCCGGTGCCGCGCTTCTCGCCCAGCCGCACCTGGCCGCGTTCAGCCTGCTCGGTCGGCAGGAACACGGGGTTGGCCGGGTTCGGCAGCCGCAGCCAGACCCGGGCCTCGAAGGTCTGCCCGCCGTCGGTGACGGTGAACCGCAGCCCGTCCTGCAGCAGGCTCTGGCCGGCGACCTCGGTGCCCAGCCGGCGGAACTCGGCGCTGACACCGTCGTGCACCTGCTGCCGCCGGCCGGGCTGGGCGGCCGGCACCGCGTCGCGGGCCAGCGCCGCCACCGCGGCGTCGCCGGCCGGGCCGCCGAGTGCGATCGGGCCGATCTGCCGCAGCCGGCCGCGCTCCCCCATCGCCCGCTCGGTGGTGGTCGGGTCCAGCCCGGCAGTGGACGGGATCAGGCCGGCTGGCGGGTCGGCCGGCGGCTGCGCGGCGGCCGTGGCCGCCGCTGTCGCCCGCAGCTGGTACTCCTGGGCGAACCGGGCCTGCTGGCCGGCTACGCCGGGCATCCCCGCGGCCTGCACCGCGGCCAGCTCGGCCGGGGTCAGCGGCCGCCGCCAGCGGTAGTCCCGCGGCACCCGGCCGGCCGGCCGGCTGACCCCCGGCTGCCGCGCCCGCGGCGGCGCCTCGGTGGTGAGCACTGTGACCAGCTCCGCCCCGTACTGCTCGGCGGCCGGCTCGACCTGCGCCGGCGGCACCGGCGCGACCGTGGGCCCGGCCGGGGCCGGCGCGGCCAGCACGGTCCGGGCCGGGAAGCGCAGCCAGCGGCCGGTCGGCTGGCCGGTGGGGCCGAACCGGGGCCGGACGCCGCCGGCGGCGGTGACGTCGGTCGGGGTGGCCAGCACCCGGCCGTCCCGGGTCTGCCAGACGTCGGTGTCGGCGGCCCAGACGTCCGCCGGCACCGGCAGCAGCCGGCGGACCTCGGCGGCGAACGCCGGCGCGACGGCCGCCAGCAGCGGGTCGCCGGGGGCCGCGCCGGCCTGGCACGCGACCAGCACCAGCGGCGTTCCGGAGACGTAGTCGGTGTTGCCGGCCAGCTGCTGGACGAACTGGGCCGGGGTCAGCTGGCCGATCGCGGTGACCATCCGCTGGCCGTCCCCGGTCATGTGCCCGGCGACCACGTAGGCGTTGGGGAACCCGGGCAGCGCCGCCCGGGCGGCGGCGATCGGCGTGATGAGCGCGGCCACCGCGTTCAGCACCTGTTGGCCGGCGGCGGCCTGCTGGATCTGGGTCAGCTGCGCCTGGGTGAGCACGGCCCAGCGGAAGTCCGCGGGGGTCTGCCCCGGCTGGCGGGACGGCACGGTGGTCGGCGCGAGCGCGGTGACCAGGTCGGCACCGTGCGACGTCGGCGCGCCGACCACGGCCGGCAGCACCGGGCCCGGACCGCCGGGCGCCGGGCCGACCGGGGCCGGCGGGGCGGCGGCGGTCGCGGCCGGGAAGCGCAGCCAGTTGCCGGTGCCCTGGCGGTCCGGCCCGAACCGCGGCCGCAACTGGACGCCGGCGGCGGCGGGCCCGGTCGGGGTGGCGAGCACGGTCGGGGTGGCGATGACCCGGCCGTCGCTGGTCTGCCAGACGTCGGTGTCGGCGGCCCAGACGTCCGCCGGGGTGGGCAGCGCGTGGCCGACCGCGGCGGCGAACGCGGTGCCACCGGCCGGCGTGGCGCCGGCCTGGCAGGCCACCAGCACCAGCGGGGTGCCGGCGACGTAGTCGGTGCTGCCGGCCAGTTCGGTGACGAACTGCTCCGGGGTCAGCTGCCGGCCGTCGCCGAGCACGATCCGCTGGCCGTCGGCGGTGGTGTGGGCGGCGGCCACGTACGCGCCGGGGAACTGCGGCAGCGCGGCCCGGGCCGCGGCGACCAGGGCCGGGTCGCCGGTGCGCGAGCCGAAGAACCAGCCCCGCCCACCGCCGAGCGACCCCGGGCCGGGTGGCAGGCCGGGCGGCGGGCCGGGTGGCAGGCCGGGCTGGGGGGTCGCCGGGGCGGCGGCGATCTGGTTGCCGACCGGCACCGGCGCGGCATTGCGCCGGAACCGGGTCCACTGCCCGGTCCGCGGGTCGTTGCCGTCGTGCGCGACCACGTCGACCAGCAGCCGGCCGGCGGCATGCTGGGCGAACGAGTTGGCGGCCCCGGTCGCGGCGCCGCCCGGCAGCACCAGCCGCAGGTCGCGCTGGCCGGCCGGCAGCACCGGCAGCAGCCGCGCCAGGCTCAGCAGCAGCGCGTCCGCCCGGACGGCCGGGTCGGTCACGACGACCGTGGTCGAGCCGGGCGCCGGCACCAGGCCGGGCACCGCCGCCGGCGGCGCCACGCCGGCCCGGCCGATCACCACCGCACCGGTGCCGTGCCGGGTCGCGGCCAGGCCGTTGCCGAGGTCGACGGCATCGGCCAGCCGGCCGCCCAGCTCGTCCACCGGGACGGTCGAGCCGGCCCACCCGACCTCCTGGGCCGGCGCGAACACGGCCGGCGGCGCCGGCCGCGGCTCGATCCGGCTGGCCGCCGGCAGCTCGGTGCGGGCCACGTCGATCAGGTCCTCGCCGTGCACGGTCGGCGGCGCGGCGGGTTGGTTCGGCACGGCGGGGTGGTGCAGCACCCAGTTGCCGGGCCGGAACCCACCCGGCACCGGCCGGCCGTCGGCGCCGAGCGCGAACCGGGCGGCCCGTACCCGGCCGTGCGCGTCCTGGTAGACGTCGTCCGGGGTGGCGAGCACGTCCACGTTCAGCGCGGTGCTGAGCTCCGCCGCGAACGAGGTGTGCCCGGCGCCGTCCGGGTGTGGCTGTGCGGCGCCGCCGGCGGCCAGCACCAGCGACCGGCCGTGCCAGTCCGGCAGGCTGCGGACCAGCGCGGCGAACCCGGCGACGTCGTACTGCTGGCCGCCGTAGGTGACCGTACGGGTGACCGGGTCGAGCCCGCCGATGGTGAGCGTGTACAGGCCGGTGGTGCCGCCGGGCTGGGCCGGCGTGGGCGGGCCGCCCGGGTAGGGCGTCGGCGCCAGCAGCGACGGCAGCGCGTACGCCTGCGCCAGCCGGTCCCGGCGGACCCGCGCGGCCTGGGCCGGCGTCGCGGTGGGGGCGGCCTCGTTGTCCGCCGGGAAGTGCCGGCCGGCCGGCACCGGGTGGCCCAGCTCGTGCTGGATGCCGCGCTCGCGGGCGGTCTCCGGGTCGACCAGCAGCTCGGCGGCGTCGTCGATGCGGAACATCAGCCGGGTGGTGCCACCGTCGGCGTACCGGGCCAGCCCGCCGACGTACGGGATCCGCTGCGCCCACCGCGGCATCCCGACGATCGCGCGCTGGTCGTGCGCGTCGATCTCCAGCTCGACCATGATGCCGGCGCGGACCCGCAGATACTCCGTCTCCCGGTTGCGGAACGTGCCGCGCAGCCGCTTGCTGTCAGCCACCTCGGAAATCTCGTGCCCGCCGCCGAGGCTGCCGGAGAAGAACGCGTTCGTCGACCGGTTCGCGGCCACCGAGTCGGGTGCCGGATCGCGTTCGCCGGTCCGGATGATCGGCCCGCCGAAGACCCCACCGCCCACGCTGCGGCCCGCCTTGTCCACCGCCTCCGACTCGTCGAAGTGGTAGGTCTCCGAATACAGGTACGACGGCACCCAGTCCAGCGGCCGGCCGTCGTAGAACGCGTACCGGATCCGGACCCGGCCGTCCGTGTCGGTCAGCGCGCCGCCCTCGCGGACCAGCGCCGGCGACACGTACCCCTCCGGGCCGAGCGCGTACCGCGACGCCCGGGTCAACCGCGGGAACGAAACAGCGTTCAGGAACCCGGCCAGCCCGCCGCCGTCCGCGCGCAGCAGCCGGGACACCGTGCCGCCGGTGCCGCGGCTGCGCTGGCCGAGGTTGTCGTTGTTCCGGGTGAACGACTCCAGCGCCTGGTCGGCCAGCTCCCGGATCGCGGTGTGGTTGATCGAGGCCACGTGCACCTGCCGGCGCAACACGTTCTCCGGCGTCACCTCGAACGCGACGCGGGTCGGGTCGGCGGCGATCTGCGCGGCCGGGTCCGCGGCCGGGGCGACCTGGGTCACCGCCGGCGCGGCCGGGGCCGGGGCCACGGCGGTGTTCGCGGCGACCGCCGCCGGCGCGGGCTGGGCGACCGGGGTGTCGGTGTACTGGGTGACGCGCGGCACCAGCACCCGTTCCCGCATCATCACGTGTTCGGTGCGGGCCGGGTCGGTGCCGGTCAGCGCGTCCGCCGGCCGGGTCTGCCCGCTGGCCCGCGACCAGACCGCGCCGACGAGGCCGCCGAACATCGCGTTCAGCAGCTTGGACGGCCGGGACGCCGGCACGTACGTGATCTCCAGCCGGAACGCGTCGGAGGCGTACCGGTCGGTCGGGCCGACCATCCGGTAGGTGTCCCGGTCGATCGCGGTGTGCGAGCGGGCCGACTCCTCGCTGGCCGACCAGTCCACGTTCGCGCCCGGGATCTCCAGCACCGCCGGCACCCGGTTG
>JBBWZH010000502.1:0-4698 GCA_039648995.1 Mycobacteriales bacterium
CGAGGTGGCGGACCTCGGCGGCCAGGGCGTGCTCGGCCCCGACGTCACGCTGGTGCACGCCACCGACATGTCCGACCCGGCCTGGCGGTTCATCGCCGACGCCGGCACCCAGATCACGCTGGCTCCGACCTCGGACGAGCAACTCGGCCTGGCCGACGGGGTGCCGCCGGTGCAGAAGGCGCTGGACTTCGGCATCCGCCCCAGCCTCAGCGTGGACGTCGAGATCTCGCTGTCCAACGACATGTTCACGCAGATGCGCTGCGTGCTGCTGACCCAGCGGATGCAGGCCACCCAGCGGCGGTACCAGCGCGACCCGGCCGCGCCCGCGTTCATCTCCAACGCCGACGTGCTGGAGTTCGCCACCGCCCGCGGCGCCGACGCGGTCGGCCTCGGCGCGGTCACCGGCACCCTCACCCCGGGCAAGCAGGCCGACATCGTCGCGATCCGGGCCGAGGACGTGAACAACCTGCCGCTGAACAACGCGGTCGCCACGATCGTGCAGGGCGCCGATACCCGCAACATCGACACGGTGATCGTCGGCGGCACCGTCCGGAAGTGGCGTGGCGAACTGGTCGACGTCGACCTCGGCCGGCTGCGGTCGCTGGCCTACGAGTCGCGTGACTACCTCGCCGGGCGGGCCGGCTTCGCGGTCAGCCCGACCCGGCCGGTACCGCGGCTGCGGATCCAGGATCCGTACCTGCGCGACTACTTCGCCAGCCGCGAACAGGCGTAGAACACGCCGGCCCGGGGCCGGCGGTCTCACGCGACCCGGCGCGATGACGGACGCAGCCGCACGGCACGAGGGAGCGGACGCCGGTTGCCGCGTCACGGCGCCGGCCCAGAACGAGCCCGCGTGCACGGTTTCGTCACCATCTGGGCTGGCCGGCCGCGCGGTGAGCTGACCGGCCCGGCCGTCCACCTGGCTGTCCATAGTGGACGGAACTGTTCGACCACTAGTCGAATGTCGGTTCGACAACTAGGTTGAGTCGGTCGTCCCCTGGGCCGCGTACGTGCGGGGGTTTCGAACGTTCGCGGGTCGGTGGGGCGATTCCTGCCGAGCAGCGAGGAGGTCCGGGATGCGCGGACGGCACCGGCGTCAGCCGGTCAACTGGGTGACGGTCGGCCTCCTGGTGGTGCTGCTGCTCGGCTGGGCGGCCCCGGCTGGCGCGGTTCCCGTCGGGGTGCCGGCGCCCGCCGGCCGGCCCGCGGCGGACACCCACACGGTCAGCTACGACCGCTACTCGTTCATGCTCGACGGCCAGCGGGTGTGGATCTGGTCGGCCGAGTTCCACTACTACCGGCTGCCCAGCCCGGACCTCTGGCGCGACCAGTTGGAGAAGCTCAAGGCGACCGGCTTCAACGCGGTCTCGCTCTACATCAGCTGGGCCTACCACTCCCCCGCGCCGGGCGTGTACGACTTCACCGGCGTGCGCGACCTCGACCGGCTGCTCGACATCGCCGCCGACGTCGGCCTGTACGTGTTGGCCCGGCCCGGGCCGTACCTGAACGCCGAACTCGACTCCGGCGGCTACCCGGCCTGGCTGTCCACAGTGGCCGGTCGGGCGCGCAGCAGCGCGGACAGCTACCAGGCCGCCTGGGAGCAGTGGTACGCCGCGGTGAACGCGATCATCGCCAGGCACCAGTTCACCGACGGCCGCGGCACGGTGATCCTCTACCAGATCGAAAACGAGTACGACGGCAGCGACTCGGCGTACATGGAGGAGCTGAAGGCGGCAGCCCGGGCCGACGGCATCACGGTGCCGCTCTACCACAACGACAAGGGCCGGAACCTGCGCTGGTCGGCCGGCCCGGGCGCGCCGGACGTCTACGCCACCGACACCTATCCCGCCGGCTTCGACTGCACCCGCGGCTCGGTGCCGGGCGTGACCGACTACCGGTTCCTGCGCGACGGCACGACGTTCACCCCGCCGCGCCCCGGCGTCGGCGACCGGCCGTTCTTCTTCGCCGAGTTCCAGGGCGGCGCGTTCGACCCGTGGGGCGGCCCGGGCTACGACCGCTGCCGGCAGCTGACCGGGCCGACGTTCGAGCGGCTGTTCTACGCCAACAACATCGAGAACCAGTTCACCGCGCAGAACTTCTACATGACCTACGGCGGCACCAACTGGGGCTGGCAGGCCGACCCGAACGTGGTCTACACCTCGTACGACTACGGCGCCGCGTTCTCCGAGACCCGGCAGCTGACCGAGAAGGTGCCGGTGCTCAAGCAGCTCGGCTACCTCGTGCAGACCGTGACCGACCTGCGCAAGGCCGATGACGTCGGCCAGCAGGACGGCACCAACCCGGCGATCCGGGTCTGGGTGAAGCGGAACCCCGACACGGGCGCCACGTTCTACTTCGTCCGGCACGCCGGCGCCGGCACCGCGACCACCGACGACTCGACGCAGTTCACTGTGGACGGTTCGGACGGGACCTACACGGTGCCGGTGCGGGTGAACGGCCGCGACTTCAAGATCCTGACCGCCGGCTACAACCTGGAGCGGCAGCGGCTGGTCTACTCGACGTCCGAGATCTACACGCACATGCAGGCCGGTCCGGTGGACGTGGCACTGCTGCACGGGCGCACCGGCGAGGACGGCGAGACCGTGCTGCGGTACGCCAGCCAGCCGCGGGTGGACGTCCTGGCCGGCACCGTCGCGTCCACATGGGACAGCGCGCGCGGCGATCTGCGGCTGAACTACGTGCACGGCGGGCTGGCGCGGGTCCGGATCAGCGGGGGCGGGCGGCCGCCGCTGGTGCTGCTGCTCGCCGACGACGCGACCGCGTCCACGTTCTGGCGGGTCGACACCGACCGCGGCCCGGTGCTGGTGCGGGGGACGTACCTGGTCCGGTCGGCACGCTGGGCGGGCCCGATCCTCGCGCTCACCGGCGACACGACCGAGGCCGGGCCGCTGGAGGTGTTCGACCCGCGCGCGCTGCTGCTGAGCTGGAACGGCCGGCTGCGGCTGCCCGCACGCACCGCCAGCCTGTCCGCGCTGACCACAGTGGACGGTCCGCGACCGGTGACGCTGCCGGCGCTGACGCAGTGGAAGTACGCGCCGGAGAACCCGGAGGCGGCGGCCGACTTCGACGACTCGGGCTGGACCGTCGCCGACCACACCACGACCGCCAACCCGACCCGCCCGGCCACGCTGCCGGTGCTGTACACCGACGACTACGGCTACCACTACGGCGACGTCTGGTACCGCGGCCACCTCACCGCGACCGGCGCGGAGACGGGCATCAGCCTGACCGCCGGCACCGGCCGCGCCGGGGCGTGGCAGGTCTGGCTGAACGGCACCCCGCTGGGTACCGTCCGCACCGGCACCGCCAGCGGCAACCAGAACTCCAGCCAGACGTTCACGTTCCCGCCCGGGCTGCTCAAGCCGGGCGCGGACAACGTGCTGTCGGTGCTGGTCCGGAACATGGGCCACAATGAGGACGGCGGCAGCAACGACGCGCAGAAGGCACCGCGCGGGCTGCTCGCGGCGACCCTGCTCGGCTCGGACGCCGCCATCTCCTGGCGGATCCAGGGCGCCCGCGGCGGCGAGCAGCTGGCCGACCCGGTGCGCGGCCCGCAGAACAACGGCGGCCTGTTCGGCGAGCGCGCCGGCTGGTCGCTGCCCGGCTACCCGGACCGCGCCTGGACCGCCGTGACGCTGCCGCACGCCGCGACAGCGCCCGGCATCGCCTGGTACCGCACCAGCGTCCGGCTCAACCTGCCGGCCGGCCAGGACGTGCCGGTCGGGTTGCGGTTCACCGACGACCCGGCCCGGCACTACCGCGTGCTGGTCTTCGTCAACGGCTGGAACCTCGGCCAGTACATCAACGACGTCGGGCCGCAGCACACGTTCGTCCTGCCGCAGGGCATCCTCCGGGCGCAGGGCCCGAACACGATCGCGCTGGCGGTCTGGTCCGACGACGCGACCACCGGCGGGCTCGGCCTGGTCAGCCTGGAACCACTCGCGAACGTGGCCACCAGCACCCGGGTGCGCGACGTGTCCAGCCCTGCCTGGCACCCCACCGGCTGAGGGGTGCCGCCGGCGCGATCCGGCGCGTGGTCGAAGATGGAGCCGTGGCAGCCGGGCTCCGGATCGACGCGCGCGGGCTGGCCCAGCACGCCGGCGCCCGGGCCACGCTGCAGGACGTGTCGCTCACCGTGCGGCCCGGCGAGCTGGTCGCGGTGATCGGCGCCAGCGGAGCGGGCAAGACCACGCTGCTCGACGCGTTGGCGGGGGTGCGGCCGGCCGCCGGCGGCACGCTGCGCTACGACGGCGCCGACCCGTACGCGGACCCGGGCGCGTACCGGTCGGCGCTCGGCTACGTACCGCAGGACGACATCATCCACCGCGAACTGCCGCTGGCCCGGACGCTGCGGTACGCCGCCCGGCTGCGGCTGCCGGCCGGCGCCACACCGGCCGACGTGGACGCCGCGGTCACCGACGCGCTGCGGACGCTGGGGCTGACCGACCGCGCCGGCTCGCCGGTGGGCCAGCTGTCCGGCGGCGAGCGGAAGCGGGCCAGCATCGCGGTCGAGCTGCTCACCCGGCCCCGGGCGTTCTTCCTGGACGAGCCCACGTCGGGTCTCGACCCGGCCACCGCGGCCGAGGTCGTCGCCCAGTTGCGCCGCCTCGCCGACGCCGGCAGCACGGTCGTGTTCACCACCCACAACCCGGCCGACGTCGAGCCGTGCGATCAGGT
>JBBWZH010000508.1:0-20989 GCA_039648995.1 Mycobacteriales bacterium
CCGATCAGGTCGGGCAGCCGGTAGCGCGGCAGGCCGACCAGGTCGGTGCCGGCCGGGACCAGCAGGCTGGCGACCACCAGCGCCTCGACGACGCGGTCCGCCGCCGCCTCCGGCCGGTCGAGCAGTGCCGCCACCGCCCACCTGCCCACGGCCGGGGCGTCCAGCAGGCTCAGCCGGCACAGGGCGCGGCGGGCCGGCGCCGGCAACGCGTCCACGCAGGCGGCCAGCCCGGGACGGACGGCCAGCTCGCCGAACGCCAGCTCCCCCAGCCGGCAGCCCGGATCGCCGAGCCGGCCGGCGAGGTCGCGCAGCGGCCAGTCCGGCCGGGCCGCCAGCCGCGCCCCGGCGATCCGGAGGGCCAGCGGCAGCCGGCCACAGCCGGCGGCGATACACCGGGCGGCCTCCGGGTCGGCGGTGACCCGGCGCCGGCCGGCGACCCGGCCGAGCAGCTCGACCGCCGCCGCCTCGTCCAGCGGGTCGAGGTCGACCCGGCGGGTCAGGGTCAGCCCGGTCAGCCGGCGCCGGCTGGTGACGACCAGCGCGCACCGGCCGGTGCCCGGCAGCAGCGGGGTCACCTGCGACTCGGTCGTCGCGCCGTCCACGAGGATCAGGACGCGGCGGTCGGCCAGCAGCGCCCGGTAGACGGCCCCGCGCCCGGCCATGCTCGCCGGAATGGCGGTCGGTGCGACCCCGAGCGTCAGCAGCACGACGCCGAGCGCGTCGCCGGCCTGGCCGTCCGGCGGCAGCTCGACGTACAGCTGGCCGTCGGGAAAGGCCGGCCGTACCAGGTGGGCCAGCCGGCAGGCCAGCGCGGACTTGCCCACGCCGGCCCGGCCGAAGATCGCCACCACCCGCGGCGCCACGAGGTCGCCGCCCGGCGGGCCACGCAGCGTGCCGGCCAGCTCCGCGACCGTGCCCGCGCGGCCGACGAAGTCGGCCAGATCCGGCGGGAGTTGGCAGCCGATCGGTGCCGGGCCAGGGCCGGCCACCCCGACCGGCCGCCCCGCCGGCGGCTGGCGCGGCAGCGGGAGGTCGAGCGCCGGGTCGTTGGCCAGCAGCGCTATATGCAGGCTGCGCAGCTGTCCGGTCGGCTCCACGCCGAGTTCACCGACCAGGTGGGCGCGCGCCCGGCTGTAGGCCTCCAGCGCATCGGTCCGGCGTCCGGACCGGTAGAGCGCGAGCATGAGCTGGGCCCAGGCCCGCTCGCAGAGCGGGTCGCTCTGGACCAGCCGGCGCAGCTCGCCGACCAGTATGTCGTGGTGGCCGAGGGCGAGCCGGGCGTCGATCCAGGCCGACCGCGTCGCGCTCCGTCGCTCCCGCAGCGCGGCCAGCGCAGCCTGCGCGTCCGCGCTGAGTGGCACCCGTTCCAGCGGATCGCCGCGCCACAACCCGACCGCCCGCTCCAGCGTCGCCGCCGCCTCGGTCAGCCGGCCCTGGTCCAGCGCCAGCCGGCCCTGCACGTCCAGCAGGTCGAAGTTGAGCAGGTCCAGCTCGCCCGGGCCGGCCTCGATCCGGTACCCGTGCGCCTCGGTGCGGAGCCGGTCACCCCCGGCGGGCACCGCCTGGTCCAGCATCCGGCGCAGCCCCGACACGTAGGTCTGGACGTTCGCGGTCGCCGACGGCGGCGGCGTGTCCCAGACCGCGGACACCAGCCGGTCGACCTGGACCGTGGCATTGGCGTCGAGCAGCAGGGTGCCGAGCACCGCCTGCTGCTTGCCGCTGAGCACGAACGGGCCCCCGCCGCCACCCACCCGCAGCGGGCCCAGAACCGCGTACTGAAACCGACTCACCGACCCACCGCCGGTCGTGGTTGTGTCGCTGGCGGGCCGATTGTCACCGGCAGGCCTTACTGGTCGCTTACTACCGGTCTTTGCGGCCGACAGGAGGCAAACGTCCTCGACGTCCGCCGGGTCCGACGATGGGCCGCGCTGGTGGAGGGCGCCGCGCGGCGCTGCCGACCCGCCGGCGCCGGCCGACCCGGGTCAGCGCTCGGGGGCCAGCCTGCCCCGCACCTCGTCGAAATGCCGGCGGACGGTGTCGGCCACCCCGGAATCGTCACCCTGGACGAGGGCGACGACGATCCGGTCGTGCCGCTCGGCCAGTTCGGCGGGGTTCGACCGCGGCACGCCGACCTCCTGCTCGGCGTCGACGTAGGCCTGCCAGAAGATCCGCACCAGGTCCTTCGCCAGCTCGTTGCCGGCGGCCTCGCAGATGATCTCGTGGAAGCGCTGGTCCGCGCGGGCCGCGCGTTGGCCGCCGAGCCCCATCGTGGCCACGCAGCCGCGCAGCTCGTCGAGCACCGGCGCCGGCACCCCGGACCGGGCCAGCCGCCGGGTCAGCCCGATCTCCAGCAGCTCGCGCACGTCGAGCAGGTCCGCCAGCGCTGACCGGCTGCGGGCCCGGAAGCTCAGCCACGGCAGCATCGCGTCGGCGGTCGCCGGCCCGACGAACGTCCCGTAACCGTGCCGGACCTCCACGATGCCCAGCGCCTGCAACGCCTTGAGTGCCTCCCGCAGCGGGCCGCGGCTGGTCCGCAGGTCCGCCGTGAGCTGCGCCTCGGTGGGCAGCGGGCTGCCCGGGGCGAGATCGCGGTCGGTGATCAGGGCCACCACAGCCTGCGCGAGCTCGGCGCTGCGGCTGCGCCGTACCCCCGGTGCGCTGGGGGTTTGCTCGGATCGAGCCCTTGTCACGGCTTGCCTCTCCCCGGTTCGGGTCGTACCGTCTCTGCCATCGTAGGACGTAGGACGTCCTACAAAGGAGGCGTCGATGATGACCGCACCCTCAGCCACCCTCCGGGACCTGACCCCCCAGCAGCGGCGCGCGTTCGCCGGCGCCTGGTTCGGCTACCTCCTCGACGGGTTCGACTTCGTCCTGATCACGCTCGTGCTCACCGAGGTCGGCAAGGAGTTCCACCTCAGCCTCGCGGTGTCGGCGACGCTGGTCAGTGCGGCGTTCGTGTCCCGCTGGTTCGGCGGCCTGGCGCTGGGCGCGCTCGGTGACCGGTTCGGCCGGAAGCCGGCGATGGTGGCCTCGATCCTGCTGTTCGCCGGCGGCAGCCTGCTCTGCGGGCTGTCCTGGAACTACTGGTCGCTGTTCGCGTTCCGGGCCGTGGTCGGGCTCGGCATGGCCGGTGAGTACGGGTCGAGCGCCACGTTCGTGATGGAGAGCTGGCCGCCGGCGCTGCGGAACCGGGCCACCGGGATGCTGCTGTCGGCCTACCCGATCGGGTCCATCCTGGCCGCCCGCGCGTACGCGGTGATCGTCCCGCACTCCTCGTGGCGCTGGCTGTTCTTCCTCGGCGTCGTCCCGGCGGCGTTCGCGCTGGTGCTGCGGCGCACGCTGCCGGAGGCCGAGGACTGGCGCCGGGACCAGGCGCGGCCCGACCGCTCCGGACCGACCAGTGCCGGCGCCCTGCTCACCGGCTCGCGGGCGCCGCGAAACGCGCTGATCGCGCTGGTCCTCGCGGTGTCGCTGGTGCTGATCTTCAGCGGCCACGCCGGGCCCTGGTACCCGGCGCTGATCGCGGTCGTCGTGGCCGGCTTCGTCACGTACGCCGCACAGCTGGCCGGCCGCGGCTGGCCGATGGTCGTCGGGCTGATGGCGGTCGTGTTCGCGGCGTTCCTCGCGTCCTGGCCGATCCAGTCGCTGCTGCCGACCTACCTGAAGACCGAGCTGCACTACAACGCCGGGCAGGTCGCGAACGCGCTGACCTGGGCCGGCCTCGGCTACGCGGCCGGGTCCTGCCTGGCCGGCGTGCTCGGTGACCGGTTCGGCACCCGGGTCACGTACGTGACCGGGCTGCTGCTCGCGGCGCTGCTGGTGTTCCCGGTCTTCGCGCTCAGCGGCGACAGCGTCATCTTCATGTGGCTGCTGCTGTTCGTGCTGCAGGCCACCGGGCAGGGCAGCTCGGGGCTGCTGCCGAAGTTCATCGGCGACCACTACCCGGTGCGGACGCGGGCCGCCGGGCTCGGTTTCACCTACAACGTCGGCGCGCTCGGCGGTGCGGTCGCGCCGCTGGCCGGGGCCCGGATCGCCAGCTCGCTCGGGCTCGGCGAGGCGCTCGCCCTGCTGGCGTGCACGCTCGCGGTGGTCACGGCCGCGCTGGTAGCGTTCGATGTCCCCCGCCGGCTGGCCACCCTCGCCGGGTACCACGTGGACGACCCGGCCGCCGGCGCGTCCGATCCGTCCGAAGTGGACGGTCGCGGCCGTCCACTCGGGGCCGAGCCGGTCCCGGCGGTCACCGGGGACGACGCGGCAGCCACCGCCGCACCGACCCGGAAGGCCAACGCATGACGGCGACGACCCCCGGGCTGTCCGGGATCATCCCGCCGGTCCTCACCCCGCGGCGACCCGACGGCGGCCTGGACCGTGCCTCGCTGGCGCGGCTGTGCCGCGGCCTGATCGACGCGGGCGTCGGCGGTCTGTTCGTCGGCGGCTCCACCGGCGAGGCGGCGCTGCTGGACGACGCGACCCGGCTGGCCGCGCTGGACGTGGCGGTCGAGGCGGCCGGCGGGCGGGTGCCGGTGCTGTTCGGCGTGATCGACACCGGCACCCGGCGGGTGATCGAGCGGGCGCGGCCGGCCCGCGATCACGGCGCCGCCGCGCTGGTGGCCACCGCGCCGTTCTACGTCAGCCCCGGCCAGCGGGAGATCCTGGCCCACTTCGCCGAACTGCACCGCCGGCTCGACCTGCCGATCGTCGCCTACGACATCCCGCCGGCAACACACGTCCGGATCGAGCCGGACACCATGATCGCGCTCGCCCGTTCCGGCGACATCGCCGCCGCCAAGGACTCCAGCGGTGACCTGGGCGGCCTGCTGTGGACCCTGGACCACACCCGCGACCTGGGGTTCCCGATCTTCACCGGGTCGGAGACGCTGGCCGCCACGGCCGTGGCGGCCGGTGCCGCCGGCGTGGTGCCCGGGCTGGGCAACGTCGACCCGGCCGGCTACGTCCGGCTGTACGAGGCGGCGCGGGCCGGCGACGCCCGGCGTGCCGCCGACGAGCAGCGCCGGCTGAGCCGGCTGTTCCGCATCGTCGAGATCCCCGACCGCGGCCGGATCGGCGTCACCGCCGGCGCGATCGGTGCGTTCAAGGCGGCCATGGTCCACGTGGGACGGATCGATCACCCCGACACCTGGCCCCCGCTGGGCCCGCTCACCGCGGCCGAGATGGCGGAGGTGGCCCGGCTCGTGGACAAGGAGATCAACCCGCCCGGCTGATCACGCGGACCCGGCCGCGCGAGCCGCTGCCCGGGAGCCATCGCGACCAGGAGTGTTCCGCGCGGCGCGGGCGGAGAAGTTGAGCTAGTTCTTGAGGGCGTCGATGCTGGTCAGCAGGTCGATCAGCTGCCCGGCGTTGGTCTGGGCGTAGTCGGCGTAGCAGTTGTTCATCAGAACGTGGGTCTCCTTGGCCTGGTTGGCCAGGTCACTGATCTTGGGCGCCCAGGATTCCAGTTCCTCTTTCGAGTAGCGGTAGCCGAAGCGCTCGTAGATGTCGCGGCTGGTCCATTTCTCACTGTGCCCGTGGAAGCGGACCACAGCCAGGTCCGCCGTGGCGGCGACGATCGGCGGGACCGAGCTGGCGTGGCCCTGGGGCATGTCGACGCAGACGTAGGGCAGCCCGTACGAGGTGAGGAAGTCGAGGGTTTCGGCCTGGTTGTCGTCGCTGAGCCAGGTCTTGTTCCGGAATTCCACGCAGATGCGGTACGGCTCGCAGCGGCGTTTGCATTCCAGGATGTAGTGCTTGTTCGTCCGGCCGATCGGGAACCACTGCGGGAACTGGAACAGCACGGCGCCGAGCTTGCCGGCGGCGTGCAGCGGTTCCAGCGCGGCCAGGAACCGTTCCCAGACGGCGTCGGCCGTGGGTTCGTCCACGTCCTTCAGGTACAGGTTCTTCGTCACGCCTTCGGGGCGCAGGTCCTTGTACAGCGCGGACGGCTTGGTCGGGTGGTGGGTGAGCAGCGAGAAAGCCTTGATGTTGAAGGTGAAATTGGCCGGCGTGCGGGCCACCCAGAGGTCGCTGTTCCGCTCGTTCGGCGGTGTGTAGTACGTCGAGTCGACCTCCACCAGCGGGAACTGCTTGGCGTAGTAGCCCAGCCGCTCCTCCGCCGACTTCACGTCGTCCGGGTACCAGCCGGAGGCCAGCAGGGTCTTGTCCGTCCACGAGGCGGTGCCCACCCGGATGTCTGCCACGCCCTGTGCCTACCCGCTGCCGGCGCCGCCCGCCACCTGATCGGGTGGATCAGTTCAGCGTGCCGTCCCGCCAGGAGGCGGCGGCGCGTTCGAGCGCGTCGGCGGTGCGGCGGTTGCGTTCGGCCATCTCCAGGTCGAGCGCGCGGTCCGGGCCGTCCGTGACCAGCTCGAGGCGGCCCACCCCGACGACGCGGAAGAACGCGGCGGCCCGTTCCAGCGCGACCGCGAAGTCGCCGCGGTACGCCCCGGAGAGCACCGCGTCGGCGGTCGCGGCGACGGCGTCCGGGTCGGCGTCGTCGGCCACCCCGGCGACGACCTCGTCCACCGGCGCCAGGCCGCGGCCGGCCCGGTACAGCCTGGCCACCGCGGGGCCCTGCTGCTGGCACCAGGTACGCAGCAGGTACAGCGCCCACATCGCGCCCGGCAGCGAGTCGGCGGCGGCGTCGCGCCAGAGCGCGGACAGCGTGTCCAGGCCGACGGTCTCGGCCAGCCGCACCAGCAGATCCGGGTCGGCGCCGTCCTCGGAGCGCCCGGCGTCCACCAGCGCGCAGGCGGTGGCGTGCGCCAGCTCCAGCCGGGCGGACGGCTCGCCGCCGGCGACGGCGCTGGCCAGCGCCTCGACGTCACCGGTGAGCACCGGTCGCTGGGCGCGTCGGTCGGGCACCGCAGCTCCTTTCTGCCCCGCGGGGCTGGCCGCGGCCCCGATGCCGCGACCGTCCGGGCCGGTGCCGCGCACAGGTATCCCCCGCGCGCGACTCCAGTGGCGGCGTGAACGCATCGAGGGCTGGCGGCCCTGCCGGCTGGCGCCGGCCACGGCCCTTCCCGGCCGGCGACCCGATACATGGTAGGCCGCATCGGTATCCGGGCCGAGTCCAGTTCGCCGGGCGGTCGGTGCCGGCGCCGCTTCCGGGCGCGCCGCCGTGCCGGCGGTGACGCCGACCAGGTACTAGTTAGGGCTGTGCGGGCCGACGGTGACGGGTGGGTCGAGTGTGGTCAGGGTCACCGGCATTGGGGCAGGTTCGGCGCGGCCGGGCTGCTGATCTGGGACCGGGCCGCGCCGCCCGGCCGGGCCGCGCCGCCCGGCCGGGTCGTGCTGCAGCACCGGGCGCCGTGGAGTCACGAGGGCGACACCTGGGGCCTGCCCGGCGGCGCCCGGGACAGCCACGAGTCGCCGGTGCGCGCGGCGCTCCGCGAGGCCGGCGAGGAGGCCGGCGTGGCGGCGGCCGACGTCCGGCCGTACGGGCTGATCGTGGACGACCACGGCGGCTGGGCGTACACCAGCGTGCTGGCCGAGCCGGCCGGCCCGCTGGACCCGCGGCCGACCACCGCGGAGAGCACGCAGGTCCGCTGGGTTCCGGTCGGCGACGTGGACGCGCTGCCGCTGCACCCCGGCTTCGCCGCCACCTGGCCCCGGCTGCGGTCCGCGCCGGCACCGCTGACCGTGCTGATCGACGCGGCCAACGTGGTCGGCGCCCGCGGCGGCGGCGACGGCTGGTGGCGCGACCGCGCCGGCGCAGCCCGCCGCCTCCGCGACGCGCTCCCGCCGCTCACCGCCGGCATCCCGGCCGCCGCCCTCCCGCCCGCCCCCGGGGCGTCCACCACCGGGGCGTCCGCCGAGGTGGATGTCGTGCTGCCGCGGGTGCTGCTGGTGGTGGAGGGCGTGGCCCGGGTTGTCGCCGCCGACCCCGTGACCCCCGCCCCGCCCGGCTCGGACGCGGCCGGCACGCACGCGGCCGGCACGCAGGCGGCCGGCTCGGACGCGGCCGGCTCGGACGCGGCCGGCACGCACGCGGGCGGCGCGGACGTGGCCGGCTCGGACGTGGCCGGCGCGGACGCCGGCACCGCGGACGCCGGCACCGCGGACGCGGGCCGCACGGACGCGGCCGGCTCGGGCCCGGCCGGCACGGACGCGGGCGGGCGGGCGGCGGTGACGGTGCTGGCGGCGGACGGCAGCGGCGACGACGCGATCGTGGCGGCGGCGGCCGCCGAGGTCGCGGCCGGGCGGCGCGTGCTGGCGGTCACCGCGGACCGGGGGCTGATCGCGCGATTGGCCACGCTCGGCGTCGGCCGGGTCGGGCCGCGCTGGCTGCTGGACCGGATCGACGGCCCCGGGCGCGCCGGCGGCCACCCTCGACGCGATGGCCCACCCCGGCGACCGCGGAACACAAGGTCTTGACCGGTTGCTGCCCTCCTGACGGACTTCTGATTGACCTCTGTCGCGTGCCGTATTGATACAGTTACAGTTGGTAGGGCGGGGGACGTTGGGAGGCCGCCGTGCGAGCGTCTGAACAGATTGCCCTCGTCCGCGAGATGGTTGCCGAAGTGGACGCCGAGATCGCGGTCGCGTCCCGTGCCGACCGGGACGGCCCGTACCCGCTGGACGGGACGTACCTGGGCCAGGCCGGGCAGCGCTGGCTGTACCAGTTTGCGATACCCCGCCGGGCCGTCGTCGCCGATGCGCCGGTAGAGGTGCAGAGCAACGGAAAACAGGTGTCCGGCTGGGTGGCCGATGCCGCCGACGGGGTGTGCACGGTCGCGCTGCCGGAGAACCTCGGCCCGCGCGCCACCGGTTGGGTGGACGTGGACACCGCCAAGCCGTTGCGCTCACTACGTGCCAAGTTGATAGAGCTGGTGCCGGAGCCGCGGGCGATCGCGCCGATCCGGCCGTTCCAGTTCGAGCAGGCCGCGCTGGTCCTCGGCGCCCCCGGTGGGCGGCTGCGGGACCGGATCGCCCAGGAGGCGGACTCCACCGACAACTGGAGCCTGGACGACCGGCAGGCCAGCGTGGTCGGCACCGCGCTGCGGCACCGCTGGGCGTTCGTCCAGCCGCCGCCGGACGGCAACGCGACCGCGATGCTGGTGCAGCTGCTGGAGCGGCTGCTCGACCAGGACGCGAGCGTGCTGCTGGCGTCGCCGCACGCGATCGCCGTGGACTGGTCGCTGCACGCGCTCTGCGACCGGCTGCGGACCGACGGCGGCATCCGGTCCGGGATGTTCCAGCGGCTCGGCCCGATAGCGGTGCCGCAGCTGGAGGACCGGTACGGCCCGCTGGTCGACCCCGACCTCATCTCCGCCGACCTGAACGCCGAGCTGGACAAGCAGAACGCCGCGCTGGACGAGTCCGAGTTGCGCGTCCGGCACGAGGAGGCGGTGTTCCGCTACAACCAGACCGAGGAGCTGCACCGGGATCTGACCGAGCGGCTGAACAAGGCGCGGGCGCGCAACCGGATCGCCCGGCTGCGCAACGACAAGGCCGACGAGATGATCGTCGAACTGCACAAGCTGCGGCCCCGGCAGGCCGCGGTGAAGGCGCAGCGCGACAAGATCGAGCTGGAGCTGGCCAAGCTCGCCGAGGCGGAGTCCCGGCCGGCGGCGCCGGCGCCGATCCCGGAGACCAACACCAACTCGTTCAGCGGCCGGCTGCGCGCGATCAGCGACGCCCGTGAGGACATCCTGACCGCGCGGGCCAACATCGACGAGGCGCTGCGCCGCCGCTGCCGGCTGGCCGCGACCACCACCGGGCAGGCGTTCGTCCGCCGGCTGCCGCGCGCGTCGTTCGACGTCGTGGTGATCGTCGGCCGGATCAGCCGGCCGGAGGCGTTCTACCTGGCCGGGCTGTCCACCCGCAGCGTGGTCGCCGTCGGCGCCCCGCAGGCCGCCGTGTCCGGCGCCCGCACCGCCCCGCACATGGCCCGCCCCGGCGGGCGCCCACCGCGCCAGCACGGCATCGCCAGCCGCGCCCAGCACTTCCCCGCGTCGGCGCCCGACTGACGCGGGCCCGCCAGGCCGGCCGGACCCGAGGCCAGCCAGCCTCCAGGCCGACCAGGCCGATGAGCTTGCTGGGCTCCAGGCCGGCCGCCGCCCGCTACGGGCCGCCGGCCTCCGGATCACCGACCGCCTGGTCGCTCACCCGGCCGTCGCCCTGACCGTTCGCGAGCTCATCGCCCTGGCTCGCGAGCCCGTCAACCGGGCCGCCGGCGGCCCCATCGCCCTGGCCGCTCGCGAGCCCGTCGCCCCGACCGTTCGCGAGCCCATCGCCCTGGTTCGCGAGCCCGTCGCCCTGGCCGCCGGCGAGCCCATCGCCCTTATTCGCGAGCCCGTCGCCCTGGCCGCTGGCGAGCCCGTCGCCCCGTCCGTTCGCGAGCCCGTCGCCCTGACCGTTCGCGAGGCCGTCGCCCTGGCCGCTGGCGAGCGCCTCGGCCCGGCCGTTGGCCAGCCCGTCGGCCGGCCCGCCGGCCGGGTCGCCGGCGCGGCCGTCGGCATGGCCGTCCGATCGGGCAGTGTCGTCCGCCGCGGCCAGGTTCGCCGTCTCCCCGCCGGCCGACACGGTCGCCGGCACCGCCGCGGCCGCGGCCTGGCCGGTGGCCGCCTTGGCCTGCGCCTCGGCCGCTATCCGCTGCAGGCCGGACTGCCGGGACAGCGGCAACTCCGGCAACGTCAGGTTCAGTATCAGCCCGACCAGCGCGACGACCGCGGCGACGAGGAACACCAGGTCCATCGACTCGGAGAAGCCGACCAGGAACGGCTGGGCCAGCCGGGGGTCGATCCGCTGGATGAACGAGGAGTCGGTCAGCGCGCTGCCGCCGGCCCCGCCGGCGCCGATCGTGCGGAGCACGGCCGCGTTGTCCGGGTTGGCGAGCACGGCAGGGTCGTGCAGCGCGGCCTGGAACGCCGGCGTCGCCGAGGCATCCCGGAACGCCGTGCCGATGTTGCCGGTGAGCGTGGAGAACAGGATCGACAGGAAGATCGCGGTGCCGATCGTGCCGCCCATCTGCCGGAAGAACGTGACCGATGACGTGGCCACGCCGATGTCCTGTGGCGGCATCGCGTTCTGCACGGCGAGGATCAACGGCTGCAGGTTGCCGCCGAGGCCCAGCCCGAACACCGCCATCGCCATGCTGCTCTGCCACAGCGGCGTATCGGCCTTCACGGAGTGCAGCAGCAGCAGGCCGACCACCATCAGCAAGGCGCCGACCACCGGGAAGATCTTGTACCGGCCGGTGCGGGAGATGAGCTGCCCGGAGATCAGCGAGCCGAGCATGATCCCGAGGGTGGCCGGCAGCAGCAGCAGGCCGGCCCGGACCGGGCTGGCTCCCTTGACGATCTGCAGGTAGAGCGGCAGTACGACGATCCCGCCGAACATGGCCATACCGATGACCACGCCGATGACCGAGCCGAGGCTGAACGTGCGGACCCGGAAGAACCGCAGCGGGATCAGCGCGTCGTCCCCGATCCGCCGCTCGGCCAGGATGAAGAGGACGAGCCCGACCGCGCCGACCAGGTAGCACAGCAGCGCCCGGCCGGAGCCCCAGCCCCACTCGCGGCCCTGCTCGGCGATGATCAGCAGCGGCACCACGCCGAGGATCAGCGCGCCGGCCCCGGCGTAGTCGATGCGGTGCTCGCGGCGGTGGTGCGGCAGGTTCAGCACCCGGGCCACCACGGCCAGCGCGACGATGCCGATCGGCACGTTCACGTAGAAGATCCAGCGCCAGCCGGCGAAGCCGAGGATCGACGCCTGCCCGGCCAGCGTGCCGCCCACCACCGGGCCGAGCACGCTGGACGTGCCGAAGACGGCCAGGAAGTAGCCCTGGTACTTGGCCCGATCCCGGGGCGACACGATGTCGCCGATGATCGCCAGCGCGAGCGAGAACAGACCGCCGGCGCCGAGCCCCTGGAAGGCGCGGAACGCGGCCAGCTGGTACATCGACGTGGCGGTGCCGCAGAGCGCGGAGCCGACGATGAACACCGAGATCGCCAGCAGGAACAGCGGCCGGCGGCCGTACAGGTCGGACAGCTTCCCGTACAGCGGGGTGGCGACCGTCGAGGTGGTGAGGTAGGCCGTGGTCACCCAGGCCTGCAGGCTGAGGCCCTTGAGGTCGTCCGCGACCGTCCGGATCGCGGTGGCCACGATCGTCTGGTCGAGCGCGGCGAGGAACATCCCGAGCATCAGCCCGGCGAAGATCGTCATGATCTGCCGGTGGGTCAGCGCCGTGCCGGCTTCCATCGCGTCGACCTGCCGGCTCCGCCCGCTCGCGCGGGTCGCCATCGTCACTCCCTCCTGTGCCTGCCGGATCCAGGTGGGCCGGCGGGCGCGCCGCCCGCCAGGGCCCGGGCCGTCAGGAGCTTGGTTGCTAACCGCATCCAGTCCACCTGCGAATCTACCCGGGCCCCGGTCGGCGAACCACCGGTAACCGCCCGAACCGGTCGTGAACCGCCGGTGAGCCGGCGGGACGGGCATGGTCGCGACGGGCATGGTAGGAGTGCCGCATGGACACCGTCGTCGCCCGCCGCGGCTGGCAGCTCGTCGAAGCCCTGCACGCGATCACCTACTTCGCGCCCGAACTCCGCGCGGCCACCGACGCGCTCGGGCTGCGGGGCGGCTGGATGAGCTACTTCGCCAGCCGGGCGGCGCCGCTCGGCGTGGTGCCGGCGGCGGTCGTCACGGCCACCTTCTACAACTTCAGCCCGGCGATGGTGGCCCGGGCCATCCCCGACGCCTGGACGTACGCGACGCCGCCGCAGCTGCTGGAGGCCCGCCTGGTCGCCATGGACCAGGCGCTCGGCCGGCTGCTCGGCGACGCGGTCACCGGCCCGGACGTGGCGACCGCCGCCCGGCTGGCCGCGGTCGCCGCCGCCGGCGCGCGGACCGCCGGCCGCCCGCTGGCCGCGGCGAACGCCGAGCTGCCGCTGCCCGACCAGCCGCACCTGGCCATGTGGCACGCGCTGACCGTGCTGCGCGAGCACCGCGGCGACGGGCACGTCTCGGTGCTGGTCGGGCACCAGGTGGAGCCGGTGCAGGCGCTCGTGCTGAGCGCGGCCGGCGGCCGGGCGCCGGCCGAACTGCTGCGCGCCGCCCGCAAGTGGAGCGAGGCGGACTGGGCCGCCGCCACCGAGCAACTGGCCGACCGCGGCTGGGTCACCGCCGCCGGCGCGATCACCGAGGCCGGCCGGGCCGCCCGGCACGACATCGAGCTGGCCACCGACCGGCTCGCGCTGCAGCCGTACGCCGAGCTCGGCCCCGACCGGGTCGACGAGCTGTTCGGGGCGCTGCGCCGGCTCGGCGACATCGTGCAGTCGGCCGGTGGCGTCCCGGTGCCGAACCCGATCGGCGCGCCATGGCCGCCAACCGACGAGATCACCTGACCGGTTGGCCGACCGGGCAGACCCGACCGGGGTCGAGGCACCGCCAGGCAGGTCTGTCTCCGGCTGCTCAGGCGGCAAGCTAGCGTACGGCGCGTGACTGACGGTGCGTACTTGCGGTTTCCGAGCGTTCGCGGCGACCTCGTGGCCTTCGTCGCCGAGGACGACGTGTGGCTGGCCCCGATCGCCGGCGGCCGGGCCTGGCGGCTGACCGCGGACCGCGCTCCCGCGGCGTTCACCCAGCTGTCCCCGGACGGCACCCAGGTCGCGTTCACCAGCCGCCGCGAGGGCGCGCCGGAAGTGCACGTGGCCGCGGTCGACGGCGGGCCGGTGCGCCGGCTGAGCTTCTGGGCGGACGAGTCGGTCCGCGTGCTCGGCTGGGCCGACGACGGCCGGGTGCTGGCCGCCTCCTCGGCCGGCACCCCGTTCCGCAGCCGCACCTGGGCGTACTCGCTGCCGCTGGACGGCGGCCGGCCCGAGCGGCTGCCGTACGGCCCGGTCAGCGCGATCGCGGCCGGCGGGCCGGGCGGGGCTACGGTGCTGGGCGTCGCCGGGAACCGGCGCAGCGCGGCGGCATGGAAGCGCTACCGCGGCGGGCAGGCCGGCCGGTTGTGGATCGACCGGGCCGGTTCCGGTGACTTCGTCCCGCTGCTGGCCGACCTCGACGGGCAACTGGAGAACCCGGGCTGGATCGGCGACCGGCTGGTGCTGCTGTCCGACCACGAGGGCTGGGGGAACGTCTACTCCAGCCGGCCGGACGGCACCGACCTGCGCCGGCACTCCGACCACGGCGACGCGTACGCCCGCGCCGCCGGCACCGACGGGCAGCGGCTGGTCTACCAGTGCCTCGGTGAGCTCTGGCTGGTCGACGACCTGACCCCGGCGGCCCAGCCACGCCGGTTGGAGATCCAGCTGGGCGGGCCGCGCTGGGCCCGGGTGCCGTACCCGATCGACGCCCGCGGCGCGCTCGGCGACGTCGCGCCCGACCACACCGGCCGGGCCAGCGCGGTCGAGGTGCGCGGCACGATCCACTGGCTCACCCACCGCGACGGCCCGGCGCGAGCGCTGGCCGACCAGCCCGGGGTGCGGTCCCGGCTGCCCCGGGTGCTCGGCGGGCCGACCGACGCGGCGCCGCGGGTGGCGTGGGTGACCGACGCCGACGGGGACGACGCGATCGAGATCCGGACGGTCGGGGGTGAGCCGGGGCGCCGGCTGGCGTCCGGCCAGCTCGGTCGGGCGCTGGAGATGGTGGCCGCACCGGACGGGGACACGCTCGCGGTGGCCAGCCACGACGGCCGCCTGCTGCTGGTCGACGTGGCAACCGGTGACATCCGCTCCGTGATCAGCTCAGAGCACGGGGACGTCAGCGGTCTGGCGTTCTCCCCCGACTCACGCTGGCTGGCCTGGTCGCACCCGGGCCCGTCGCCGCTGCGCCAGATCAAACTCGCCCGCCTGCCGGACAGCGACGAACCGGACAGCGACGAACCGGGCAGCGACGCCGACGGCAGCCGCGCGGACGCCGAGCCCGGACACGACGCCGCCGACACGGCCGCGGACGACGCCGGCGACGCCGACACGGCCGAAACGGGCGAGGCGGCCGGGACCGGCGCGGACGGCGCTGGCGGGGGCGATCCCGGTGGGGACGGTGGGCTGGCCGTGATCGATGTGACCGCGCTGCGGTTCACCGACACCGAGCCGGTGTTCACGCTGGACGGCAAGCACCTGGCGTTCCTGTCCGCGCGGACGTTCGACCCGGTCTACGACGAACACGTGTTCGACATGTCGTTCCCGGTGGCGGTCCGGCCGCACCTGTTGCCGCTGGCGGCGACCACGCCGTCCCCGTTCGACCCGCAGCCCGGCGGCCGGCCGGTGCCGGCGGCCGACCCGGCCGATGCCAGCGGCGAGCCGGCGACGCCGGAGGTGGTCGTCGACGCCGACGGCCTGGACCAGCGGGCGGTGCCGCTGCCGGTGCCGGCCGGCCGGTACGGCGGCCTGCAGGCGGCCCGGGACGGCCTGATCTGGCTGCAGTGGCCGGTGGTCGGCGTGCTCGGCGACGGCCACGCCGAGCCGGACGAACACGCCCGGCGGACCCGGCTGCAGCGCTACGACTTCCGCAAGCGCCGCACGGTCGGCCTGGCCGAGGGGGTGGACGGCGCCGCCGTCACCGGCGACGGCCGCTGGATCGTGCAGCGGGACGGTTCGGACCTGCGGCTGGTGCCGGCCGATCGGCGGGTGGAGGGGTCCGACGACGAAATCGGCGAGTCCACTGTGGACATCGAGCTGGATCGGTTGCGGGTGCGGGTGGACCCGGCCGCGCAGTGGCGGCAGATGTACGACGAGACCGGCCGGCTGATGCGCGACCACTTCTGGATCGCCGACATGGCCGGCGTCGACTGGGCCGCCGTGCTGGACCGGTACCGCCCGGTGCTGGACCGGGTGAGCTCCCGGGACGACCTGTCCGAGCTGATCTGGGAGGTACTCGGCGAGCTGGGCACCTCGCATGCGTACGAGCACGCGCCGGAGCGGCCCGCCGACCCCACCCGCCGGCTCGGTCATCTCGGCGCCGACCTCACCCGGGACGCCGACGGCCGCTGGCTGGTCGACCGGGTGCTTCCGGGTGAGTCGTCCGCGCCGGCCGCCCGCTCACCGCTGGCCGCTCCCGGGGTGGCGATCCGGGCCGGGGACGAGATCGTCGCGGTGGACGGCCGCCCGGTCGACCCGTCCACCGGCCCGGCGCCGCTGCTGGTCGGCGCCGCCGGCGTCCCGGTCGAGCTGACCGTGCGGCCGGCCGGCGCCGGGGAGACCCGGCAGGTGGTGGTCGAACCGCTGCTGGACGACCGGCCGTTGCGCTACCACGCCTGGGTGGCCGACCGCCGCGCCGCCGTGCACGCGATCAGCCGCGGTCGCGTCGGCTACCTGCACATCCCGGACATGACCGCGGAGGGCTGGGCCCAGCTGCACCGCGACCTGCACCTGGAGGTGGCCCGCGAGGCGTTGCTGGTGGACGTCCGGAACAACGGCGGCGGGCACGTCTCGGAGCTGGTGCTGGAGCGGCTGTCCCGGACCGTCCAGGGCTGGGACGTCGTCCGGCACGGCGCGCCCGAGCCGTACCCGCGCAGCTGCCCGCGCGGGCCGCTGGTCGCGGTGGCCAACGAGCACGCCGGCTCGGACGGCGACATCGTGGTCGCGATGATCAAGCAGATGCGGCTCGGCCCGGTGGTCGGCACCCGGACCTGGGGCGGCGTGATCGGTATCGACATGCGGTACCGGCTCGTGGACGGCACCTCGGTCACCCAGCCGCGGTACTCCTTCTGGTTCGACGACCTCGGCTGGACGGTGGAGAACCACGGCGTGGCGCCGGACATCGAGGTCCAGCACCGGCCGCAGGACTGGGCCGCCGGCACCGACCCGCAACTGGACACCGCGATCCAACTGGCCCTGGACGCGCTGGCCACCCGCCCGGCCAGCACCCCACCCGACCCGTCCGCCCGCCCGTCCCGCGCCGCCCCCACCCTCCCGCCCCGGCCCTAGACGCGGAGTACGCCGGGCACCTCGCAACGACGAAGGTGCCCGGCGTACGTCGGCCGATCAGGTCAGCTGGCGCGCCGGATCGGCAGGCTGACCGTGTGCGGGCCGACCCGCCTGGCGATCGCGGTCGAGCCGGTGGACGCGGCGTAGTCCTTCGCCACCCGGACCAGCTCGACCAGGCCGCCGGCGTACTCCATGCCCTCGGAGTGCGCCTCGGCGAACGGCGGCTGGAAGCCGACGCCCTGCCACTGCTGGCTGGTCGGGTTCCACAGGTCGTTCCCGATCTCGAAATCCCAGGCGAAGATCCCGCTGTCGTAGTACAGCTCGTCCGCGGAGTTGCCCGCCGCCGAGTAGAGGACGTCCGCCACCGGGCCGGTCTGGGACGGCCAGGTCACCGTGCCGCGCTCGGCGCCGATGGCGCCGACGATCCGCCGGGCGCTGGCCAGGAACAGCGACGACTCGTCGATGGACGGCCGCGGCAGGGTGATCCGCCCCGGCACCTTGTACGCGCCGGGCGGCCACATGAAGTACCCGCCGTAGCTGTGCACGTTCAGCGCGAACCGGATGTTCGGGTGCGCGCCGGCCAGCGCGATCACGTTCCGGCTCTCCGGCTCGGACAGCTCGCCCGGGCCGGACGCGGTGTCGCCGAGGCAGTTCGTGGTCGCGCCGACGTACCCGTCGGTGAGCGAGCCGACCGCGTAGTTGCGGTTCACGTCCACGCCCCAGGAGTTGCGGAACCGCGGGTCGCGGGACGTACCGGCCGGGCAGAAGTCGTCCATGTTCTTGCGCTGGAGGTTGTAGTCGTAGAAGGAGTAGTTGGCGCCGTCCGGGTTCACCGTCGGGATCACGAAGATGTCGACGTTGTTCAGCAGGTCGCGGGTGGCCGGGTCGGTGTTGTAGTTGGCCAGCAGCCGCTCGGCGAACTCCAGCGTCACCATCGGCGCGGCCCACTCCCGGGCGTGCTCCTGCGAGTACGCCAGCACGCCGACCTTCGACCCGTCCCGGTGGACGCCGATCCGCAGCGCCTGCACGGTCCACGGCCCGCGCGGCACGCCGGCCGGCGCCTTCAGCCCGTCGCTGAGCATGACCGGCCCGGCCAGCGGCATCGTCAGCCCGGCCGACCCGTTCTCCACGTCGGCCCGGAACTGGGTCGGGAACGTGTTCGTGATGAACGCCGCCACCTGGTCGGTCGTGCTGGTGACCGCGCCGGTCGGGCCGGTGGCCAGCGAGACCGTGAGCACCCGGTCCCGGAACCGCCCGGCCAGCGGCTGGTTCGCCGCGCCCGGGTCGACCGTACGGACCTGCACGCCGTTCATGCCCTCGTCGCCGTACCTGATCGACTCGACCACGACCGCCGCGGTCGCCGGGTCACCCAGGTACGCCTCGGCGGTACGCCGGTAGCCCTGCGTCTGGTTCGGCAGGTCGATCACGTCGACCAGGCCGGGGTACTGCTGGCCGAGCCGGGCGATGCGCTCCTTGATGTCGGTCGGTGTCAGGTACGCGTCGATGAAGTCGCGCTGGTAGCCCTGCGGGGTGGCCGGTGGGGTGGCGTTCGGCCAGGCGGCCGGCGCGGTCGCGGTGTGCCCGCCGAGGCTGGACGTCGCGGTCAGCTGCACCGGCTTCGCCGGCAGCGGTTCGGGCAGCTGGAAGTGGTACTGGTACTCGTCCGCGTCCTCGAACCGCTCCAGCTGGTAGGAGCCGGTCCGGCCGTCCGCGGTGCTCCAGTTCACCGTGATCTCGACGTTCGGGTCGTCGGTCGCGGTCGTCGCGACCTCGGTCTGCAGGAACGTCTGCCCCTTGCTCACCCACCAGTACGCCTGCAGGAAGTGCAGGGTGTCGGTGACTGCCGCCTGCGCTCCGGCCGTGGCGTGGGTGCTGAGGCCGACCCTGGTACGGGCCGCGGCCGCCTTGACACTCGCCGCGAACCGGGCCGCCGCGTCGCCCGAGCGCTGCACGACCTGCACCGCGGTCGCGCCCCGCGCCCGCAGCGCGGACAGCTGCTGCCCGGTGAGCACCAGGTCGACGAGGTACCCGCTGCCGTCCACCTTGGGCCCGGCCGCGATATCGGCGCCCGAGGCGACCAGCTGGTCGAGCATCGCCCGGTCCGGCAGGCGCACCCGGACCAGCGCCGTCTCGGCCGCCGCCACGCTGATCGCCGTGCCCGCCGGCGCGCCTGCCGCTGTGCCGGCCGGCGCTGTGCCGGCCGGGTCTGTGCCGGCCGCGGGTGCTGAGCCGGGTGCCGCCGCGGCCGGCGCCGCCGCCAGCCCCGCCAGCGTCAGCCCGACCGCCAACGCGACGACCCATCTCCGCCGTAACGTCCCGTCTCGTCCCATCCGAGCGCCTCCCGGGTGATCGCCGCTGATGCATCCACCGCAATCCCTGTTACGCCAGATGTCAAGCTCTGCCCGGTTCGTTGCCCTGTGAGGCGGTCGGGGCGACCCCCCGCACACCGAGACCACCCCGACCCGGTGCGGTCGGGGTGGTCTCGGTGGCCGGCCTGGTCAGCTGCAGCCGGAGGTGCTGCCGCAGCCCTCGCAGACGTAGCAGGAGCCGGCGGGGCGCATCTTCGTGCCACAGGTGAAGCAGAGCGGGGCGTCGGCGGAGGTGCCCTGCTGGAGCTCCAGCAGTTCGGCGGACGAGCCGACCGTGGGCGGCGCCGGCTTGGCCGCGGCAGCGTCCACAGTGGACGCCTCGGTGGCGGCGGCCGGCTTGTGCTTCTCGACCGGGGCCGAGGAGCGCATCGCCTCCACCTCCGCCTCGAGCTCCTCCTCGGAGCCCGAGCCGGACGACTCGGTGCCGTAGGAGTCGGCCACCGTGACCGACCGCTCGGCGGCGGTGAAGATGCCGAGATCGGCGCGCTTCTCGTACGGCAGGTAGTCCAGCGCGAGCCGGCGGAAGAGGTAGTCCATCACCGACGACGCGATGCGGATGTCGGGGTCGTCGGTCATCCCGGCCGGGTCGAACCGCATGTTGACGAACTTCGAGACGTACGTCTCCAGCGGCACGCCGTACTGCAGCGCTATCGAGATCGCGATCGAGAAGGCGTCCATCACGCCGGCCAGCGTGGAACCCTGCTTGGACATCTTCACGAACAGCTCGCCCAGCCCGTCGTCCGGATAGGACGATGAGGTGGCGTAGCCCTCGGCGCCACTGACCGAGAACGACACCGTCTGGGACGGGCGCTTCTTCGGCAGCCGCTTGCGGGTCGGCCGGTACTCGATCACCGGCACCGGTGTATCCACTGTGGACTTCTGCTCCCGGCCGTCGGACAGCGGCTGGCCGACCTTGCAGTTGTCCCGGTAGATGGCCAGCGCCTTGAGGCCGAGCCGCCAGCCGTCGAAGTAGATCCGCTCGACCTCCTCGACCGTGGTCGTCTCCGGCATGTTCACCGTCTTGCTGATCGCGCCGGACAGGAACGGCTGCGTCGCCGCCATCATCCGGACGTGCCCCATCGGCGCGATCGACCGGCGCCCCATCGCGCAGTCGAAGACGCTGTAGTGCTCCTCGCGCAGCCCGGGCGCGCCCACCACGTGCCCGTGCTCGGCGATGAACTCGACCATCGCCTCGACCTGTTCTTCCTGGTACCCCAGCATCCGCAGCGCCCGCGGCACGGTCTGGTTGACGATCTGCATCGACCCGCCACCGACCAGCTTCTTGAACTTCACCAGCGAGAAGTCCGGCTCGATCCCCGTGGTGTCACAGTCCATCATGAACCCAATTGTGCCTGTCGGTGCCAAAAGTGAGGCTTGGGCGTTTCGCCAGCCGTTCTTGGCGCCGAGGCGCAGGCATTCCTGCCATTCGGCGGTGGCGGCGCGCAGGATGCGGCCGTCGTCGGCGCCGACCGGGCGGACCGCGTCGTTCGCGGCGGCGTGCTTGCGCATCACCCGCTGGTGCGGGGCGGCGTTGCGGGCGTAGCCGTCGTACGGGCCGACCACACCGGCGAGCTCAGCCGACCGGCGGTAGGCGGCGGCGGTCATCAGCGACGTGATCGCCGCCGCCAATGCCCGGCCGCCGTCCGAGTCGTACGCGTGCCCGGTCGCCATCAACAGCGCGCCGAGGTTCGCGTAGCCGATACCGAGCTGCCGGTAGGCCCGGGTGATCTCGGTGATCTTCTCGGTCGGGAAGTC
>JBBWZH010000536.1:0-6217 GCA_039648995.1 Mycobacteriales bacterium
GAACGCCTCGTAGCTGGTGAACACGCCGTGCCGGCCGGTCAGCAGGTAGCCCTCCAGCCAGCCCTCGCAGAGGTGCTCGGACAGCACCTCCATGACCCGACCGTCCGGCGCCAGGTGGTCGTCGCCGGCGACCATCTCGGCCATCCAGGCCCGGTCGGTGGCCTCGAAGACGGCACCGAGCCGGTTGGACTCCGCCTCGTCCGGGCTCATCAGCCGGAACGTGCTCGGGTTGCGCCGGATCACGTCCCGCAGCCAGGTGCCGAGCACCCGGCTGGCCTCGGTGAACGTGTTGCCCGGCGCCGGCACGTCCACCGCGTACCGGCGGAAGTCGGGCAGCTCCAGGTCGCGCAGCAGGACGCCGCCGTTGGCGTGCGGGTTCGCGCTCATCCGCCGGTCGCCGGTCGGGGCCAGCGCGGCGTACTCGGGCCGCAGCCGCCCGCCGCCGTCGAACAGCTCGTCCGGCCGGTAGCTGCGCATCCACCGCTCCAGCGCGGCCAGGTGTCCCGGCTTGCCGGCGAGGTCGGACAGCGGCACCTGGTGCGCCCGGAACGTGCCCTCCACCTGGACGCCGTCCACCTTGTCCGGCCCGGTCCAGCCCTTCGGCGTGCGCAGCACGATCATGGGCCAGCGTGGCCGGGTCTGGACGCCGCCGGTGCGGGCGTCCCGCTGGATCCGGGCGATGTCGTCGAGTGCCTGGTCGAGCACGGCGGCCATTCGCTGGTGCACGGCCTGCGGGTCGTCGCCCTCGACGTGGTACGGCTCGTGGCCGTAGCCGCGCATCAGCGCGTCGAGCTCGTCGGTCGGGATGCGGGCCAGCACGGTCGGGTTGGCGATCTTGTAGCCGTTCAGGTGCAGGATCGGCAGCACCGCTCCGTCCCGCCCCGGGTGCAGGAACTTGTTCGAGTGCCAGCCGGTGGCCAGCGGACCGGTCTCCGCCTCGCCGTCGCCGACCACGCAGCAGACGAGCAGATCCGGGTTGTCGAACGCGGCACCGTACGCGTGGCTGAGCGAGTAGCCGAGCTCGCCGCCCTCGTGCACCGAGCCGGGCGTCTCCGGCGCGACGTGGCTGGGGATTCCGCCCGGGAACGAGAACTGGCGGAACAGCCGGCGCATGCCGTCGGTGTCGGTCGAGATGCTCGGGTAGACCTCGCTGTAGGTGCCCTCCAGGTACGCGTTGGCGACGATGCCGGGGCCGCCGTGGCCGGGGCCGATGACGTACATGGCGTTCAGGCCCCGGGCGTTGATCACCCGGTTCATGTGCGCGTAGATCAGGTTCAGCCCGGGGGTGGTGCCCCAGTGCCCGAGCAGCCGCGGCTTCACGTGGTCCAGCCGCAGCGGCTCGGCCAGCAGCGGGTTGTCCAGCAGGTAGATCTGCCCGACCGACAGATAGTTGGCCGCTCGCCAGTACCCGTCGATGAGCCGCAGCTCCTCGTCGGCGAGCGGTGCCTCACCCACCGCGGCGGGCCGGTCAGTCACGGTCACGGTCACTCCCGGAAGGCGGGGATCAGGACACATGTAGCCTGCCGCGCTCGGCCCCAGGTAAACCAGGGGACGTTGGTCACCTATCTGTACTGCGTGACCGCGATCGGGGCGTTTCGTTCGTCCACTCGGGGGACAATGTCATTCCTGACGTCTGTCCCCGGCGGGTCGGGGGCGGTCGGGTCAGGCGGCGGGCTCGTTGGGCGGGGCGGGTGCGTCGGCTGGGGTGGGCGGCGTGGGAGCGGCGGGGGAGGGTGGGGTGCGGTGAGCCGGGCGGAGACGGAGTACGTGCCGGAACAGGCGGCCGAGGGCGAGACCAGCGGGGGAGGGCGGTCCGGGTACCGCCGGATCGTGGTCGGGGTGGACGGATCGCCGGTGTCCAGGCACGCCCTGGTCTGGGCGGCGAGCGAGGCTCGCCTGCGCGACTGCCCGCTGGACGTGGTCTACGGCTGGCAGGTCTCGACCGAGCCGCGGCCCGCCGGCGTGGGAATCGGGGTGGCCCCGCCGCTGGACGCTTACCAGCGCCAGGCGAGCGAGAAGGTCGAGCAGATCGTCCGCGAGACGATCGGCCCCGACCCGCGGGTGCGGTACGCGGTGCACGCCGTGCACCGGACCCCCGGCCGGGCGCTGATCGAGCAGTCCGAGGACGCGGACCTGCTGGTGCTCGGCGCGAAGGGCCGCGGCCGGCTGGCGGCCTGGCTGCTGCGCTCGATCACCGACGAGGCGATGAGCCACGCGCCCTGCTCCGTCGTGATCGTGCGGCCGCCGCCCGAGCCGTCCGAGAGCTAGCCGGGCCTGCCGCTCGCCGGCGAGGTTCCGCGGCCGGTGGCCGACGCGGCCCGGTGGACGTGACCGAGCCGCCCACCGGGTCGGGCTTTGGCGGGCGGCTCGGTCGTGCGGCCGGTACGGCCCCGCCGGCGATGGCCCAGTAGCGCCGGCGCGGCGACCGCGGAGGTGGCTGCCTGTGTCGGCTCAGCCGAGGCTGCTCAGGTCCTTCTTCAGCTCGTCCAGGTCGAGGCCGCTGGGGGCGACGCGGTCCGCGCGCAGCCAGTCCTCGCTGAGCACCGCGTATGCCTCGTCGCAGTAGGTACGGAAGAACCGCCAGGTCATCGGCTTGAGCTGACCCCAGGTGACGCAGATCAGCCGCCGCGAGCTGTACGCGATGACCGGCACGCAGTGGCCGCCCCAACTGCCCGGCCGCCCGTCGCCAACCGGACCCTGCGGCGGCACCGACCAGACCTGCTGCCGCTGCGCGCTCCGCGGCAGGCTCATCCCCACGTACGAGCCGGCGAAAAGGTGGATGCTGTCCTTGATGTGCTCGATGTTCCCCGGCTCGCAGGCGGCGTACGCCATGACCTGATGCCCCGCCAGGCCGCTGCGACGCCAGTAGTTCAACGCGTCGAGCATGACCGTGCCGTTGTCAGTGCTCGGGTCGTCGGGATTGAATCCGGTCAAGGCGGTGTACGCGTCAAGCGCCTCCTGCTCGGTCGGCACGTACTCGGTGCTGGCGTACGCGGTCCAGTTCTGGGCGAGGTGCAGCGCGCCGACCGGAACGCAGTTGCCATACCGGTCGTTCGCCAGCATCGCCCAATCCGCGACCCTCTCCGCCCAACTGGCCTGCGCCGGCGCCGGCGGCAGTTCGTCAGTGAGGTACCTGGCCAACTGGAAGGTCCTCGGGTCGTGCTTCGGATCTTGTTTGCCGAGGTGGTAGAAAGCGCTCGGATCGGTCACTGAGGTCCCCCTTTGTACGGCGTCGCCGCGGACGCCCTGCTCTCTAGAGCCAGCAGGGTCGCCGCGAATACACGCGCCTGGAGCCGCCGCGCCGCCCGGGGCCGCCGCGGTCAGCCCAATCGGACCCCCACGTCCCCGGCCGAGGTGGTCGCGTCGATGACCCGGGTGGACTGCGGGTCGATCGGCACCCTGACGTCCTGGTCACCCGCGCTGGTGCTGACGTGCACCCGGTAGCCCCCGTCCACCTGCGGCAGCGTGACGTTCACGTCGCCGGCGCTGCTGTGCACAGTCACCGCGGTCGGCGGGGCGTCGAAGCCGACTTGCACGTCGCCGGCCGACGACGTGGCCTCCACCGAGCCACTGCGCAGCCCGGTCGCGGTGACGTCTCCGGCGCTGGAACTCAGCCGGAGGTTGCCGGTGGCCCCGCTGAGGGTGATGTCGCCGGCGGACGTGGTCGCGTCGACCGTCAGCCCGCTGGGCACCGTGACCTGGAAGTTGACGTCGCAGATCGAGCTGTACCAGGCGCAGTCGCCGTCCAACACCACACCGTCAGGGGTTGACGTCTCCTCGACCCGCGGCCGCCCGATGGAGTGCCTGATCCGCTCGGTGATCTGAACGTCGCTGCCGCTGCCGGCCGTGATCTGGATGTCGCCGTCGGTGCGGACGATCAGCCGGCCGGCGGTAGGGGCGAGCGTCAGGGACCGCGTCTCCGTCGTCGTACCCAGTGCGTTGATCGCCGTCCACGTGCCGACCGCGATCAACGCGAACGCGAACAGGCCGCCGACCACGAGCATGGCCTTGCGGCCCGGCGTCAGCGCCCGGTTTCTCGTCGTCGTGGCCATCGGCGCCGTCAGCTCTCCAGGTACCGCAGAACGGCGAGCACCCTACGGTGATCGGTGTCGGTAGGGGAGAGGTCGAGCTTGGTGAAGATGCTGCTGACGTGCTTCTCCACGGCTCCCTCGGTGACCACCAGCTGGCCGGCGATGGCGCCGTTCGACCGGCCTTCCGCCATCAACTGCAACACCTGCCGCTCGCGCTGGGTGAGCGCGCTGAGCGGATCGCGGCGGCGTGACCGGGCGAGCAGTTGCGTGACGACCTCCGGGTCGAGGGCCGTGCCGCCGCCGCCGACCCGCCGCAGCGCCTCGACGAACTCGTCCACGTCGGCCACCCGGTCCTTGAGCAGGTAGCCGACCCCGCGGGTGTTACCGGCGAGCAACTCGGTCGCGTACCGCTCCTCGACGTACTGGGACAGCAGGAGCACCGCCGTGCTCGGCCACCGCTGCCGGATGACCAGCGCCGCGCGGACCCCCTCGTCCTGGTGTGTCGGCGGCATCCGCACATCGGCGACCACGACGTCCGGCAGTTCGGCGCCGACCGCGCGCAACAGCTGCTCCGCGTCGGGTACCGCGGCGACCACGTCGAAGCCGCCCTCGGCAAGCAGCCGGGTCAGGCCTTCCCGCAGCAGTACCGAATCCTCGGCTATCACGACACGCACGGCATCTCCACGGTGATGACAGTCGGCCCTCCGGCCGGACTGTGAACCAGCAACCGACCGTCCACTCCGGACACCCGGTCGGCCAGCCCAGCCAACCCGCTGCCACTCGCGGCATTCGCGCCGCCTACCCCGTTATCGGTGATGATGATCCGCAGCTCGCTGCTCAGCCGCCGAACCACGACCCAGGCGCGACTCGCGTGGGAGTGCTTGGCGACGTTGGTCAGTGCCTCGGCGACCACGAAATAGGCGATCGCCTCGACCGTCCTGGACGGCCGGGTGCCGACGTCGACCTCGACCGTCACGGGCACGGGCGAGCGGCCGGCCAGCCCGGACAGCGCCGCGTCCAACCCGCGGTCGGTCAGCACCGCCGGGTGGATGCCCCGGGCCAGGTTCCGCAACTCGACCAGCGCCTGCTTCGCCTCCGAGTGCGCCTCGTCCAGGATCTGGCGGGTGGCCTGCGGGTCTTCGTCGTACCGCGACCTGGCCCGGCCAAGGTTCATCGCCAACGCCACCAGCCGCTGCTGCGCCCCGTCGTGCAGGTCGCGCTCGATGCGGCGCCGCTCGGCTTCGGCCGCGTCGACCACCCGGGCCCTGGTCTCCTCAAGCTGGCCGACGCGCTCGGTGAGCTCGCGGGTGCTGTACGGGCCGAGCAGCGCCCGGGCGATAGCCGCGTCCATCGCCGCCAGCCCGCGCACCACGTACGGTGCTGCCTGCAGGAAGACCACGCCCGCGACCGCTGCGCCGACCGTGGTCGGCAGGTTGCGAATGGTCATGAAACCGAAGTCGGCTCCGCCATTGGGCAGCGCCCAGTTGTAGATGGGCAGCGTCAGCAGCGCCAGCGACCCGGACCACACCGCGATCGCGAGTGAGAACGTGATCACGCCGAGTGGCAGGAGCAACAGGGAGTAGCTCACGGCGCGCCAGGAGTGCGGCGCGCTGAGCTGGCGGTGCAACCGCTGCAACCAGGTCTCGCCGGGGCGTCTGGGTTCCTTCGGCGGTCGCGGGTCGGGGATCTGCTCGCCCAGCGTGATCGCGAACCTGGCCCGCTCGATCCTGGTGAGCAGGCCGGCCGTCCACAGCGTTCCCAGCAGGATCGGGATGCCGACCAGGAACAGCGGCAGCAACCCGAGCGAGAGGGCCAACCCGACGATCGTCGGGACGAACAGGATCAGACCCATCGGCAGGTCGGTCAGCAGGTGGATCGTCGCCAGCCAGGTCTCGGCGGCCCACCGCCCCCGGCCCGGGGTGGCCACCTGGCCGGCCCCTGTTGTCGCCGTCATCGACACCGCCGTCCCGTACTCGTCCTGATCGCTGTGGCCACGGTAGGGAGGCGTGGGCCCGAAGACCATCCCGGCACCTGGCGGGTGACGGTAGGGACAACCCCCCGGCCGGAATGGGTGGAGGCGCCACAGACCTGACCGGCAGCCCACCAGCGGTCTCGTTTCCGGACATCGGAGGGCTGACCAGGGCGAGAGGAGCCTATGCGGACCCGCCTGCTGGACAACGACCTCC
>JBBWZH010000604.1:0-17199 GCA_039648995.1 Mycobacteriales bacterium
CCGGGCTCCAGCGTCAAGCTGACGCTGGACGAGGACCTGCAGTACACCGCGCAGCGGGCGCTGACCGACGCGGTCCGGCAGACGCACGCGCAGGGCGGGCAGGCCGTGGTGCTGGACGCGCGGACCGGCGAGGTGCTGGCGATGACGTCCGCGGCGGTGGTCGACCCGCGGCAGCCCGCCATGCCGGACCCGCGCCAGCTCGGCAACCCGGCCGTACAGAGCGTGTTCGAGCCCGGGTCGGCGAACAAGGTGGTGACGTTCGCCGGGGCGCTGGACCGCGGGCTGATCACGCCGGATACGCGCCTGAGCGTGCCGGGGAGCATCGCGGTGAGCGACCGGGTCGTCCACGACGCCTGGGTGCACGGGCTGACGAAGTGGACCGCGACCGGGGTGCTGGCGCACTCCAGCAACGTCGGCACGCTGATGATCGCGCGGAAGCTCGGGCCGGGCGCGTTCTACGACTACCTGACGAAGTTCGGTATCGGCAGCCGCAGCGGGGTGCAGCTGCCCGGGGAGAGCGGCGGGCTGCTGCCGAAGCCCGAGACGTGGTCAGGCAGCACGTTCGGGAACCTGCCGATCGGGCAGGGTGTCTCGATGACCGCGCTGCAGCTCGCCTCGATGTACCAGGCCATCGGCAACGACGGGGTACGGATGCCGCCGCGGATCATCGCCGGCGTCACCAACCCCGACGGCACCGTGAGCACGCCGGCCGCGCCGCAGCCGACCAAGGTGGTCAGCCCGGCCGCGGCGCGCACGGTCCGGGCGATGCTGGAGACCGTGACCGAGACCGGCGGCACCGGCACGACCGCGGCGATCGACGGCTACCGGGTCGCCGGCAAGACCGGCACCGCGCAGAAGCCCGACCCCACCTGCGGCTGCTACTCCGACCGCTACTGGGCCACGTTCGCGGGCCTGGTGCCGGCCAACGCGCCCCGGTTCGCGATCGCGATCATGGTCGACGACGCCAAGGGCGGCCTGCACGGCGGCGCGGTTGCCGCACCGCTGTTCCACACGATCGCGACCTACGCGCTCACCCAGGACGGCGTGCCGCCGACCGGCCCGGCCAGCCCGATCGCTCCGCTCACCTGGAACTGAGGGTGCCTCCCAGCCGTCGACCGGTCCCAGGGTCACCTTTTGCGCCGGCCGGAGCGCCGGCCGGGCCGGGGCACCGGTAGCCTTGCCTGCCGTGTCCGCGACCCCGGCGCTGCGGCCCCTGAAACCCACCCCGTGCCGCCTCGGGGGCCTGGCTCGCGCCCTGGATCTGCCCGCGCCGTCCGCCGACGGCGCGGTCACCGGGGTGACGCTGAATAGCCGAGCGGTACGGCAGGGTGACCTGTTCGCCGCGCTGCCGGGCGCGAACGCGCACGGCGTGAGCTACCTGGCCGGCGCGCTGGCTGGCGGCGCGGCCGCGGTGCTGACCGACGCGGCCGGCCGGGATGCCGCGCTGGCCACCGGCCTCCCCGTTCTCGTAGTCGACCGGCCACGGGGCGTGCTCGGCCGGGTGGCGGCCTACGTGTACGGCGAGCCGTCCGCGGCGATGCAGGTGATCGGCGTCACCGGGACCAACGGCAAGACCACCACCGCGTACCTGCTCGAACACGGCCTGCGTCAGGCCGGGCTGCGTACCGGGCTGATCGGCACGGTCGAGACGCGGATCGCCGGCGAGGCGGTGCCCAGCACGAGCACCACGCCTGAGGCGCCCGACCTGCAGGCCACGCTGGCCGCGATGCGCGAGCACGGGGTGACCGCGGTCGCGATGGAGGTGTCCAGCCACGGCCTGGCGCTCGGCCGGGTGGACGGCACCCGGTTCGCCGCCGGCGCGTTCACCAACCTCTCCCAGGACCACCTGGATTTCCACGCCGACATGGAGGACTACTTCGCCGCCAAGGCGCGGCTGTTCGACGGCCGGGCCGAGCGCGAGGTGGTCAACGTCGACGACGCCTGGGGGCGCCGGCTGGTGACACCGGCCACGGTGACCGTGTCAACCCTGGGTGACCCGGCGGCGGCGTGGCGGGTCGCCGGCGTGCGGGCCGACCCGGCCGGCGGGCAGCGGTTCCGGGTGCTCGGCCCGGGTGGGGTGGACCTGCCCGCGTCGATCCGGCTGCCCGGCGCGTTCAACCTGGCCAACGCGCTGCTCGCGATCGCCACCCTGGCCACGGTGGGGGTCGACCTGACCGACGCGGCCAAGGGCGTGGCGGAGACCGTGGTGCCGGGCCGGATGGAGCCGGTCGACGCCGGCCAGTCCTTCGCGGCGCTGGTCGACTACGCGCACGCGCCGGACCCGGTGGCCCGGCTGCTGGCCGCGGTCCGCCCCGGCACGGCCGGCCGGGTGATCACTGTGCTCGGCTGCGGCGGCGACCGGGACCGGGGTAAGCGGCCGATGATGGGCGCCGCCGCCGCCCGCGGCTCCGACCTGCTGATCGTCACCGACGACAACCCGCGCTCGGAGGACCCGGCCGCGATCCGGGCGGCCATGCGCGCCGGCGCGGTCGCGGTGCCGCCGGGCGAGCGCGGCGAGGTGACCGAGGTCGGCGACCGGCGCGCGGCGATCGAGGCCGCGGTGACGCGCGCCCGGCCGGGCGACACGGTGGTGATCGCCGGCAGGGGCCACGAGCCGGGCCAGCAGGTCGGCACCGAGGTGCTGCCGTTCGACGACCGCGCGGTACTGCGCGCCGCGATCGAGCAGGTAGCGGCCGCGGCCGGCGGGCCACCCGCCGGAGCCGGCGGGCCACCCGCCGGAGCCAGCGGGCCACCCGCGGGAGCCGGCGGGACGTTCGCCGGTGGGCCGGCAGCCGGCGGACGACCCGCGGGCGGTACGTCAGCAGGCGGCACCGGCGCGGGCGGGACGCCCGCCGGTGGGTCGGCCGGTGCCGGCGGATACGCGGGCGGGGCTGCTGCGGGCGGGGAGGCGCGGCGGTGATCCCGCTCAGCCTGGCCGAGGTCGCGGACGCGGTCGGCGGCGGGCTGGCCGACGTGCCCGACCCGACCGTCCGGGTCACCGCCGACGTCGAGCTGGACTCCCGGCGGATCGTGCCCGGCGGGCTGTTCGTCGCGCTGCGCGGCGAGCGGGTGGACGGGCACGAGCATGCTGCCGGTGCGGTCGCCGCCGGCGCGGCCGGCGTGCTGGCGGCGCGCCCGGTCGGGGTGCCGGCGGTGGTCGTGCCGGACGTGCAGGCCGCCCTCGGCGAGCTGGCCAGCGCGGTGCTCGCGCGGCTGCCCGGGCTGGTCGTGGCCGGCGTCACCGGCTCCAGCGGCAAGACGTCCACAAAGGACCTGCTGGCCCAGCTGTTGAGCCGGCTCGGCCCGACGGTGGCGCCGCCCGGCTCGTTCAACAACGAGCTGGGTCACCCCTACACCGTGCTGCGGTCCACTGTGGACACCCGGTACCTGGTGCTGGAGTACAGCGCCCGCGGCATCGGGCACATCGCCGCGCTGGCCCGGATCGCCGCGCCGCGCGTCGCCGCCGTGCTGAACGTGGGCAGCGCGCACCTGGGCGAGTTCGGCAGCCGGGCCGCGATCGCCACCGCGAAGGGCGAGCTGATCGAGGCGCTGCCGGCGGCCGCGGGCGGCGGGATTGCCGTGCTGAACGCGGACGACCCGGTGGTCGCGGCGATGGCCGGCCGCACCGCGGCCCGGGTGGTGACGTTCGGCGAGTCGGCCGGCGCGTCGGTGCGGGCGGACGAGGTGCGGCTGGACGATACCGGCCGGCCGGGGTTCCGGCTGGTGACGCCGGCGGGTGCCGCGACCGTCCAACTTGGACTGTACGGCGCGCACCACGTGCTCAACGCCCTGGCCGCCGCGGCGATCGCGCTGGAGCTGGGGCTGCCACTGGCCGACGTGGCGGCCGGGCTGGCAGCGGCGAAGCCGCTGTCCCGGTGGCGGATGGAGGTCACCGAGCGGACGGACGGCGTGCTCGTGGTGAACGACGCCTACAACGCCAACCCGGAGTCGATGCGCGCGGCGCTGACCGCGCTGCGGACGATGGCGCGGGCCCGGCGGTCCTGGGCGGTGCTGGGGCAGATGGCCGAGCTGGGCGATGGTGCCGCCGGCGAGCACGACGCGTTGGGCCGGTTCGCCACCGGCGCCGGCGTGGACCGGCTGGTGGTCGTCGGCCCGGAGGCCGCCCCGACGCATGCGGCGGCAGCGGCGGACGGATCGTGGAGAGGGGAGTCGGTACACGTGCCGGACGTCGCAGCCGCGGTACGCCTGCTGCAGGAGCAGGTGCGCCCGGGAGACGTGGTGCTGGTCAAGGCGTCCCGGGCGGTCGGCCTGGAGCGGGTCGCCGCGGCGCTGCTCGCCGGGCCACCAGCGGGGTCGGCTGGGCCAGCCGCTGGGGCTGCCGGCGGGGTCGCCCGGTGAAGTCGGTCCTGGTCGCCGCGCTGGTCTCGCTGCTGGTGTCGATCCTCGCCACGCCGCTGGCGGTGCGGCTGTTCCGGCGCCGCGGCTTCGGCCAGGAGATCCGGGACGACGGACCGCAGTCGCACCAGGCCAAGCGCGGCACCCCGACGATGGGCGGCGCGGTCATCATCCTGGCCACGCTGCTCGGTTACTTCGCGGCGCACCTGACCACGGCCAGCCAGTCCGACCGCGGCCCCACCGCGACCGGGTTGCTGCTGATCTACCTGTTCACCGGCATGGGCGTCGTCGGCTTCCTCGACGATTTCATCAAGATCCGCAAGCAGCGCAGCCTGGGGCTGAACGCGACCGCGAAGTTCGGCGGGCAGCTGTTCATCGGCGTCTCGTTCGCCGTGCTGGCGCTGCGGTTCAGGGACAGCGACGGGCTCACGCCGGCGTCCAAGCATCTCTCCTACGTGCGCGACATCCCGCAGATCAGCCTCGGCGCCGTCTTCTTCGTGCTGTTCGCCTACCTGGTGATCAGCGGTACGTCCAACGCGGTGAACCTCACCGACGGGCTGGACGGGCTGGCGGCCGGCAGCTCGGCGATGGTCTTCGCGGCGTACACGGTCATCTCGTTCTACCAGTTCCGCAACGCCTGCGAGGCGGTCGCCCGCGCCGGCTGCTACCAGGTGCGCGACCCGCTGGACGTCGCGCTGCTGACGGCCGCCGCGATGGCCGCCTGCTTCGGCTTCCTCTGGTGGAACGCCTCGCCGGCGCGCATCTTCATGGGCGACACCGGCTCGCTCGCGCTGGGCGGGCTGCTCGCCGGCATCGCGATCACGTCCAAGACCGAGCTGCTGCTGGTGGTGCTCGGCGGGTTGTTCGTGGTGGAGACGCTGTCGGTGATGCTGCAGGTCGGCGTCTTCAAGTGGAAACGCCGGCGGCTGTTCAACATGGCCCCGATCCATCACCATTTCGAGCTCGCCGGCTGGGCCGAAACCACCGTGATCGTCCGGTTCTGGATCATCGCCGGCCTGGCTGTCGCGTTTGGACTCGGGCTGTTCTACGCCGAGTTCATCTCCTACGGGCTGCCGGGCTGAGATGGCTGACCTGCGCGGCCGGCGGGTGCTGGTGGCGGGGGCCGGCACGTCCGGGGTCTCCGCGGCGCGGGCGCTGCTGGGGTTGGGCGCCTCGGTCACGGTCGTCGACCGCGCTGCGAGCGAGCGGACCGCGGCGTTGTCGGCCGCCGGCGCCATCGTCGTACTGGGCGCGGATGCCCCCCCGGCGGGCACGGACCTGGTCGTCACGTCGCCCGGCTGGCGGCCGGACGCGGCGCTGCTGGCCGCCGCGGCCGCCACCGGCATCGAGGTGATCGGCGAGGTCGAGCTGGCCTGGCGGCTGCGCGGGCCGGATCCGGCGCCGTGGCTGGCGCTGACCGGCACGAACGGGAAGACCACGACGGTCCGGATGCTGGAGGCGATGCTGTGCGCGGCCGGCCTGCGTGCCGTCGCCACCGGCAACGTCGGCCTGCCGGTCGTGGACGCGGTGCTTGCCGCGCCGGCGTACGACGTGCTCGCGGTGGAACTGTCGAGTTTCCAGCTGCACTGGTCGCCGTCGGTGCGCCCGCTGGCCGCCGCGATCCTCAACCTCGCTCCGGACCACCTCGACTGGCACGGCGGCTTCGACGGCTACGCCGCCGCCAAGGCGCGCGTCTACGCCGGCGAGCCGATCGCCGTCTACAACGCCGACGACCCGCTCGTGGCCGCGCTCGCCGGTGGGAGCGCGCGCCGGGTCGGCTTCACGCTGCACGAGCCCCGGCCGGGACAGCTCGGCGTGCGGGACGGCGTCCTGCTCGACCGCGCCTTCGGCCCAGCCGCCGGGCCGGCCGGGTTGGCCGGTGCCGGGCCGGATGTGGCGGTGGAGTTGGCGGCGGTCGCCGATATCCTGCCGGACGGGCCGCCCGCGCTGCCACATCAGGTGGCGAACGCGCTCGCCGCGGCCGCGCTCGCGCGCGGCTACGGGGTGCCGCCGGCCGCCGTCCGCGCCGGGCTGCGCGGCTTCGTCCCGGAGCGGCACCGCAACACGCCGGTGGCCGCGGTCGGCGGAGTGTCCTACGTGGACGACAGTAAGGCGACCAACCCGCACGCCGCGGCCGCCTCGCTGGCCGGCTACCCGCGGGTGGTGTGGGTCGCCGGCGGCCTGCTCAAGGGCGCTCCGGTGGACGACCTGGTCGCCTCGGTCCGGCCCCGGCTGGCCGGCGCCGTGCTGCTGGGCGCCGATCGGGCCGCTATCCGTGCCGCAATCGGGCGACACGCGCCCGATCTACCGGTCGTCGAGGTCAGCAGGACCGACCATGAGGCCATGGGTGAGGCGGTACGCGCGGCAGCCGGGCTGGCACAGCCCGGCGACACGGTGCTGCTCGCGCCGGCCGCCGCGTCGATGGACATGTTCACCGACTACGCCGCCCGCGGTGACGCGTTCGCCGCCGCGGTGCGCGCGCTGGAGTCGCCATGAGCGCCAGCGCCGCCGCGGCCACCCCCGACCCGCTGCCGCCCCGCACCGGCCGTCCACACGCGACACCCCCCGGCGCCGACCCGGCCGCCGCCCGCGGCGCGCCGGGCAGCCGAGCGCGCCCCGCCGGGCCCGGGGCCCGCCCCGAAGGAACCGCGGCCGGGCGTGGCGCGGGCGACCCCCGGGCCCGCGCCGAGGGAACCGCCGCGGCGGCCCGGGGCGCGGCCCGCCGTACCACTGCCACACCGCCCGCCGCCGGCACGGGGCGCGCCGGCACCCGCCGCGCCCCGGCCGGGAGCGATGCCGCCGGCCGCCCGACTCCGGCCGGGCGCGCCGCATCCCGCGCCACCGCGACCACGCCCCCCGCCGCCGGCCGGGCCGGTGCCTCGCGCCGTACGACCACCCGTGCGCCCGGAACCACGCCCGCCACGCCGGCCGGCGGCCAGCGCGGCGCGGCCGCCCGTGCCGCCGCCGCCCGTGCCGCCGCGCTGACGAAGTCGGCCAGGCCCGCCAGGTCGGCCGGGCCGACCGGGTCGGCAAAGCCCGCCACTCCGGCCGGGGCCGCGACGCACGACGCGGCCGAGCCGTCCCGGGCGGCGGCGTTCGCGGCGCTGCTGGACCGGCCGCTCACGTCGCTGCAACTGGTGCTGGCCAGCGGCGGGCTGCTGCTCGCCATCGGGCTGGTGATGGTGCTGTCCGCGTCGATGGTCGAGTCGTACGAGAACCTCGGCAGCACGTACGGGGTGTTCGCCCGGCAGTTGACCTGGGTGGGGTTCGGGCTGCCGGCGTTCTGGCTGGGGCTGCGGCTGTCCCCGCGTGGGCACCGGGCGATGGCCTACCCGGCGCTGCTGCTCACGATCCTGCTGCTGCTCGCGGTGCTGGTGCCGGGCGTCGGCGAGGACGTCCGGAACGTGCGCCGGTGGATCGACCTCGGGCCGCTGCAGTTGCAGCCGTCCGAGCCGGCGAAGCTGGCGCTCGCGCTCTGGGGCGCGGACCTGCTGGTGCGCAAACACAAGCTGCTCAGCCGGCCCCGGCACCTTGCGCTGCCGCTGCTGCCGGTGACCGTGCTGATGGCCGGGCTGGTGATGCTGGAGCCCGACCTGGGCAGCACGCTCTGCCTCGGCCTGGTGCTGTTCGGTCTGCTGTGGACGGTCGGGGTGCCGGCCCGGTTCTTCGCGCTGCTGACTGGGTTCGCCGGCTGCGCGGTGGTCGCGTTGATCTTCTTCGAGCCGTACCGGCTGGCCCGGCTGACCGCGTTCCTCAGCCCGTCCAAGGACGCGTCGGACAGCGGTTTCCAGGCCGTACAGGGCCTCTACTCGCTGTCCAGCGGGGGATGGTTCGGTGTCGGGCTGGGGCAGAGCAAGATGAAGTGGGGCCTGCTGCCGGAGGCGCACACCGACTACATCTTCGCGATCCTCGGCGAGGAGTTGGGACTGATCGGGTGCCTGGTCGTCATCCTGCTGTTCACCACGCTGGCGTACGCCGGCATCCGGATCGCGCGCCGGTCGGTCGACCCGTTCGCCCGGCTCGCGGCAGCGGCGATCACCACCTGGATCGCCGGCCAGGCCGTGATCAACATGGGCTACGTGACGGGGCTGCTGCCGGTCACCGGTATCCCGTTACCGCTGATCTCGTTCGGCGGCACGTCGCTGGTGGTGACGCTGTTCGCGCTGGGCATGCTCGCCTCCTTCGCCCGGCACGAGCCGGCCGCGGCGGCGCACCTGGCGAGCCGGCGCGGCTGGGCGTCCCGGCTGCTCGGCCTGCCCGCCCCGCACCGCGCCCGGCGGCCGGCCCGATGACCGGGCGGGGGCCACGATGAGCGGGCTGCACGTCGTGCTGGCCGGCGGCGGTACGGCCGGGCACATCGAGCCGGCACTCGCCACGGCGGACGCGTTGCGGCGGATCGCGCCGGACGTCACGATCACCGCGCTCGGCACGACCCGCGGGCTGGAGACGATGCTGGTGCCGGCCCGCGGCTACCCGCTGGAACTCGTGCCGGCGGTGCCGATGCCGCGCCGGCCCACGCCGGACCTGCTCCGCGTCCCGGCCCGCGTCCGCGGCGCGGTGAAACACACGGTCGCGGTGCTGGAGAAGGTCGGCGCGGACGTGGTGGTCGGCTTCGGCGGCTATGTCGCGGTGCCCGCGTACCTGGCGGCGCGCCGGCGCGGCACCCCGATCGTCGTGCACGAGGCGAACGCGCGGGCCGGGCTCGCGAACCGGCTCGGCGCCCGGCTCACCACGTACGTGGCCGCCGGCGCCCACGACAGCTCGCTCCCGCACGCCCGCGAGATCGGCATCCCGCTCCGCCGATCGGTGTCCACATTGGACCGTGCGGCCTCCCGCGCGGCCGCGAGGGTCCACTTCGGACTCGACCCGGACGCGCCGGCGCTGCTCGTCTTCGGCGGCTCGCAGGGCGCCCGGACGCTGAACCTGGCCGCGGCCGGCGCGGCCAGCGCGCTGGCCGGCGCCGGCGTCCAGGTGCTGCACGCGGCCGGGCCGAAGAACACGGTCACCGTCCCCGGCCGCCCGGGCGACCCGCCGTACGTGGTCGTGCCGTACCTGGAGCGGATCGATCTCGCCTACGCCGCCGCCGATCTGGCGCTCTGCCGGGCCGGCGCGATGACCTGCGCCGAGCTGACCGCGGTCGGCCTGCCGGCCGGCTACGTGCCCTTCCCGCACGGGAACGGCGAGCAGCGGCTGCACGCCGAGCCGGTGGTCGCGGCCGGCGGGGGAGTGCTCGTGGAGGACGCGAAGTGCGACCCGGCCTGGGTCACCGGCACGCTGATCCCGCTGCTCACCGACCCGGCCCGGCTCGCCGCGATGTCCAAGGCGGCGACCGGCCTGGGCCACCGCGACGCCGACGAGGCGCTGGCGGCGATGGTGCTGGCCGCGGCCGCGAGCCGGTCATGACCGCCGCCTCCGGCCCTGGCTCGCCACCCGCCGGCGCCGGCCCGGCCACCGCGGGCACCGGCCCGGCCACCGCGGGTACCGGCCCGCCGGCCGCCGCGGGGTCGGGTGGCGCGGGTGCTGGCCACGGTGCGGAGCGGGCGGCAGCGCAGCCGGCGGCGCTGGCCGAGTTGGGCACCGTCCACTTCGTCGGCATCGGTGGTGCCGGGATGAGCGGCATCGCGCGGATCATGCTGGCCCGGGGCGTGCCGGTGACCGGCAGCGACGCCAAGGAGTCGGCGACCCTGGCCGACCTCCGTGACCGCGGCGCGACAGTCCACATCGGACACGACGCCGGCAATCTGGGGTCCGATGTGGACACGGTAGTGGTGTCGACGGCGATCCGGCCGGGCAACCCGGAGCTGGTGGAGGCGCGGCGGCGAGGGCTGCGGGTGCTGCACCGGGCCGCCGCGCTGGCCGCTGTGATGGCGGGGCGGCGGCGGGTGGCGGTCGCCGGCACGCACGGGAAGACGTCCACCACCACGATGCTCACGATCGCCGCGCGGGCCGCCGGCGCCGACCCGTCCTACGCGATCGGCGGTGATCTGGCCGGCACCGGCCCGCACGCAGGGTCCAACGCGCACGACGGCACCGGCGACCTGTTCGTCGCCGAGGCGGACGAGAGCGACGGCTCGTTCCTGCTGCTGTCCCCGGACGTCGCCGTGGTCACCAACGTGGAGGCCGACCACCTCGACCAGCACGGCACCGCCGAGGCGGTCGCCGCGATCTTCGAGGAGTTCGCCGCCCGGATCGCGGCCGGTGGCGTGCTGGTCAGCTGCGCGGACGACCCGGGCGCGGAGCGGCTCGCGGCCGTGGCGGCGGCGCTGCCCCGGCGGGTCCGCCGGTACGGCGAGTCGGCCGCCGCGGACCTGCGGCTGGTCGACATCGAGGTCACCGCGACCGGCACCAGGTACGCCGCGGTGCTGGACGGGCAGCCCCTGGGCCAGGTGCGCATCCCGGTCGCCGGCCGGCACATGGCGCTGAACTCGGCCGCCGCGCTGCTCGTCGGGGTGGAACTGGGCCTCCCGTTCCGGCCGATGGTGACGGGCCTGGCCGGCTACGGCGGGGTCCGCCGCCGGTTCGAACTCAAGGGCACCGCCGCCGGCGTGCGGGTGTACGACGACTACGCGCACCACCCGACCGAGGTCGCCGCGCAGCTGAGCGCCGCCCGGACCGTCGCCGGCACCGGCCGCGTCATCGTCGGCTTCCAGCCGCACCTCTACAGCCGCACCGCCGCGTTCGCCGCCAGCTTCGGCACCGCCCTCGGCCTCGCCGACGAGGTGGTGGTGCTGGACGTCTTCGGCGCCCGCGAGGACCCGGTGCCCGGCGTCACCGGCGCGCTCGTCGCGTCCGCCGTCCCGCTGCCGGCGGACCGGGTCCGGTACGAGCCCGACCGGTCCGCCGTCGCCACCGCCCTGGCCACCCGCGCCCGGCCCGGCGACCTGATCATCACGATGGGCGCCGGCGACGTCACCCAGCTGGGCCCCGACGTCCTCACCCTGCTCACCACCCACCGCCCGGCCGGCCCGCCATGACGATCACCCACCGCGCCCGCCGACCGTCCGATATGGACAGTCCCCCCTCGGGACGCGGCCCGTCCGGCCTGGCTCGCCAGGCCGCGCCGGCCGGGCAGACAACGGGAGCGGCGCGGTGAGCGGGCAACCGCGGACGTTGTCGCGGCCGGCGACGGAGCGGCCGGTGGTGCCGCCACGCACGCCGCGGCGGCTGCTGGTGCTCGCCGTCGCGTTGACGCTGCTGGCCGGCGCCGCCGGCTGGATCGTCGGGTTCACCGGCGTGTTCGGCGTCCGGACCGTCACGGTCACCGGGCTGCGCACCCTGCCGGCCGGGCAGATCACCACGGCGGCCGGTATCCGGCAGGGCCAGCCGCTGGCCCGCCTCGACGTGGCCGCGGTGGCCGACCGGGTCGGCGGGATTCCCGGGGTGGCGAGGGTCGCGGTCACCCGGTCCTGGCCATCGACCGTGCGGATCGCGGTCACCGAGCGGCGCGGTGTCGCGGCGGTCACGGTGGCCGGCCGGCTCTGGCTGGTCGACGGCACCGGCGTCCGGTTCCAGCGGCTGACCGCGGTGCCGGCGGGCATGCCCCGGCTCGCGGTACGGGACGCCGGCCCGGACGACCCGGCGACCGCCGCCGCGCTGGCCGCGGTGGCCGCGCTGACCCCGCAGGTCCGCGCCGCGGTCCGGGTGGTGACCGCGCGGACGCCGGACTCGGTCACGCTCGCGCTGACCGGCGGGCGCACCGTTGCCTGGGGTGGCGCCGCCGAGTCGCCGGCGAAAGCCAGGGTGCTGGCCGCCCTGCTCAGCCGCCCCGGCACGATGTATGACGTGAGCACGCCATCGGTGGTGACCGTCCGCTAGGCGCCGCCGCGACGAGCCCCGCGACGAGCCCACCGGGAGGCACCGAATGACCGTGCGGATCGAGCGGACCGGCCCGGTGACCACCGTCATCATCGACCGGCCGGACGTGCGCAACGCGGTCGACCGGCCGACCGCCGAGCGGCTCGCCGACGCGTTCCGCATGTTCGACGCCGATGACAGCGCGGCGGTGGCCGTGCTCACCGGCGCCGGCGGAACGTTCTGCGCCGGCGCGGACCTGTCCGCGATCGCCGCGGCCGACACCGACCGGGTCAACCGGGTCGAGCCGGACGGCGACGGCCCGATGGGGCCGACCCGGCTGCGGCTGGGCAAGCCGGTGATCGCCGCGGTGGAGGGCCACGCGGTGGCCGGCGGCCTGGAGCTGGCGATCTGGTGCGACCTGCGGGTGGCGGCCGAGACCGCGGTGTTCGGCGTGTTCTGCCGGCGCTGGGGCGTCCCGCTGATCGATGGCGGCACCGTCCGGCTGCCCCGGCACATCGGCCTCGGCCGCGCGCTGGACCTCATCCACACCGGCCGGCCGGTGAGCGCCGCCGAAGCCCACGCGATCGGCCTTGCCGACCGCGTCGTCCCGCCCGGCACCGCCCGCGCCGCCGCCGAAGCCCTCGCCGCCGAACTCGCCCAGCTGCCGCAGGTCTGCCTCCGGCACGACCGCCTGGCCACCTACGAAGCCCTCGACCAACCCACCGGGGCCGCCCTGGCCACCGAACTCCGCCACGGCGTGACCTCCCTCGCCGCCGGCGCCCGCGCCGGCGCAACCCGCTTCACCACCGGCTCCGGCCGCCACGGCACCCCCGCCTAGCCATCCGATACAGCGGCCGGGCCGACACGCCGCGTCGGTCCTTGGGTGGGTCGGGTGTGCTGCGTACTGTCCGTGCCAGCGCTGAGGTTGACATAACTATAAGGGTCAACTTGAGGGTGAGGGTACTCGGGCGACACGACGACAGAGCCGGACGAGGGAAGGCAGTCGGATGACACCACCGCACAACTACCTCGCGGTCATCAAGGTCGTCGGGATCGGCGGCGGTGGCGTCAACGCCATCAACCGCATGATCGAGGTCGGGCTCAAGGGCGTCGAGTTCATCGCGATCAACACGGACGCGCAGGCGCTGCTGATGAGCGACGCCGACGTCAAGCTGGACGTGGGCCGCGAGCTGACCAGAGGGCTCGGCGCGGGCGCCAACCCCGAGGTCGGGCGGAAGGCCGCGGAGGACCACAAGGAGGAGATCGAAGAGGTCCTCAAGGGCGCCGACATGGTGTTCGTCACCGCGGGCGAGGGCGGCGGCACCGGCACGGGGGGCGCCCCCGTGGTGGCCAGCATCTCCCGCAAGCTCGGTGCGCTGACCATAGGTGTGGTGACCCGGCCGTTCGCGTTCGAGGGCAAGAAGCGGGCCGGCCAGGCGGAGATCGGCATCGAGGAACTGCGCAGCCAGTGCGACACGCTGATCGTGATCCCGAACGACCGGCTGCTGCAGATCAGCGACCGGAACGTCAGCGTGATGGACGCGTTCAAGAGCGCCGACCAGGTGCTGCTCTCCGGTGTCCAGGGCATCACCGACCTGATCACCACGCCGGGCCTGATCAACCTTGACTTCGCCGACGTGAAGTCGGTGATGAGCGGCGCCGGCTCGGCGCTGATGGGTATCGGCAGCGCCCGCGGCGACAACCGCGCGATCGCGGCCGCCGAGCTCGCGATCGCCAGCCCGTTGCTGGAGGCGTCGATGGAGGGCGCGCACGGCGTGCTGCTCTCGATCTCGGGCGGCTCCGACCTGGGCCTGTTCGAGATCCACGAGGCGGCCACGCTGGTCGCCGACTCCGCGCACGCCGACGCCAACATCATCTTCGGCGCGGTCATCGACGACGCGCTCGGCGACGAGGTGCGGGTGACCGTGATAGCGGCCGGGTTCGATGGCGGCGAGCCGAAGTACAAGCCGGCCGAGCCGCGTCGGGCCGAGCCGCCCGCGCAGGCCTCGCCGTACGGCGGCAGCTACAGCAACCAGCCCGCGGCCCGGTCGAACGGTGCCGGCACCGTGCCCAGTAGCCGGTCCGGCGGTTTCGCCGGCGGGAACGGGCACCGCTCGGACGACTACTCCGACGAGCTGGACGTCCCCGACTTCCTGAAGTCCTGACCACCTGGGGGCTGCGCGCGTGCCCGAAGCCCGCGTCCGCCGCGTCGTCACGTCCCGGCCCGGTGGGGTGAGCGCCGGTCCGTACACCAGCTTCAACCTGGGCGGGCACGTCGGCGACGACCCGGCCGCGGTCGCGGCCAACCGGGGCCGGCTGGCCGCGGCGATGGACCTGCCGGCCGACCGCGTGGTCTGGATGGACCAGGTGCACGGCACCGCGGTCCGCGTCGTCGAGCAGCCGCCGACCGAGCCGCTGGCCGGCACCGACGCGGCGGTCACCGCCGAGCCGGGGCTGGCCGTGGCGGTGCTGGTCGCGGACTGCGTGCCGGTGCTGCTCGGCGACGCCGAGGCCGGCGTGATCGCGGCCGTGCACGCCGGGCGGGTCGGCGCCGCCGGCGGGGTGCTCCGCCGGGCGCTCGAGTCGATGTGGAAGCTGGGCGCCGAGCCGGCCCACACCGAGGCGCTGCTCGGCCCGGCCATCTGCGGCAACTGCTACGAGGTCCCGGCGGCGATGCAGGCCGAGGTGGAGCGGGTGCTGCCCGGCAGCGCCTGCCCGACCCGCGCCGGCGGCACCGGCCTTGACCTGCGCGCCGGCCTCGCCGCCCAGCTCACCGCGCTCGGCGTCGCCCGGGTCGCGCTCGACTCCCGCTGTACCGCCGAAGATCCCGAACTGTTCAGCTACCGCCGCGACGGCACCACCGGCCGGCAGGCGGCCCTGATCTGGTTGACGCGGTGATCCCGCCCGCTGTCCCGCCCGCGCCGGACGCCGTGCCCCAGGCGGGTTTGGACGGTGCGGTCCGGATCGGGCCGGACGCGGTCGTCGGGACCGGAGGCGTGCGGCGGATCGGGCGGGTCCGGATCGGGCCGGCGCCGGTGGCTGGGGGCCGGTCGGGATCGGCCGCCGGGGCCGGGCGTGGCCGGCCGGGATGACCGCCGACCCTGATCCGCGCACCCGGGAGATCGCCGGCCGGCTGCACGACGTGCGGAACCGCATCGCCGCCGCCTGCGTCGCGGCCGGTCGCGATCCCAGCGGGGTGACGCTGATCGCGGTGACCAAGACGTTCCCGGTCGACGACGTACGCAGGCTGGTCTCGCTGCGGCTGCGCGAGCTGGGCGAGAACCGGGATCAGGAGGCGTCGGCCAAGGCGGCCGAGCTTGCCGCCGACACCCCGCCGCCCGACGTCCGCTGGCATTTCGTCGGCCGGCTGCAGCGGAACAAATGCCGCTCGGTGGCCGGTTACGCCGCGGTCGTGCACTCCGTCGACCGCGCCGAGCTGCTCCAACCCCTCACCGCCGGCGCCGGGCAGGTCGACCGCCAGCTGGACGTCATGATCCAGGTCAGCCTGGACGGCGACACGGCCCGCGGCGGCACGCTGCCCGCCGACGTCCCGGCGCTGGCGGACGCCGTGGCTGCCGCCGACCGGCTGACCCTGCGCGGCCTGATGGCGGTCGCGCCCCTCGGCGCCGACCCGGACACCGCCTTCGCCCGGCTCGCCGAGACCGCCGCCGCGCTGCGCGCCGACCACCCGGGCGCCACGGCGATCTCGGCCGGGATGAGCGGCGACCTCGAAGCGGCGATCCGGAAAGGTGCGACACACGTGCGCATCGGTACGGCGTTGCTCGGCGGTCGTCCGGCCATGGTCAGGTAAGGTCGCGGCGAAGTCGACGCCGGTCGGCGGCTCGACCGTGAAGATCGTGCCGATGCGGTGCAGCCACATGATGGCGGTCGTGTCGGCCGGCAGGTCGACTCGGGAGGACGGGAGGACGCCCGATGGCAGGCGCCATGCGCAAGATGGGGATCTACCTCGGGCTCGTCGAGGACGACGAGCGCCGCGGCGAACTCGCCGAGTACGAGGAGTACGAGGAGTACGCCGACGCCGAGGTGATGCCGGCCCGTCGCGAGCGCATCGGCGAACGTGGTGGCCGCGCGTGGGAGGGGAGTGAGTCCCAGGTGGATTCCAGAGGTTTCCTCGGCCATGAGGAGGGCTACCGCGAGCCGGTCTACCGGGACGTGGTGGATGAGCCGGCATACCGGATCACCACGCTGCACCCGCGCAGCTACAACGAGGCGCGCACGATCGGCGAGCACTTCCGCGAGGGTACTCCGGTGATCATGAACCTCACCGAGATGGACGACGCCGACGCCAAGCGGCTGGTCGACTTCGCGGCCGGGCTCCAGTTCGGACTCCGTGGCAGTATCGAGCGCGTGACGAACAAGGTGTTCCTGCTCTCCCCGCAGAACGTCCACGTCACTGCCGAGGACAAGGCCCGCATCGCAGAGGGCGGGTTCTTCAACCAGAGCTGACACGGCGTCGTGGCGGGGGTCCGCTGCCGCGACGACCAGAGATACGGAGATCGGTGGCCGCGTTCTGGCAAATCATCGCATTTGCCCTGCTCTTGTTTTTCATCCTGCTCATCGCGCGTCTCGTATTCGAGTACGTGATGATGTTCGCGCGCTCCTGGCGGCCAAACGGAGTAGTTGCCGCTGGGCTAGAAGTCGTCTACTCGGTCACCGATCCGCCCCTCAAGGCACTGCGCCGGCTGATCCCGCCACTGCGCTTGGGTAACTTCAGCATCGACCTGGGCTTCATGGTGCTGTTGTTCGTGGTGCTCATCCTGCTGCGCGTCGCACAGGACCAGGCAGCCACGGCCTGAAGTTCGTGGGGCAGACTCTGCCTCCATGACGTCCAGCGGCACGTACGCTGACCTGTGTCCCGTCGACCCGAGGTGATCCGATGCCCCTGACCCCAGCCGACGTCCACAACGTCGCCTTCAAGAAACCGCCGATAGGCAAGCGCGGTTACGACGAAGACGAGGTGGACGCGTTCCTCGACCTCGTGGAGGCCGAGCTGGCTCGCCTCATCGAGGAGAACAACGACCTCAAGGC
>JBBWZH010000612.1:0-2774 GCA_039648995.1 Mycobacteriales bacterium
CGCGGAACAGCGGCTGTCGGCTGTCGCGGCGGTCGTCAACGCGCGGGTCGTCGAGGTCAGCGACGACGTGCGCGACCACCTGATCCAGTCCATCCCGGAGCTGCGCGGCGACGAGCAGGTCGTCACCCTGCTCGCCGCCAGCGTCGCGGCGAACGTCACAACGGTGCTGCACATCCTCGAGCACGACATCGTGCCGGAGCAGGTGGAGCCACCCGCCGCCGCCGTTGAGTACGCCAGAAGGCTCGCCCAGCGCGGCGTGCCGCTGCCGGCGCTCATCCGCGCCTACCGGGTCGGCCACGGCCGGTTCCTGCGCTGGTGCCTCGACGAGGCGGCCCGGCAGATCCCCGACGGCTCAGCGGTCGTGGCGATCGCCGATCGCATGCTCGACCTGAGCTTCCGGTACATCGACCGCGTGACCGAACGCCTGATCACCGCCTACCAGCAGGAACGGGACCGCTGGCTGCTGACGCACACCGCGGCCCGAGCCGCGCGAGTCAAGGCGGTGCTGGCCGACGAACGCGCGGATGCCGTCGCGGCCGAGACCGCACTGGGGTACCCGCTTGGCCAGCACCACATCGGCGTGGTGTCCTGGGTGCCTGAACCAACCCGCGGCGGCGACGGCCTCGCCCGCCTGGACCGGCTCACCGTCGCCGTTGCCCAGGCGCTGGGCTCGCGCGGCCGGCCGTTGTTCGTGCCCTGCGACGAATCGGTCGCCTGGTCGTGGCTTCCGATGGGCAGCCACGCCGACGTCGCCTACGACGCGCTCGACAAGATCCTCGAAGACCAGGATCCCAGCGCCCGGATCGCGGTCGGCGAGCCCGCGCCGGGGCTGGACGGATTCCGGCAGACCCACCAGCAGGCCCTGCGGGCACGGGACGTGGCCAACGCCGCCCACCCCGGACCCCGTGCCACCGCGTTCGCCCACGTCGCCCCGGTAGCACTGCTCCTGCCCGACCTCGACGCCACCCGCGGCTGGGTATGGAGCGTCCTCGGCCAGCTCGCCGACGACGACGAACACGACCAGCGGCTGCGCGAAACGCTGCGCGTCTTCCTCGCCACCGGCAGCAGCTACGCCGCCACCGCCGAACGTCTCAACCTCCACCGGAACACCGTCCAGTACCGGGTACGCAAGGCCGAAGAAGCCATCCGCCGCCCGATCCAGGACCATCACGCCGACCTCGAACTGGCCCTCCGGGTCTGTCACATCCTCGGATCGACCATGCTCCGCCAGCCGCCGACGGCGTAAGCCCTCACCGGATCGCGGGGCCCGTACCCTCTCGCGCCCGGCCCAGCATGATCCGCACCAGGAGCGCGGGCCCGCCGTGGGCGCTGGTCGTCACCGGACTCCGGTGATCGGGGCGATGGGGAGGTGCCGGGTCAGCTCGTCGCGGGCGGCGGCGTCGAGCCGGACGTCGGTGGCGGCCAGGTTCTCGGTGAGGTGGGCGCGGGTGCGGGTGCCCGGGATGAGCAGGATGTTCGGGGCGAGGTCCAGCAGCCAGGCGAGCGCGACCTGCGCCGGCGTCGCGCCCACCCGTACGGCCAGCGCGCCGAGTACGGGGTCGGTGAGCAGCCGGTGCCGTACCTCGCCCGGCCAGCCCAGCGGGCAGTACGGCACGAACGCGATGTGGCGTGCCCCGCACTCGGCGAGGACGTCCAGCGACCGTTGGTCGGCCAGGTTGAACAGGTTCTGCACGCAGACGATCTCTGTCTGGGCGGCCGCTCGCAGCAGGTGCCGCCGGGAGACGTTGCTGAGACCGATGCCGTCGATCAGCCCTTCCTCGCGGGCCTGGACCAGCGCCGCGAGCTGGGCGTCGAACCGCCTGCCCGGGGTCCCGGACGGCTCCATCACGCGCAGGTTCACGGCCGCCAGCCGGCCGGCGCCGAGCGTGGCGAGGTTCTCCTCGATGCCCTGGCGCAGCTCGTGCGGCTCGTCGAAGCGCAGCAGCGCGCCGCTCGTGTCGCGGCGGGCGGCCACCTTGCTGACGATGGCCAGGCCGTCCGGATAGGGGTACAGCGCCTCGCGGATCAGCTCGTTCACCGTGCCGGCCCCGTAGTACTGCGCGGTGTCGATGTGGTCCACCCCGGCCGCGACGGCCGCGCGCAGCACCCGCGGCGCCTCGTCAGGGTCCCGGGGCGGCCCGAAGACCCCGTCGCCCGCGAGTTGCATCGCGCCGTACCCGGCCCGGCGCACGCGCCACCGACCGAGCGCGAAGGACCCGCCGAGTTCCGGTCCCTGGCTGGTCACACCGCCTCCTGTCGGTGGGCCCGCGCCGGGCCCCCGGTCACGGGTGGATCTGCGAACCGAATCCGAGGTCGAGGCGGATCGATTCGAGGAGGAGGAACGCGGTGCTGGCGGTGTAGACGTCGGCGGCGGCGAGGACGCCGGTGTACTTCCTGATGACCGGCGCGGCGGCGAAGTCGACCTGCGCGGCCTGGTACGTCTTGACCGCGGCCCAGCTGTTGTTCCCGTACCTGGTGAAGAACGGGGTCGGGTCGACCGTCACCAGGGCCTTCTTGATGTTGTCGATCAGGTCGGTCACGTACTGCTGGTAGACGGCCATGTCGTCGCGGGTGCCGAGCCGGCCCATGTGGCCGCCGATGAAGTGCTTCCACGGGTAGGCCAGGGCCTTGGCCGGGGCGGCGATGGAACCGGGAACGTCCTCGTTGATGTTGAAGCTGTCGAACGGCACCCAGCCGGGCAGGTTGATGTCCACCAGCATGAGCGTGTCGTGGTCGGGGAAGTGGATGTAGCTGTTGTCGGGGGTGTGGTTGGT
>JBBWZH010000090.1:0-3634 GCA_039648995.1 Mycobacteriales bacterium
GCCTGTCGGCGGGGCCGGCGTCCCGGTGGGCTGACACCTACTCCGGCCAGTCCGAGCCCTCGATGATGTCGACGAAGTTGGCGCGGTGGTAGCCGGGCACGAATCGCTCCAGGACGTCCGCCTTGACGTTGCCGAATGTCGTTTCGGGCTTGGACGCGATGCCTTCGGTGAACGCCTGGAGAATGCTGCGCTTGAAGTCCGGGCGCGGGTGCAGGCCGGTGATCTCGGCGCGGTCGGCGTCGCTGATGTCGTGGTACCCGATGCCGAGCACGTCGTATTCGACCCCCGCGGTGACCAATGCGACCTCGGGCTCCATGAACTCCGGAATACCTGGTGTGGTGTGCAGCGCGATGGCCGTCCAGGCCCGCCGGACGCTGTCCTCCGGCACCCCGTGGCTCTGCAGGAAGCGGCGCGCTTCGTCGGCGCTGTCCACTTCGAACCGCCGGCCGCTGCCGCGGAACTGCTCGTTCAGGCCGAGGTCATGGAACATCGCTCCGATGTACAGCAGTTCCGGGTCGACGCTGAGCCCACGGTTGCGGCCCTGCAGGCTGCCGAACCAGAACACCCGCCGGGAGTGGTGGTAGACCAGATCGCTGGTGGACTCGCGCACCAGGTCGGTGGCAGCACGTGTCAGCTTCGTGTCCGGAACCGTTACCCCAGCCGCGGTCCGTCCGTCGGTGGACATCATTTCCTCCTCAGATCGCGGGAAAGTCCGGCGCCGTGCTCACATGCCCTCCGGGCGGGGACCCCACACGGGCGCGGCGCCGGCGAGCAGGGCGTCGATCTCGCCGAGGTCCGCCGGCGAGAGGTGCAGGTCGACCGCAGCGGCGGTGCCGTCGAGTTGAGACGGCCGGCGGGCGCCCAGGATGGTGACGTCGACGGCCGGGTTGGCCAAAGTCCAGGCCACCGCGAGCTCCGGCAGGCTCATCGCCCGCTGCCGCGCCAACTCCTTCAGCCGGTCGACCACCTGCAGGTTCCGGTGGAACGTCTCGCTGGTGAAGTCCGCGCTCTTGCCGCGCCAGTCGTCGGGGCCGAAGGTGGTGGCGGCCGTCATCCGGCCGCTGAGCAGGCCGTGCGCCAGCGGCCCGTACACCAGCACGCCGATGTCGTGCTCGGCGGTGTACGGCAGGACCTCCTCCTCGATGGTCCGGCGGAACAGGTGGTACGGCGATTGCAGCGTCTCCACCCGCCCGAACGTTCTGGACTGCTCCATCTGCTCGACGTCGTAGTTGGAGACGCCGGCGTGCCGGACCTTGCCCGCGGCGACCAACTCGCTGAGCGCATCGGCGGTCTCCTCGGCGGGAGTGTGCGGGTCGGGCCAGTGGACCTGGTAGAGGTCGATGTAGTCGGTCCCGAGGTTGCGCAGGCTCGACTCGACGCCCTCGCGCAGCCAGCCGGCGCTCGCGTCCCGGACCAGGGTCTCGCCGTCCATGCGCAGGCCGCCCTTGGTGGCGATCACCACGTCCTCGCGGCGGGCCCGCTGCCGCAGCGCCTCGCCGAGCAGCCGTTCGGCGGCGCCGAACCCGTAGCCCTGCGCGGTGTCGAACAGGGTGACGCCGAGCTCCAGCGCCCGGTGGATGACTGCCTGGCTCTCCTCGACGTCGGCGGCACCCCAGTCGCCGCCGAACGACCAGGTGCCGAACGCGACGGCGGAGACCTTCAGCTCGGTCTGACCGAGGCGGACCTGTCGCATGACGCTTTCCCTTTCCCTTGTGGCTGGCCGCTGCGGCTCTGGTGCCCGATCCCTCAGGCGGGCAGGTGGAAGCCCGAAGCGATGTTCAGGGTGGTGGCGACGGTCAGGTACATCAGCCACAGGCCGACGACGATGTGGACCAGGCCGAGGGCCCGCTCACCAGTGTTGATCGACTCCTGCCCCTCGGCGCCCACCTTCACGCCGATCTTGAAGCTGGCGAAGAACTCGGCGACGTAGACCAGGGCCAGGCCGGTGAACAGCAAGCCGAGCGGCCAGGCGCCGGCGCGGAAGAACACTGTCAATCCGAGGACCGAGATGACGATGAACGGGATCGACATGTACCCGTTGGGTCGGGGGTCATCGCCCTGGAGTCGGTTCCATCCCATCGCGAACCAGTGGATGCCGTAGGCGCTGAATGCCAGCGCGGCCATGTACAGGGCCTTGTTGCCGCTGAAGACGGGGAACCAGGACAAGCCGATGAAAAGGTAGACACCTACCAGGAACTGGCAGAAGCCAGGCATCCAGATGCCCCATACGCCGTTGGCTCGATCCACGCGCGGGTCGCGCTTAGGAAAGCCGAGCAGTTCCTGCGGGCCGTAGATCAGGTAGCCGGTGCCCAGGCCGAAGAAGCCGAGGACCACCGGGACGAACGCTGAGGACGGGAAAGTCAGCACGGTTTCACCTGCCTGTAGTCGGCGTATCCAGGGAGTGGTCGTCCAGCCTCAGGCCACTCATCCTTCAGCGTTGCCGCTGGGCGGGCGGGTGTCTGCGCGGCTGGCGCCCATCCGCGCTACTGGCTGTCCGGGACGTTCGGTACCGGGTACCTGCAAATCCGTCGGCGTGGTGGGCCGGGTGTCTACCGGTTCGGACTGGGCGGCGGCATGATGGGAGATCGTCCCGGGTCGGGAGTGAGCGCTCATGGGTGCGCACACCTGGATCGAGGGCTGGCCGGTGTACCGGCAGCTCACCGGTACCGACCCGCTGGGTCGCGGGGCGGCGGCGAAGTCCCCGCGGTCCGCGACGCTCACCGCGCGGACCGAGACGGCCGACGAGGTCGCCCGCTCGGTCTGTCCGTACTGCGCGGTCGGCTGCGGGCAGCGGGTCTACGTCACCGGCGGCGAGGTCACCCAGATCGAAGGCGACCCGGACAGCCCGATCTCCTGCGGGCGGCTGTGCCCGAAGGGCTCGGCGCGCTGCTCGGCCGCCGGAGCCGGACCCTGTCCGCGCTGGCCGGAGCGTCGCTGGTCGGCGCGGCCGTGGCGACCCGGTTCGGTCTGACTGACCATACGCAGCTGATCGCCGAAAGCGCGGCCGCCGGCTGTGGTGACCAGAATAGTTGCAGCTAGCCGGAATTCGGCGGGCGGGCTGCCGGGGGGAATGGTTGGCCGCTGGCAACAATGCCGGCGGGGCACCCTGCTCGGAATCGTTGGGTGCGTCATCGGATTCCTCGAGCAGGGAGTAGGCAGATGGTGGACGTCCTCACGAGTGGAACCGTCACCCGGGAACCAGAATCGGTGGCGGCTGCCGCCCCGCGGGGGGCAGCGGCCCGCAAGTACGCCGTCGAGGCGATCGGGACGTTCTTCCTCGTCTTCACGGTGGCACTCAGCGTGTTCAGCCACAGCGCGTTCACGCCGCTGGCCGCCGGCGCCGCCCTCATGGTGATGGTCTACGCCGGCGGGCACATCTCCGGCGGCCACTACAACCCGGCGGTGACCATGGCGGCGCTGTGGCGTCGCCGGATCGGACCGGCTGACGCGGTCGGGTACTGGATCGCGCAGTTCGTCGCCGGCGTGCTCGGCGGCTGGGCCGCCCGCGCGGTGGTGAACCCGGCGGCGGTGACGGCGCTGCACCCGTCCGGTCACGCCCTCACCGCGACGGCCGTGGTGGAGTTCCTGTTCACGTTCGCCCTGTGCTGGGTGATGCTCAACGTCGCCACCAGCA
>JBBWZH010000632.1:0-6335 GCA_039648995.1 Mycobacteriales bacterium
CACGGCATCGCGATCCTCAGCGTGGCGCCGGAGCTGCGGTCGGTGCTGCCGGTGCCCCAGGAGACGCTGACCGCGCTGGCCGTGCCGACCGAGCACACCCGGTTCTTCGCCGGGCAGCGCACGCTGCGGATAGCGCACGGGCTGGCCGAGTTCCTCCGCGACCACCTGCGCCGGCTCGGCACCGGGCCGCGCAGCCTGCTGATCGACGCCGCCGAGCACGCCGACGGCACCGATCAGGAACTGCTCGCCGTGCTGCTGCGCCGGCTCGACCCGGCGCTGCTCACGCTGGCCGTCGGCACCGCGGCCGAGCCCGGTGCGGGGCTCGCCGCGGCGCTGCGGCGGCACGCGGTGCGGCTCACCCCGCCGGCGCGGCCGGCCCGCCCCCGGCCGGCCGGCGTGGTGGACGCGGTCACGCTGGCCCGGCGGTACGTGGCCAGCGACGGGACCTCGGACGAGTCCCGGCTGCGCGCGGCGTACCTCGGCCTGGAGCCGGCGCACCGGGCCCGGCTGCACGACGAGCGGGCGGCCGACCTGGAGTGCCGGGATGAGCTCTCGCTGCTGCTCGGCGCGGTGCCGTACCACCACGAGCGCGGCAGCACCGGCGCCGGCGCCCGGGCACTGCGGTTCGCCCAGGGCTACTGCCTCGACCACGGCTTCTACGAGGCGACCGTCGACTGTGGAATCCGCGGCCGCCGGATCGTGGACTGGTCGTCCCGGCCGGCGCTGTGGTGGGCGTACACCAGCGCGATGGCCGCGGCGCTGACCGAGCTCGGCCGGGCGCAGGAAGCCGAGGACCTGTACGACGACGCCCGCGCGACCTGCACCGCACCGGCCATCCACCTGCAGGCCGCGTACGCCACCGCGATGCTCTACACGCGACAGCACGCCGCCGGCCGGCGGGATCCGCGGCGGGCCAAGGCCTGGCTGAACACCGCGATCGCGCTGGCCGCGATGCTGCCCGACCCGCAGGAGCGGGCCTATCAGACCGTCCTGCAGCAGGACGCGCTGGCGCTGATCGAGGTGCAGCTGGGCAACCTGCCGGCCGCCCTCCGCCTCGTCGACAGTGGACTGGCGCGTTTGGACAAGGATCTGGATCCGGCCGAGCAGCGGCCGCGCCGGTCGGTGCTGCGGTACCACCGGGCCCAGGTGTACGCAGGGCTCGGCCGGTTGGACGAGGCGCTGGCCGACTACACCGCGGTGATCGACGCCGACCCGGAGCACGCCGGGTACTACGCCGAGCGCGGCTCGATCCTGCGGCAGCTGGGCGAGCACGACGCGGCGCTGGCCGACTACGCCCGGGCGGCCGCGCTCAGCCCGCCGGACCCGGAGGTCGTGCGCGACCGCGCCGGCCTGCGGCTGGACCGGGGCGAGCTGCCCGCCGCCCGGGCCGACCTGGACTACCTGCTGGAGCTCGACCCCGGCCACCTGGCCGCGCTGATCGACCGGGCCGGCCTGCTCTGCCGGCTGGGCGAGCGGGCCGCCGCCCGCCGCGACGTCGGCGCCGGCCTGGAGCTCGCCCCGGGCGACCCGGAGCTGCACTGCCTGCTCGGCCGGCTGGAGGCCGCGGCCGGTGACCCGGACGCCGCCCGCGCCGCGTTCACCACCGCCCTCACCGCCGATCCCACGCTGCAGGTGGCCTGGGCCAACCGGGCCACCGTCGCGTTCGAGACCGGCGACATCCCGGCCGCGCTGGACGACCTGAGCCGGGCGCTGGCCATCGCCGACGACGCGGACCTGCGGATCAACCGGGCCAGCGCCTACCAGGCCGCCGGCGACCTGGACAGCGCGATCATCGACCTGGCCCGGGCCCGCGACCTCGGCGCCCCGCAGGCCGACGACCTGCTCGCCGCGCTGCCCGCACCGGCGCGGCACTGACCGGCGCCACCCGGCGCCACCCGGCGCCACCCCGCGCCGGCCCGCGGACGGCGGCGGCTAACCGGGCTGGCTTGCCGCCAGCGCGGCGGAGTTGGCGGCGATCTCCTCCGCCACGTACTGGTCGTCCGTGCCCTCGGGGCTGGCGGCCAGCTCGCGCTGCTCGGCCAGCGCCTCGGCGTACCGGCCGACCGCGCGCAGCGCCCGGGCCCGGGACCAGCGGGCGAAGTGCAGCGGCCCCGGCACCCCGCGCTCCTCGCGCAGCCGGACCGCCCGCTCGAACATCGGCAGCGCCTCGGCCCACCGGTCGGCCTCGGCCCGGCTCCAGCCCAGGTTGTTCAGCAGCGCGGCCAGCATCGTGCGGGCCAGCGGGTCCGGCCGGGCGGCGTCGCTCTCGGCCAGCGCGATCCCGCGCAGCGCCCACTCCTCCTGCTGCTGCGCCCGCAGCACGATCGCCAGCATGTGCGCGGCGTCGGCGGCCAGGCCGAGCAGCGCGGCCGCCTCGGCCCGCTCGTACGCCTGCTGGAACAGCGGCACCGCGGTCTCCGGCGCGCCGCCGGAGTTGTACAGCCGGCCGCGTTCCAGCAGCGACCTGGCCGCCGGCTCGGCGGCCAGCGCGTCGACCGGCCCGAGCCCGTCCAGCACCGTGTGGCCGGCCTCGATCGCGTTCTCCAGCCCGTTCGCGCGGGCCACCTGGGTTTGCAGCACCTGCCGCCGAGGCCCGTCCGGCTCGGCCGCCGCGGCCTGCTCGAATCGTGCCCGCGACCCGGCCGGGTCGCCGAAGTCCCAGGTCCGCAGCACCTGCTCGGCCAGCTCGAGGTCGGTCACCGCGCTAGCTAAGCACAGCGGTCAGCCGTAGGTGTCCAGGCCGAGCTTGACCGCGACCAGCAGGCCGCAGCCGGCGACCAGCAGCCGCAGCGGCCCGGCCGGCAGCCGGCGGACCAGCGCCGGGCCGATCCAGCCGCCGACCACGAAGCCGGCCGCCAGCGGCGCCGCGGCGGCCCAGCGGACCGGGCCGAACAGCGCGAACCCCACTGCCGCCACCGCGTTGGCCAGCCCGGAGACCATGTTCTTGATCGCGTTGGTGCGGGCCAACGGCTGGTCGACCAGCGTGGTCAGGGTGGCCAGCATGAGGATGCCGCCGGCCGCGCCGAAGTATCCGATGTAGGCGGACGCGGCCAGCAGCGCGATCCGGCCGGCCGCCGGGTGCCGCGGGCCATCGGTCTGGCCGACCGGCAGCGTGCCGGGCCGGCGTGGCCGCAGCAGCACCAGGCACGCGCCGCCGATCAGCCACGGCGCGGCGTACTCGAAGCTGCGCGCCGGCAGCAGCAGCAGCAACGCCGCGCCGGTGGCCCCGCCGAGCACGGTCAGCACGCCGAGCCGGGCGACCAGCCGGCCCTGCCCGGCCAGCTCCGGCCGGGATCCGCCGGCCGCCCCGAGCCCGACACCGACCAGCGCCACGGTGTTGGTCACGTTCGCGGCCAGCGGCGGCAGCCCGACCGCGAGCAGCGCCGGGTACGAGACGATGGACGCGAGGCTGATCACCGTGCTCACCAGCCCGGCCAGCACCCCGGCGCCGAGCAGGGCGACGGCCTGCATGAGGGTCACCCCCTGAGCCAAGCACCGGTTCGGCCCGGCCGCGATCACCGGGGTGCGCCGGCCGCCCGCGGGCGCTGCCCGAGTCCGTGGACGAAGGCGAAATGAGCGGCCTCGACCCGGTTCCGCACGCCCAGCTTCCGGTAGACGTTCGCGACGTGCCGCTGCACGGTGGACGACCGGATGCCGAGCCGCCGGGCGATCTCCTGGTCGCTCAGCCCGGCCGCCAGGCAGCCGAGCACCTCGGCCTGCCGTGCCGACAGGCCGCCGGGCGGCCGGGGCGGTGCCGGCTCACCGCCGCGCGCGCCCAGCGCGGCCTGCACCTCGGCCAGCAGCGCGGTGTCGCCGACGCTCGTCGCCAGCGCCAGGCTCTCCTGCAGGATGCGGACCGCGCGGCCGCGCCGGTTCGCGGCCAGCAGCGCCCGGCCGATCCCGCACAGTGCCCGCGCCTCGCCGCGCCGCGATCCCATCCCCTGCGCGGTCTCCAGCGCGAGCCGGAACGCGTCGCCGGCCGCCTGCGGCTCGGCCAGGTCGAGCAGTACCTCGCCCAGCTCAGTGTCCACTCTGGACTGCAGTGGCAGGTCGCCGATCCGCACCGCCAGCTTCCGGGCGCGCTCCAGCGCCGCCCGGGCCAGGTCCGGCCGCGGCCGGCGGCGGTAGAGCTCGGCGAGGCTGCACAGGGTGGCCGCGGTGGAGCGGTCGTCGCCGAGCCGCTGCCGGAGCTCCAGGCTCTCCGCGTGGTAGGCCTCGGCCTGGGCCAGGTCGTCGGTGGCGGCGGCCAGCGCGCCGAGCCGGGTCAGCGCGAGCGCGATCTCGGCCGGCTCGGCCGCCGCCCGGTGCAGCGCGAGCGCGGCCACCAGCTCGTCGCGGGCCAGGTCGGAGTCACCGCGCCGCTGCGCCACCCGGCTGGTGACGGTGCGGGCGCGGCCGGCCCAGCGCGGGTCGGCCGCGGTCAGGGTGCCGAGCGCGTCGCGGGCCAGTCGGTCGGCGGCGTCGTCGTCGCCACCGTCCAGCGCCAGCCACGCCGCCGCGCACCGGGCCCGGGCCCGCGCCACCCCGCCCACCCGCGCCGCGAACAGGTCCAGCCAGTGCCGCCCCTCCACGCCGCGCCCGGACCGCCGCCACCACCGCAGCAGACCCACCGCGATCTCCGCCCCCACGGCCGCGTCCGTGGCATCTGCCGGGGCGCCGGCGAAGTCGGCGAGCACGGCCTGGATGGTGCCGGCGCGGCGGTCCAGCAGCCGTGGCCAGCTGGCGTCCCCGCCGTCGTGCCGCCGGGTGTCGACCCCCCGGGCCAGCTCGCGGACGTGCTCGACCCGGCGCCGCAGCACGGCCGGCGCGGCGCCCTCTACCTCCACAGTGGACAGTGCCCAGTCGCGCAGCGGGTCGGGCATCCGGAACCAGCGCGCCGGCTCACCGTCCGCCCCGTCCGGCAGTGACGTCAGCCAGGACGCCTCCACCAGCCGGCGGACCGAGCCGGGCACGTCGCTGGCCCGGCCGGCCACCTCGGCCGCGTCGTCCACTGTGAACTGTCCGATGAGGACGGACAGCCGGCTGACCAGCGCCCGGTCGGGCGTGGCCAGCAGGCCGGCGCTCCACTCGATGGTCGAGCGCAGCGCCGGCTCCGGCTCGGTCGGACCGGTAGCGTCCGGCCCGGCCAGCGGTTCGGTGCCGTCGCCCAGCCGGGCCAGCAGCTGGCCCGGGGTGAGCGTGGACAGCCAGCCGGCGGCGAGTTCCAGCGCGACGGGCAGCCCGCCGAGCCGGCGGCACAGCGCGACCAGGTCCCGCCAGCCCGCGTCGCCGCCGGGCAGCGCCGCGCCCCGCTCCCGGGCCCGGGCGACCAGCAGCCGCACCGCGTCCACCTGTCCGGCCTCGGCCCGCGGCAGTCCGGGGTCGGGCAACCGCAGCGGTGGCACCCGCCAGACCTGCTCGCCGGCGACCCCCAGCGCGGCCCGGCTGGTGGCCAGCACCCGCACCGGTGTGGGCTCCGCGAAGACCCGGTCCAGCAGCGCCCGCACCTCGGCCGCCACGTGTTCGGCGGCGTCCAGCAGCAGCACCCCGTCCAGCCCGGCGACCGCGTGCGCCACCGCGGCCACCGGGCTGTCGGGCCCGGCCGGCCGGGCGGCGCGCAGCCCGAGCGCCGCGCCGATCGCGGCCGCCACCAGCTCCGGCGAGCTGACCAGGTCGAGCGCGACCACGACCAGCCGGCGCCCGTCCGGCCCGGACCGGCGCAGCAGCTCGGTCGCCAGCCGCGTCTTGCCGATGCCGGCCGGGCCGGTCAGCGTGACCAGCCGGGTCGGTGGCCACAGCGTGCCCAGCTCGGCCAGCTCGCGGCCACGGCCGACGAACGGGGTGGGCTCCGGTGGCAGCGGGTCGGTCACCGCCGCCGGCGCCGGCACCGCGGTCTCGGCGCGCAGCCGGGCCAGCAGCTCGCGCGACCGGGGTGACGGCTCGGCATGCCCGCGCTCCCAGCGGTTCACTGTGGCGAACGACACGCCGAGCCGGTGCGCGAGCTGCTCCGCGGACAGGCCCAGCGCCGACCTGATCCGGCGCACTGCCACCGGCACGTCCCCGAGGTCGGACGGCCCCGCGCCGGCATCAGACACCCCCGCTTGCACGGCGCGAAACGCTACAACGCCGGCAGGACTCGGGCACCGGCCTTAGGAGCACCGAATTCGCCCTTTCGGCCATCCGATCGGGTGACCGCGGCGCCCGCGGAACATGCGGCGGCGCCCGGACTCCCCGCCCGGGCGCCACCGGCCGGCCCGGCCACCATCCACAGTGGACGGTGGCCGGACCAGGTCTGGAACACCGGTCAGAATCGCGAGGTGTACGTGACCAGCGACGGCTGGTTCGTCTGGACGCCG
>JBBWZH010000106.1:0-8075 GCA_039648995.1 Mycobacteriales bacterium
CGCGAGCGAGCGCAGCGAGCCCGCGCGAACAGCTGAGCCACCCGCATCAGGAACCGTACGCACCGCGGGGTTCCCGGGGCTCGGCCCCGGGGCCAGCATGCCCGACCGACGCCGGCGAGCGCTCTCCGCGAGCAGCCTCGCCGGTTCGGTCGGGCCGGATGGGCGGCCCCCCAGCCCACCCGGCCGACCGCACCGCCGCGCCGCGGTTGACTACCGCTGCGCGCGGACGGGAGTGGAACGACGGCGCTACGACGTCCCGACAGCGTCGCCCGCCGCCCGACCCCCGTTGCCACACCCGTGACCGGCTCTCTCGCCCCCCGTGTCGGCCCCCCGTATGGCCGCGAGCGGAGCCGGTCATCACTAGAGAGTCGGCCGGCCCGGCACTGATACGGCTCTCCGCCAGAAAACCCGTCACTCAGACGGGCGATCTTTGCGTCCATGCTGAACACTGGCTCTGAGTAGCCGCTCAGACACATGTCCGGATCCGCGTGACCAACACCACGTCCGTGCGTCGCAGTGATGAGGGACCCGCTCGGGTAGACCCGAACTGGCGTAGCCGGCTCGGCCGTTCGCGCCAACGGCCGCCATCTACGCGCGATGACGGTCGTCCACGTGGCGCAGTGATCTCACGCTCCGGGCACGATGTCGCCTCAACATTCCGACCATTGGAGTGTTCGTAGGACAGCTTGGGCGGGAAGTGGTTTACTAAGCGTTAGCACGCGCGGACCCTTGACACAGCCGCGCGGCTGACACAGAGGGGGATGGATGGATACACGTGAGCGGCTGCTCACGCCCGGCGAGGTGGCTGCACTCTTCCGAGTCGACCCCAAGACCGTCACGCGGTGGGCCGCGGCGGGACGCATCCACAGCATCCGTACACCGGGCGGGCACCGTCGATTCCTCGAATCCGAGGTAGGCGCCCTGCTCCGTCAACTCTCCGACGAAAGCCAGGTGGTCCGTTCGGAGGCCTAACCGGCCGGCCGAACGCCCACCTGACTAGTCCTCCGCTCTCGACCGAGAGCCCGCGGTCAAACCACCGCGGCCGTCCGGTATAGGGCTCGGCGTGGAGCCGGTGGCGGGATCCCGACCCCTGTCCCGGCTCGCGCCGAGTCGCCCGGACCAGCGTCGAAGGAGGTCGTGCTCAACGGCGAGCACGTCGAGGATCTTGGCGGCCACGAAGTCGACGAGTTGTTGCACGCTCTGCGCACCTGCGTAGAACGCCGGGCTCGCCGGCAGCACCGTCGCGCCCGCGTCGTTGAGCGCGAGCAGGTGCGTCAACGTGGCTCTGGTGTACGGCGTCTCGCGCGGCACCACCACGAGCGGCCGGCGCTCTTTCAGCGTCACGTCGGCCGCGCGCTGCAGCAGGTCCTTGGAGAGCCCGAGGGCGATGCCGGCGACAGAGCCGGTGCTGGCCGGGACTACGACCATGCCCAGCGTCGGGTACGACCCGCTGGATGGGCCGGCGGCCAGATCGCCGGGTGCCCAGTAGGCCAGGTCCGCGCCAGCCAGATCACGCTCCAGCCAGGCGGTCAGATCGGCGCGCCACTGCGCGTCCCGGAACGCCAGCCCGGTCTCGTCCAGGATCGTCAGTCGGGCTGCCCGGGAGACGATGAGGTCGACCGGCAGCCCGGCGTCCAGCAGGCCGCACAGCAGGGCCTTGGCGTACGGCGTGCCGGACGCGCCCGAGACACCCACCACCCAGGGGCGCCGCGGCTTCACGGATGCAAGCCGTGCACGACGGTGAGGTCCGCGAGGGCGAACGCGAAGAGGACGAGCGCGACGAAGCCGTTCGCGGTGAAGAACGCGCGGTTGACCCGGGAGAGATCATTCTCCCGGACGATCAGGTGCTCGTAGCTGAACACGCCCGCGGTGACCGCCAGGCCGAAGTACCAGAGCCAACCGTTGCCGCCCAGCGCACCGAACCAGAGCAGCAGGCCGAACGCGACCGCGTGCGTCACGCTGGACGCCCACAACGCCGCCCGGATGCCGAAACGGGCCGGCACCGAGCGGATGCCGGTACGCCGGTCGATCTCCGCGTCCTGGCAGGCGTAGATGAGGTCGAAGCCGCCGATCCAGCAGCCCACCGCGAGCCCGAGCACGACGGCCGGCGCCGAGCCGTGGAACGAACCGGTGACCGCGATCCAGGCGCCGATCGGGGCGACCGCCTGGGCCAGCCCGAGCACCGCGTGCGGCAGGTTCGTGAACCGCTTCGCGTACGGGTAGATGATCAACGGGATGACCGCGGCCGGTGATAGCGCGAGGCAGAGCGGGTTCAGCAGCGCCGCGGACACGAGCAGGACCGCCAGCGCGACCAGCGCGCCGGCCACCGCGGTCCGCACCGCCACCGCGCCGGTAACGAGCTCGCGCCCGGCCGTGCGCGGGTTGCGGGCGTCGATCTCCCGGTCGATGAGCCGGTTCGCCGCCATCGCCAGCGTCCGGCCGGCGACCATGGCGACGGTGACCAGGCCAAGCGTGCTCCACCGGATGTCGGGTTCCATCGCGGTCAGCGCCGCGACGTACGCGAACGGCAGGGCGAAGACCGAGTGCTCGATCGTGACCAGCCGCAGGAACGCGCGGACCCGGCTGGCCCGCACCTCGGGCGCCGGCGCGGCGTCCGGAACATCGGCCAACCCGGCCGTGACCTCGTTTTCCGGGCAGTGCTCGCTCAGCGTCCGCTCCTCCCGCCTGGGCCGCCCGCCACATCGGGAACTCGGCCACCCGTTACCCGCCCACCACCATCCACCCGTCCGGCCACGGCGCCGGTCAGAGGCCGTACTCGGACCAGCGTCGGTCGACTCGTGACACTACGGCGGCCGGCATGACCGCCTCAGCCGGCCAGCCACCGTCGCGCCGGTAGCCCTCCGTGGGGAGCTTGCGGGTCGCGTCCACCCCGACCTTGCCGCCCCAGAACTGCTCGTACGACGCGTGGTCGAGGTGGTCGACCGGGCCGGTGGTGGCGAGCAGGTCGTGCGCGTAGTCAACGTTGCCGAACGCCCGCCAGGCCACCTCGCGGTAGTCGTGCACATCACACTCGGCGTCCACGACCACGATCAGCTTGGCCAGCGAGAGCAGGCCGGCGCCCCAGATCGCGTTCATCACCTTCTGGGCGTGCTTCGGGTAGCGCTTCTCGATCGAGACGATCACGCAGTTGTGGAAGACGCCCTCGACGGGCAGGTCATAGTCGACGATGTCCGGGATGGTCAGCTTGATCAGCGGCAGGAAGATCCGCTCGGTGGCCTTGCCCAGCGGGCCGTCCTCCTGCGGCGGCCGGCCGACGACGATGGTCTGGAACACCGGCTCCCGCTGCATGGTCAGCACGTCCACGGTCAGCGCCGGGAACGGCTCGACCGGCGTGTAGAAGCCGGTGTGGTCGCCGAACGGGCCCTCGGGTTGGCGCACCCCGGGCTCCAGCCAGCCTTCCAGGACGACCTGCGCGTTGGCCGGTACCCGCAGCGGCACGGTCAGGCAGTCGACCATCTCCACCCGCTGCCGGCGCAGGAAGCCGGCGAACAGGTACTCGTCGATGTCCGCCGGCAGCGGAGCCGACGCCGCGTACGTGACCGCCGGGTCGCACCCGAACGCGATCGCCACCGGCAGCCGCTCGCCGCGCCGCTCGGCCACCGCGTGGTGCGCGTTGGAATCCTTGTGGATCTGCCAGTGCATGCCGACCGTGCGGTGGTCGTGCCGCTGCAACCGGTACATGCCGAGGTTGCGCTGGCCGGTGACCGGGTGCTTCGTGTGCGTCAGCCCCAGGTTGAGGAAGACGCCGCCGTCGTCCGGCCAGGCCTGGATGCCGGGCAGCAGGTCGAGGTCGACATCCGGGCCACGGAGCACGACGTCCTGGCAGGGCGCCGTCTTGACCTGTCGGGGCGGCACCGCGCGCAACTGGGCCACTTTGCCGAGCGCCGCACGCAGGCCGCCCAGGCCGACCGGCAACTCGGGCCGCAGCAGTGCGCCGATCCGGTCGCCGATCTCGTCCAGCCGGTCGACGCCGAGCGCGGTGGCCATCCGGCGCTCGGTGCCGAACAGGTTGATCGCCAGCGGCATCGAGCCGCTGGTCGGCTTCTCGAACAGCAGCGCCGGGCCGCCGGCCCGGACCACCCGCTGCACTATCTCCGACACCTCCAACCGCGGGTCGACCGCGGCGCTGACCCGGCGCAGGTCCCGGTCGCGCTCCAGCCGCGCCAGGAAGTCACGCAGGTCGTCGTAGGCCACGCCGCCAGTATCTGCCCCGCCTTTTACCCCGTCCGGGGCGGGCTGGCTGGCCATTTGACGAACTGGTATGGCCTAGGCTCGAAACGGTCGCCCGACCAGAGAGGGGAGCCCGCATGTTGCTTCGGTTCGGCGGGATCTTCTTCGTCATCATGCTCGCGCTCTGGCTGTATTGCCTGCTGGACGCGATCAGCGCTGATCAGGCCGAGGTGCGGTCGCTGCCGAAGGTCGCCTGGGTGTTCATCGTGCTGCTGACGTTCGAGGTGGGCGCGGTGCTCTGGCTGCTGCTCGGCCGGCCGCGGCGGAGCACGCCGAAGCCTGCTGGGCGGGCCCGCCCGGCCGGCCGGTACGACTCCTGGTCCACCTGGACGCGACCGGCCACCGGCAGCACCGCCCGATCCGGGCGGCCGGCACCGGACGACGACCCCGAGTTCCTGGCCGGGCTGGGCCGGCGCGCCAACGACGAGCACAAGCACCTGCTGGATCAGTGGGAAGCCGACCTGCGCAGGCGCGAGGAGGAACTCCGCCGGAAGGAGACCGACGAGGGCAGCTCCGGCCCTCCGGACGAACCGGGCCATGATCGCTGAGTGTGGCCGTTCGTACTCTATAAGTGCCCGTTGGCCAGTACCGGCCCAACCACCCGTTACTCTGAACGGGTGGCAGTCGTCCTTATCCTCCTCGTCATCGGCCTGACGGTCGGGCTATGTCGCCTAGCGGCAACCCGACGGGCCGCCCCTGCGCCGCGCGCTCGAGTGTTCGCACCCGACGACGATCCTGATTTCCTGCGGGAACTGGACCGCCGTACCCGCCGCCGCGACGAAGATCCGAGTTAGCTCCCTCCGTTACCAGTACGGCCGACTGAATCCCCGGACCGCTGTCCGGCATTGCGCCTTGCGCACACCAACTACGGGCCCGTCTCCGTCGACGCCCTCAGACACCCTGCCCGGCCCGCCGGGGCGGCAAACCTGCGGTACGGAAGACGTATCGGTGCCCGCCCATCGACGCCGGCCGCGTGGCCGGCTGTCGGCTGGTCGCCGGACGGTACCGGCGCGTCCAGGGCTGGCCCGCCGCCCTCGTTCGGAGGCGGGTCGTCCGGATCCTGGGCGTCCGGCGTGGGCCCGAGCTCAAACCAGTGCCGGCCGCGCCCGGGCCGGGGTCAGGCGTCCGGTGCGGGGGCCGTCGGGCCGGCTCGCGCCCGGGCCGGGCTCAGGCGTCCGGGGCGGGGGGTGGGCCGTCGGGGGGACCGGCCGGGTCGAGGGGTGGCGCGAGGGCGGCTACCCGGGGGAAGCCGTCGGCGACGGCCGCCGCGAACTCCAGCAGGGCGCCGCGGGTGTCCGGGCGCAGCTCGGCCAGGTCGACCTCGGCACCTTCCTCCAGGTGGGGGTCGTACGGGGTGCGGGTGACGGCCCGGCAGCGGGCGGCGAAATGCGCCTCCAGCTTGTCCAGGTCCACGCCGCCGGACTTCGGCCGCACCGAGTTGATCACCGCCACCGAGCCGCGCACCAGGTCCCCGTGGCCGTGCGCCTCCAGCCAGTCGAGGGTCGCGCTGGCGCTGCGGGCGCCGTCCACCGAGCCGGAGCTGACCAGCACGATCTGGTCGGCCAAGTCGAGCACGCCGGCCATCGCGGAGTGCAGCAGCCCGGTGCCGCAGTCGGTGAGCACGATGTTGTAGAAGCGCTCCAGCACCGCGGCGACGGTCCGGTAGTCCTCCTCGCTGAACGCGATCGAGACGGCGGGGTCGCTCTCGGAGGCCAGCACCTCAAGCCGGTCCGCCGACTGGGACGTGTAGCGCCGGACGTCGAAGTAGTGGTGGATCTGGTCCACGTCGTTCAGCAGGTTCCGGACCGTGGCCACCGTCTCCAGCGGGATCTTGCCCGACAGCGTGCCGCGGTCCGGGTTCGCGTCCACCGCGATCACCCGGTCACCCCGCAACGACGCCAGCGTGGCGCCGAGGCAGACGGCCATCGTGGTCTTGCCGACGCCGCCCTTCAGGCTGATCACGGCCAGCCGGTAGCAGCCGTGCACAGGCACGGTGGCCCGCCGTACCAACTGCTGCCGGCGCTGCTCGGCCGGCGACCGGCCGGGGTTCACCGCGTGCGCGGAGATCGTGTATAGCGCGCGGCGCCAGCCCTGCTGCGGGGTCGGGCGGCGCTGCCGGAGGAGCGACTGCGCGGTCAGCTCGTCGACGGTCGGCGCCCGATGCTCCTGCGCCGGCGGTGTGTCGGGTGGGGCGTACCCGGCATAGCCGGGCGGGGCGCCGTACCCGGGCTGGTAGCCCTGCGGCTGCCCGTACCCGGCCTGGTAACCCTCCTGCGGTGGACCCTGGTACTGGCCGGGGTAGGCCTCCGGCCCGGCCGGCCGCTGGTCGGGCGGGGGGTACGCGGCCGGTGGGTAACCGGCATAGCCCTCGGCCGGCTGGTAGCCGCCCGGCGGTGGGTAGCCGGGCGCGCCGGCCGAATAGCCGGGATAGACCCCCGACGGCGGTCCCGGCGGGCCGGCGGACGGGTAGCCGGGGTACGACTCGGCCGGCGGCTGCTCGCCCTGCGCCGGATACGCACCGGACGGGTAGCCGGAGTACGGCCCCGACGACCCGGCGGCTGCCGGCTGACTGCCCGACGGCGGGCCCGAGAGCGGGTCGGACGCGGCCGCCGGATAGCTACCAGACGGGTAGCCGGGGTATGCCCCCGACGGCCCCGGGGTGGCCGGCTGGCTCCCCGACGGCGGGCCGGAGAGCTGATCCGGCCGGACGGCGGCGTAGCCGCCGGACGGAGGGCCCGAGAGCTGGTCGGCCGGGGCAGCCGGGTAGCCGCCGGACGGGTAGCCCGGGTAGGGCCCCGACAGGGCATCCGACGGCTCGGCGGCCGGCGGATGACCGCCGGACCGCTGGTCCGGCCCGGCGGCGTAGCCGCCGGACGGGGGACCCGGGAGCTGGTCGGGCGGGATGGCCGGGTACTCGCCGGACGGCAGGCCCGGGTGGTCGGCCGGGGCGGCCAGGTGACCGCCGGATGCCACGCCGCTGTAGGCCCCGGCCGGTGGGCCGGCCAGCGGGTCGTCGCTCGGGATGGCCCGGTGGCTGCCGGAGGAGGCACCCGACGGCGGCTGCTGGTCGGCCGGCGCCTGATCGCCGGGCTGGTACGGCTGACCCGGCTGGCCGGCGCGCTGATCACCGGGGCCGTCCGGGCCGCCGCGGGACGGCGGGCCGAACGGGGATCGGCCGGTCGAGCCCGGGTGGGCGCCCGACGGGTCCGGGTACGCCGGGCCGGCCGGGGCCGGATAGCTGCCGGCTGGCGGCGCACCCGGATAGCCGGTGGCCGCTGGTGGAGGCCCGTGGCCCGTCGGCGGCTGCGGGCCGGGCGCCGGATAGCCGGTCTGGGTGCCGTAGGCAGGCGGCGGGTAGGTGCCCGGCGGGCCATACGGCGCGGGCGGGTAATCCGACGTGGGTTGCGATCCGGCCGACCACTGCGCGGGTGGTTCGGGATCGCCCGGGCCCGGCTGGGAGTCGCCCCAGGCCGGTGCGGGTGCCGGCGGGTCGTTCTCGCCGCGCAGGTGAGCCAACCACGACTCGTCGCTGAGCGGCTCAGCCGGCTGGCCGGCCGGACCGGCCGGACCGGGCTGGCCGGCTGGACCCGGCTGGCCGGCTGGACCGGGCTGGCCGGGCGGTGGCATGTGCGCGGCCGGGTACTCCGTCCAGGGCTGTGGCTGTGCTGGCGGCCACGCGGTGGCGGGCGCCTGCTCGCCTCCCGCGGGCGGCTCGGCAGGGGTCCAGGTGTTCGACCAGTCGAGGTCGGTCGCCGGCGCCGCCGGCCAGGACTGCTCGGCCGGGGCCGGCCAGGCGCTCTCCCAGGGGGCACGCTGCCCGTCGG
>JBBWZH010000707.1:0-12550 GCA_039648995.1 Mycobacteriales bacterium
CCGCAGACGATCGTGGCGTTGGCGCCGATGGTCGCGCCGGCCCGGACGTAGGTGGGGACCAGGGCGTCGCGGCCGCGCTTGATGTGGGCGCGGGGGCGCAGGTCGTTGGTGAAGACGACGTTGGGGCCGAGGAAGACGTCGTCGCCGACCTCGACCAGGTCGAACAGCAGCACCGCGTTCTTCACGGTGACCCGGGCGCCGAGGGTGACGCCGCCCTCGACGTAGGCGTGGTCGCAGATATTGCAGTCAGGGCCGACGACCGCGCCGGGCAGTACGTGCGCCCAGGCCCAGACCCGGGTGCCGGCGCCGACCGTGGCCGACTCGCACAGCCCCAGCGGGTGCACCTGGACGCCGGCCGGGCCGGCCCCGGGCTCAGCCGGCATGCTTCGCCACCGCGGCGGCCAGGGTCGCGGCGACCCGCTCCTGCTGCTCGCGCGCCAGGCCGGGGTAGATCGGCAGCGACAGGATCTCGCCGGCGGCGCGCTCGGCGACCGGGAACTGACCCGGCCGCCCGGTGCCCGCGAACGCGCCGGTGAGGTGGACCGGCGTCGGGTAGTGGATGCCCGCGCCGATGCCGGCCGCCTGCAGGTCGGCCAGCACCGCGTCCCGGGCCGGCACCCGCACCACGTACAGGTGCCAGACGTGCACGTTCCCGGCCGCGGCCACCGGCAGCCGGATCTCCGGCACGCCCTTGAGCAGCTCCGCGTAGGTCTCCGCGGCCGCCTGCCGGTCGAAGTTCCACTCGGCGAGGTGGGCCAGCTTCGCCCGCAGCACCACCGCCTGGACCGTGTCCAGCCGGGAGTTCACGCCGAAGCTCGGGTGCTCGTACTTGCGCGGGCTGCCGTGCGCGCCGAGCAGTCGCAGCCGGTCGGCCAGCTCGTCGTCGTCGGTGACCACCGCGCCGGCGTCGCCGTAGGCGCCGAGGTTCTTGCCCGGGTAGAAGCTGGTCGCCGCGGCCACGCCGAGCGACCCCATCGCGGCGCCGTACTGGCTGGCGCCCTGGCACTGCGCGGCGTCCTCGATCACGATCAGCCCGTGCTCGGCGGCGATCGCGGCCACCTCGCGCATCGGCGCCAGCTGGCCGAACAGGTGCACCGGCAGCACCGCGCGGCAGCCGTCCGCGGCGGCGTGCAGCGCGACCGGGTCGATCAGCAGGTGGGTGTCGTCGACGTCCACCAGCACCGGCGTGGCGCCGGCCCGGACCACCGCCTCAGCGGTCGCGACGAACGTGTTCGCCGGCAGCAGCACCCGGTCGCCGGCGCCGACCTCGACCGCCCGCAGCGCCAGCTCCAGCGCGTCGGTGCCGTTGGCCATCCCCACGCAGTGCCGCCGGTCGGTGAACGCGGCGAACTCCTGCTCGAACGCGGTCACGTCCGGGCCGCCGATGAACGCGGTGCTGGCCAGCACCCGGTCCAACCCGGCGGCCACCTCGGCCGCCACCTGATCCCGTTGCCAGCCCAGATCCACCAGCGGCACAGGCATGTCGGTCACCCTGGTCTCCTCTCCCCCGCGGTCCTCGTCGCCGTACCGCCGTGCCGCAGCACCGACCGGACCCGGTCGCGCACCGGGGCCGGCACCTTCCGGGCGGCCAGCAGCGCGGCGGTCCGGCCGCCCTCGGCGGCCAGCGCCAGCCGCGACCGGCGGCCGGCGACCACCCGCTGGTACAGCGCGACCAGCCGCTCGGTGGCCGGCTGCAGCCCGTACTCGGCCACCACGAACTCCCGGCCGAACCGGCCGAGGTCCGCCCGCAGCGCCTCGTCTGTCACGAATGGACGGATCTGGCCGGCCAGCTTGCCGGGATGCAGCTCGCCGTCGCCCAGGCCGTAGTAGCCGTGCTGGCGGAAGTAGTCCACTGTGGACCGGTCGAACGGCAGCGAGAAGCCGCGCTCGCCGAGCACCACCAGCGGCTTGCCGAACGCCAGCGAGCGCAGCGCCGAGCCGCCCATGCCGAGCATCAGGTCGGCCGCCTCGTACGCTGGCCGCGGGTCGACCAGCCCACCGGTGAGCAGCACCACCCGGGCGCCGTGCCGGTCGTTCACCTCGGCGGCCCGCTCGGCCACCTGCGCCGCGGCGGTGCCCTCGCCGACCACGATCAGCTGCACCGGGACGTCGCCGGCCAACAGGTCGACCGCGGCGATGCCGCGCAGCAGGCTCTCCAGCTTCAACCATTCGGTCAGCCGGGACACCACCGCAAGCGTGAACCGGCCACTGTCCACGTCGTACTGTTCCCGGAACGGGCCGACGTCGACCAGGCCCGGCGCGTTGTGCTCGACGTCCACCGGCGGCTCGAGCAGGTCGACCGGGCCGCGCCGGGTGCGCCGCGCCTGCTCGGCCAGCTCCCGGGTACCGAACGTGGTGGGCAGCGTGCGCGGGATGAAGCTCGGCACGGTCATGCCCATCACCGTGCACAGCAGTGGCACGCCGAAGACCAGGTGCTCGCCGTAGTAGGCGTCGAAGCACTGCGGCCAGTCCCAGGCGTGGATGAGGTCCGGCCGCTCGGCGCGGACCACCGCCCGCAGCGCCCGCATCACCCGCGGCGACGGGTGCTCGTCGGCGGCCGGCGCCGGGATCAGCCGCAGCCCGCGCTGCTCGGCCAGCGCGGCCGCCGGGCCGGGCTCCGCGAACAGCACCACGTCCTGGCCGAACTTGTCCCGTGCGGTCGCCGCCAGCTCGATCGCGTTGACCTGCGTGCCGCCGAGCTCCAACCGGTGCGCGAAGACCAGCACCTTCATGACGGCACCGGCTCGGTCGCCGCCGCGCGCAGGCGGCGGGCCGGGGCGCCGACCCAGACCTCGCCGGGCGGCACAGCGGCCAGCACGACCGCGCCCATCCCGACCACCGACCAGGCGCCGACGGTCAGCCCCTCCCGGACCAGGGCGCCGGCGCCCAGGTAAGCGCCCTCGCCGACCCGCACCGTGCCGGCCAGCGCCACCCGGCCGGCCATCGTCACGTAGTCGCCCACCTCGTCGTCATGGGTGAGCAGCACCTGCGGCATCGCGACCACGTGCCGGCCGACGGGCTGCGGCGCGGTCACCACGCAGCCGGCCAGGACGATGCAACCAGGGCCGAGCACGGTGCCCGGCGCCAGGCTGGCGGCCGGGTGCACGACCGTGCCGTACCGGTCGTCCGGCAGGGCCAGCCGGCGCGCGAGCCGCAGCCGGCTGGCCGGGTCGCGGGCGCTGCCCGTGCAGAGCAGCACGGCGGCGTCGGGGTGGTCGTGCGCCGCGTCGATCGGGCCGAGCACGCGCAGACCGTCCACTTCGGACCCGTGCCGGGCCGGGTCGTCGTCGAGTATCCCGAGTGGACGGTAGGCCGGCGCGCCGCCGGAGCGGATCGCGGCCAGCGTCTCCCGGGCCAGCCCACCGGCGCCGACCAGCAGCATCGGCCTGGTCACGAGCCGGCCTCCGGAGTGAGCATCGCAGCGAGCCCCAGCGAGCGAGGAGCCGAGCGGAGGAGGCTGGCGGGACATACGGTCACGCCCGCACGCCCAGCAGCGCGGCCCGCAGCACGTCGACCACCTCGTCCTGCTCGGACTCGGTCAGGTCGTGGAACAGCGGCAGGATCATCGTGTTCGCGGTGAGCAGCTCGGTGACCGGCAGCGGCGGGCGGGGGTGACCCTCGTACGCCGGCTCCAGGTGCGCCGCCATGATGCCGCGCCGGGCCGAGACGCCGGCCGCGGCCAGCGCGCCGAGCAGGTCGTTGCGGGAGATCGGTGCGTCGTCCGGCAGCAGCACCCAGAACGACTGGAAGTTCGTGGTGCCCCAGTCGGGGTCGCGGACCGTGCGCAGGCCGGGGATGTCGGCGAGCGCCTGCTGGTAGCGCGCCGCCAGCTCCCGCCGCCGGGCCACCATGCCGTCCAAACGCGACAGCTGGACCAGCCCGATCGCGGCCTGCACATCGGTCAGCCGGAAGTTGAAGCCGGTCTCCAGGTAGGCCTCCGGAGCGACCTGGCCGCTGGAGTGCCGTTCGCTGGCGCTGACGCTCATGCCGTGCTCACGCAGCCGGCGCAGCCGGGTCGCCCAGGCCGGGTCGTCGGTGGTGAGCATGCCGCCCTCGCCGGTGGTCACCAGCTTGCGCGGGTGGAACGACCAGGCGGCCAGCGCCGCCGCGGCGCCCACCGAGCCGCCCCGGTAGGTGGAGCCGATCGCGCAGGCGGCGTCCTCCAGGACGGTGATGCCGCGCGGCTCGCACAGTGCCCGGATCGGCCCGATGTCGGCCGGCACGCCGCCCTGGTCGACCACGATCACGGCCCGGGTGCGGTCGGTCAGCGCCGGCTCGACCGATTCGGCGGTCAGGTTGCCGGTGACCACGTCGACGTCGGCGAACACCGGGTCGGCGCCGCAGTACCGCACCGAGTTCGCGGTGGCGATGAACGAGAACGACGGGACCACCACCTCGTCGCCCGGGTGCACGCCGAGCAGGTACAGCCCGAGGTGCAGCGCGGTCGTGCACGACGAGACCGCGATGCCGTGCCCGGCGCCGATGCGCGCGGCGAACTCCGCCTCGAACCGCGCCACCCGCGGCCCCTGCGCGACCCAGCCGGACCGGATCGCCTCGGCCGCGGCGGCGGCCTCCTCCTCGCCCAGCAGTGGGCGCATCACCGGTATCAACGTGCGCTCCTCGCGTCGGTGGCGTTGGCGTCGGGCTCCACGGCCCCGCTGGCCGGCCCCCCGGCCGCACCGGCGGCCGGCTCGGCGGCCCGGTTGGCAGCCGGCTCGGCGGCCCGGTCGGCCCCGGCGGCGGCCCCGGGCGGCTCGGCGGTCAGGCCGATCGCGGCGGCGAGCACGTCCGCCCGCTGCTGCCAGGAGTGCCGTGCGGCGAACCGGCGCCGCCGCCGGGTCAGTTCGGCGCTGCGTGGCACCGAGGCGGCCGACTGCACCGCGTCCACGAAGTGCACCCGGTCGGCGATCGTGACCAGGCCGCGCCCGTCGATGCCGTCGGCGGCGAGCCACCGGGTGGCCGGCAGATCGGTGCTGACCGCGGGACGCCCGGCGGCCAGGTACTCCAGCGTCTTCAGCGGGAACGACGAGCGGTTGAACGCGGTGTCCCGGTACGGCGTGATGCCGACGTCCATCGCCCGCAGGTAGCCGGGCAGCTCGGTGAACGGCACCCGGTCGACGTGCCGGACGTTCGGCCGGGATGCCAGCCGTGGCCACCGCTCCGGCTCCCACTCGCCCTCCTGCGGGCCGACCACCAGCAGCGACATGCCGCGGTCGGCGATGTCTTCGAGCAGCCCGACGTCGATCCGCCCGGAGAGGCGGCCGACCAGGCCCACCACCGGCGCCGGCAGCTCGGCCGCCACCGCAGGCACCGGCCTACTGTCCACATCGGAGTACGCGGCCGGGTCGCAGCCGTTCGGTATCAGCACCGGCTGCGCGCCGAGGTCACGCCAGCGGGTGGCCAGCTCCGGGGTGACCGCGACCACCACGTTCGCCCGGCGCAGCGCCCGCCGCTCCTGCCGCCGCAGCCAGCCCGGGGCCAGGCCCATCAGCTCGGCACCGGCCACCCAGTCGTCGGTGCCGTACAGCACACTCACCGTGCCCGCGCCGTACCGGCCGAGCACGTCGTCGAACGAGCAGGCCAGCACCGCGTGCGGGCGGCGGCCGAGCCGGCGCAGCGCCCACCGCAGCTGGACCCGCACCAGCGGCCAGGTCGCGGCCCGGATGCCGGGCCGGGTCAGCCCGGGCAGCGCCACCGGCGAGAGCCGGTCGATCCGGTCGGCCACCGGCCGCAGCCGCGGCCTGAGCGCGCGGCCGGTGTCGGGCCGGTAGCGCGCCGGGGTGGCCGGCGAGACCGGCGGGTCGACCCAGAGCACCCGGGCGTACCGGACCAACTGCTCGGCGATGTGCCGGTCAGCGCCGCGCACGCCGTCCCACGGCTTGCCGGAAACGATGACTACCAGGCGGTCCCCCGTCATCGCCGCCTCATCCCGGAACGTTGGCCGCTGTCTCGGCTCGCCACCACGCGACGAGCTCGCGCAGGCCCTGATCCAGCCCGAGCCGCGGCGCCCACCCGAGCCGCTCGGCGGCTGCCCGGATGTCGGCCAGCCGGCGGGTCACCCCGTTCACCGCGCGGGCCGGGCCGAAGACCGGTTCCAGGTCGGAGTCCATCGCGGACAGCAGCGCCTCGGCGAGCTGGCGCAGGCTGGTCTCGGTGCTGGTGGCGATGTTGAAGACCGCGTCGGTCACGTCGGCCTGCGCGGCGAGCACGTTGGCGCGGGCGATGTCGGCGACGTGCACGAAGTCCATCGTCTGGTGGCCGTCGCCGAGGATCAGCGGCGGCTCACCGGCGGCGATCCGCTCCATCCAGCGGATCAGTACCTCGGTGTAGAGACCGTGCACGTCCATCCGTGGGCCGTACACGTTGAAGTACCGCAGCGCGACGTAGTCGAGCCCGGTCATCGAGTGGAAGCTGCGCAGCATGCCCTCGTTGAAGGCCTTGGCCGCGCCGTAGAACGTGTCGTTGTTGTAGGGGTGGTGCCGCTCATCGGTCGGGAACTGCTCCGCCAGCCCGTAGACCGACGCCGAGGACGAGGCCACCACCTTGCCCACGCCGGCCTGCGCGGCTGCCTCGATCACGTTGAAGGTGCCGTCCACCAGGCATTCCAGCGCCAGCCGCGGATCCTCGGCGCACTGGGTGATGCGGATCGCGGCCAGGTGGAAGACCACGTCGGTGCCGTCCATCAGCCGGCGCACGGTGTCGGCGTCGCGGATGTCGCCGTCGACCACGGTGAGCAGCCCGCTCTGCCGGGCCGCGGTCAGGTTCGCCTCGCGGCCGCGGACGAAGTTGTCGAGTACGACGATCTCGCCGGCACCGACCTCGACCAGCTGGTCGACCACGGTGGAGCCGATCGTGCCGGCACCACCGGTGACCAGCAGCCGCTGGCCGGCCAGCGGCTGCGCCGCGGTCATGCCGGCACCCCCGCCCCGAGCTCGACCGGGACGAACGAGCCGCCCTCGATCAGGCTGCTGGACGCGGCTTCGAGCATCGCCAGCACCCGCAGCCCGGACCGGCCGTCGGTCAGCGGCGCGCGCCGCTCGGTGATCGACGTGGCGAACTCCGCCATCACCGCCCGCAGTGCCTCACCCTCCGGCAGCGCCGGCGCGACCATGTCGCCGATCCGGTAGGACACCAGGGCCCGCGCCCGGGCATCCGGGCCGAGCTCGGCCGGATGCGTCCGGTCCACCCCACTGTCGTAAATGGACAGTCGCTGGGTCGGGTTCAGATCGTTCCAGACCACGGTGCGCCGGGAGCCACCGATGATCATCGTTCGGATCTTCGTCGGGGACAGCCAGTTCACGTGCACGTGCGCTATCCCACCATCGGACAGCCGTACCGACAGGTACGCCACGCAGGCCCGGCCGGCGCCGATCGGGTCGGACCCGTGCGCGGCCACCGCCACCGGCAGCACCCCGGCCGGCAGGATGCTGTCCAAAATGGACAGATCGTGCGGGGCCAGATCCCAGAGCACGTCCACATCCGGTTGCACCAGACCGAGGTTGATCCGGACCGAATCGACGTACTGCAGCGTGCCGATCTCGCCGCCGCGGACCAGCTCACGCAGCCGCCGCACGGCCGGCGTGTAGCAGTAGGTGTGGTCGAGCATCAGCACCAGGCCGCGCTCGTCGGCGGCGGCGACCAGCTTGGCGCCGTCGGCGTGGTTGGACGCCAGCGGCTTCTCCACCAGCACGTGCTTGCCGGCCTCCAGCGCTGCGAGCACCACGTCGAGGTGGGTCGCGGCCGGTGTGGCCACCGCGACCGCGTGCACGGCCGGGTCGGCGAGGACCTCCCCCAGCACGGCCGAGACCCGCACCGTGCTGTAGCCGCCGAGGACCCGGCGGGCCCGCTCGGCGTCGAGGTCGCACAGGTATTCGAGCCGCAGACCCGGCGTGGCCTGGGCGTTACGTACGAGATTCGGGCCCCAATAGCCCGCGCCGACCACGGCGATGCCGATCGGTGTCATTGCCCCCCCTGGTTGGCGGCGCCCCCCAGCGCCGCGAACCCATTGTTCCCCATACGCGCGCCGGGCGGAGACGGATTGTCCGTCTCCGCCCGGCGGGATGGCTTACGTCACCCGGTCGTGAAGGACCACACCTTCGCCGCCGCCATCGCGTTGCCGGCCGGATCGGTCGCGGTGATCCTGGCCGTGTACTGGGTTGCCGCGGCCAGCGCCGTGGTCGGCGTGAACGTGGCGGTCATCGTGATCGGGTTGTAGCTGGTCGTCCCGGCCACGCTGGTGCTGCCCGGGCCGGTCAGCGTGAACGCGATCGACCCCGGTGTCACCGGCTCGGAGAACTCCGCGACCGGGGCGACCGTGCTGGCCACACCGGTGGCGGCCGCCGCCGGGGTGGTTGCCGCCACCGTCGGCCGCGTGGTGTCGGCCGCGCCGGCAGCCGGCACGTACACCGCGTCCACCCAGTAGTTGGTGTCGTTGCCGTTGCTCGGGAACGAGGACGCGCCGTACATGTAGAGGCCGTTCGGTGCGCCGGCCACCGCCTTCGGCGCGTGCAGCGGGGCCTTGTCGACCCCGTTGAACTCGAACGTGCCGCGGGTCACCGAGTAGCCGCCGTTCGGGGCGAAGTACGACGCGATGTACGTCGTACCGGCCGTCACGGCGACCGGCGTGGCGAAGCTGACCGTCTGCCAGCCGCCCGCCGACTCGCCGCTGAACCGGGCGGAGGCGATCAGCGTGCCGGTGCTGCTCCACAGGTGACCGAAGTGGACACCCGTGTTGCCGCTGCCCTTGTAGAACCGGACGCCGGAGATGTACCCGCCGGTGTCGGCCGAGAACCGGACGCCCAACTCGAGCGCGCTGGTATCGCTGGCCGATGCCGTCTGCGGCGTGTCCGAGTCGGCGAACAGCGTGCACGGGCACGCCCCGGTGGCGCTGGCCGCGGTCGTGAACGACCAGGTCACCGCCGCCGGCATGGTGTTGCCGCTGCCGTCCTTGGCGCCGGACACCCGTCCGGTGTAGACGGTCGAACTGGCCAGCCCGGCCGCCGGTGTGAAGGTGGCGGTCCGGGTCGCCGCGTTGTACGCGGTGGTGCCGGCGACTGCCGCGCCGCCGGCAGGGGTCAGCGAGATGCTGACCGAGCTGCCCACCACGTCCTCGTCGAAGGTGACCGAGGCCGCCGCGGTGGCCGGGACGCTGGTGACCCCGTCCGCCGGCGAGGTTGCCACCACGGCCGGCGGTGTCGTGTCGGTCGGCTGGTTCACCGTGAAGACCGCGTCCACCCAGTAGTTCGTCGCCTGGTAGGACGCGCTCGGGAACGCCGAGGCGCCGTAGGAGTAGACCCCGTTGCCGTCGGTGCCGTTGGCCAGCGCGGTCAGCGGCGGGTTGCTCTCCGCGTTGGTGCTGAAGTACCCGAGGTCGGCGGCATAGTGACCGACGGGCGCGTGGTACGAGGCCACGTAGCTGGTGCCCGCGGTCACCGCGACCGGGTTCGCGAACGTCAGCTGCTGCCAGCCGCTCGCAGTCTCACCGGTGAACGTGCCGGTGGCCAGCTTGGTACCGCTGGCCGTCCAGAGCGAGCCGGTGTGGGTGCCGGTGTTGCCCGCGCCCTTGTAGAACCGCACCCCGCTGATCCAGCCGGTGGTGTCGGTGGTGAACTTCACGCCCAGCTCGACCGAATTGCTGTCGTTGGACGAGGGCGTCGCCGGGGCGGCGCCGTCGCTGAAGATCGTGCACGGGCAGGCCGCCACGCCGGACGTGGTGAACGTCCACGAGTAGGCCGCCGCCATCGAGTTGCCCGCCGCGTCCTTGGCCGCCGTGACCTTGGCCGTGTACGTGGTGGCCGCCGCCAACGCCGCGCCCGGTGTGAACGTCGCGGTCCTGCTCGCCGGGTCGTACGCCACCGTGCCGGTCACGCTGCCGGCACTGCTGGACAGCGTCATCTGGATGCTGCTCGCGGTCATCGCCTCGTTGAACGTGGCCTTGACCTTCGCCCCCACCGGAACGCTGTGCGCCCCGCTGGTCGGCGCGGTCGCCTGCACGGTCGGCGGCGTGGTGTCCGGCGCCGGCAGGTAGACCGCGTCCACCCAGTAGTTGGCGGTGCCACCGCTGGTCGGGAAGGCGCTCGCGCCGTACACGTAGACGTCGTTCCCGCCGCTCACCCCGTCCGCCAGCGCGTGCAGCGGCGGACTGTCCACACCGGACGCCATCCCGCCCGACGTGGCCGAGTAGTAGCCGGCGTCGGTGTGGTACGAGACCACGTAGTAGGTGCCCCCGGTGACGGCCACCGGCGTCGCGAACGACACCGTCTGCCAGCCGGAGGTGGACTCGGTGCCGAACGTCGCGGTGGCCAGCTTGGCGCCGCCGAGCGACCACAGCGTGCCGGTGTGCGTGCCGGTGTTCTGCGGGCCCTTGTAGAACCGCACCCCGGTGATCGTGCCGTTGCCGTCGGCCTTGAACTTCATGCCGAGCTCGACCGCCTGCGCGTCGTTCACGGTCACCGTCGCCGGCACCGCGGTGTCGTCCCACACGCCGCACGGGCAGACCCCCGGCGTCGCCGCCGGCAGCTGCGTCTTGAACGACCAGGAGACCGGCGCGGTCATCGTGTTCCCGGCGACGTCCTGCACCCCGGACACCGTCGCGGTGTACGTGGTGGCCGCGGCCAGCGCGGCGTTCGGCGTGAACGTCGCGGTGTGTGCGGTGGAGTCGTACGCGATCGTGCCCTGCACCTGGCCGCCGGCCGGGTCGGTCACCTTGATCGCGACCGTGCTCTGCTGCACCTGCTCGTCGAACGCCACCTTGACCGTGGTGCTCCGCGGCACGCTGGAGCTACCGCTCACCGGCGCCGACGGGGTGGCGTGCGGCGGGATCGTGTCCGGCGGGGCGACCGTGTCGAAGATCGGGTCGACCCAGTAGTTGCCGCCCTGGTAGCTGCCGGTCGGGAACTGGAACGCGCCGTACTCGAAGATCCCGTTCGGGTCGCTGGCCGTGGTGGCCGGCGCGTGCATCGGCGCCCGATCGGCGCCCTTCCGCGTGAAGTAGTCGGAGTCGGAGGCGTAGTGGCCGTTCGGCGCGTAGTACGAGACCACGTACGTGGTGCCGGCCGTCACCGCCGGAGCCGGCGTGAACGACGCGGTCTGCCAGCCCGACGCGGTCTCCCCGGTGAATGTGACCTGGGAGATCTGCTGGCCGGTGTTCGTCCACAGTGCACCGACGTGCGTACCGGTGTTGCCGGTGCCCTTGTAGAACCGGACCCCGGTGATGTAGCCGGACTGGTCGGCGGTGAATCGCATGCCCAGGTTGAGGGGCCCCGCGTCGTTGGCCGACAGGGACGCCGGCACGGCGTTGTCGGCGAAGACCGGACACGGGCAGACGCCGGCCGCCGACACGGTCGCCGGCGTCGGGTCGGTGCGCAGGCTGTCGTCGGTGGCCCGGGCCTCGATGGTGAACGCGCCCTTGCCGGGCACGCTGCCGGTGTAGCTCCAGGATGCCCGACCGGTCGCCGGGTGCCAGGTGCTGCCGCCGTCCAGCGAAACCTCGACGCCGCCGACCTGGCCGCCGGTGTCGGTGGCCGTGCCGGTGACCGTGATCGCGCTGCCGCTGCGCACCGAGGCGCCCGCGGCCGGCGAGGTGATCGTGGTCTGCGGCGGGGTGGTGTCGGTCGACGCTGTCGCCGCCGACAGGCCGGCCTGCAGCGTGCTCGGCTGTGCGCCCATGTCGGCCAGGATGTTCACCGTCGCCTGCTGCATCCGCACATCGGTGGCGACCGCGTCACCGTCGTGGTAGTCGTCCAGCCCCCAGGACCACTGCACAGTGCCGGCACCGAACACGATCGCCCCGCTGGACGCCCGGTACAGCGTCATGCTGTGGGTGGCCGTGCCCGCCGCGACGTTCGTGCCGTAGTCGGTCACCTTGGCGGCGACGTCCTGGGTGGTGTGCGACAGGTCGATCAGGCCGGCCGGCCGGGAGCCGTTGTCCAAGTCCTCGTCCCACTCGTAGCCGAGGGTCTCCGGCGCGAGCGTCGCGGTCGCGCCGGCCGTCTGCGTCGCCACCGAGGTCCCGCGCCAGAACCGCATCTTGCCGTCCGCGGCGGGCACCTGGATCGCGTAGCTGCAGCAGTTGACCGTCCAGATCGTGCCGGTCAGCGAGTTCTCGGGCCGGCCGCCGTCAGCCGGTGGGCTGAACCGTGGATCGCGCCAGGTGCCGGTCCAGATCGACCCGGGGTTGCCCGAGTCGAGCGGATCGAGCCGCGCGTTGGCGTGCGTCTCCTTGTACGTGACGAGCGTCCGGTACGGGGTGCCGTCGACGCTGTTCTGGTAGCGGGTCTTCCAGAAGACCTCGTTGCCGCTGAAGAAGGCGAGGTTGACCCCGGCGTTGCGGGCCGCCTCGACGTTCGCCCGCTGCTGGCCGGACCAGTACTCGTCGTGCCCGACCGACATGAACGTCTTGTGGTTGAGCAGCAGCGAGCCGGACCGGTCGGTGTCGATGCCGGAGATGTAGCTGACGTCGTACCCGTTCTTCTCCAGGAACCGGATCATCGGGTACTCGGCGCTGAACAGGTAGTCCCGGGCGATGATGCCCTGCCGGTTGTCGAACGGG
>JBBWZH010000129.1:0-18367 GCA_039648995.1 Mycobacteriales bacterium
GTGGAGAGGACACGGTCGACGTAGGCGTTGCCGAAGCGGCGGTCGGGGTCGAGCTGGTCACGCAGCGCGACCGCGTCCGCGAACCGCGGGTAGCGCGGCGCCAGCGCGGCGGCGTCCAGGGTGTGCAGCTTGCCCCAGTGCGGGCGTCCGCCCGCGGCCAGCATGATCGACTCGACCGCGTCGAAGTACTCCCGGTGCGGCGTGCGGCGGTACTGGTGCACGGCCACGTACCCGGTCTCCCGCCCGTGGGCGGTGGACAGCCAGAGCTCGTCCGGCGCGGCCACGCGGACCTCGACGGGGAACGAGATCCGCCAGCCGCTGCGCCGGATCAGGCTGTCCACCTCGCGCAGGACGGCGGGGATCTCGGCCCGCGGCAGCGCGTACTCCATCTCGCGGAACCGGACCCGGCGCGGCGAGGTGAACACCCGGTAGGACAGGTCGGTGTAGACGCGGGTGCCGAGCAGGCCGGTGGCCAGCCGGTTGACCGGCGGGATCGCGGCCGGCACCCGGTTGCCGAGCGCGCAGGTCGCCGTGAAGACGCCGTTGGAGAGCAGTTCGTCGTCCAGCAGCCGGCGCCAGAGCCGCAGCGGCCGGGTCGGCTCGCCCGGCCGCAGCCGGTTGTTCCGCTTCAGGACGCAGTCGTCGGTGTGCGGGAACCAGTAGAACTCGACGTGGTCGTTCGTCTCGGCCAGCGCGGCGAACCGGCCGTCGAGCAGGTCGCCGAGCTTGGCCGGCTCCTCGACGGCGAGCAGCGCGAAGGCGGCCTCGCAGCGCAGCGTGACCGCGGTGACGATGCCGTACACGCCGAGCCCGACCGCGGCCGCGTGGAACAGGTCCGGCCGCTCGGCGGGTGAGCAGGTGACCACCGAGCCGTCGGCGAGCACCAGTTCCAGCGCGGCGATCTGGGTGGCCAGCCCGCCGTAGCCCAGCCCGGTGCCGTGGGTGCCGGTGGCCAGCGCGCCGGCCAGGGTCTGCCGGTCGATATCGCCCAGGTTCTCCATCGCCAGGTCGTGCGCGCCGAGCAGCCAGTTCAGCTCGCGCAGCCGGGTGCCGGCGCGGACGGTCGCGGTCCGGGCGGCGGTGTCCACGCCGACCAGCCCGGTCAGCCCCTCCGGCCGCAGCAGCACGCCGTCGGTGAGCGCGGCACCGGTAAATGAGTGCCCTGCTCCCACCATCCGGACGCGGAGCCCATCGCGGGCGGCCGCCTTGACCGCCGCGGACACCTCGGTCACGTCCCGGGGTGCCTCGATCCGGACGGGCCGCGCCTGCTCGTCGCCGGACCAGTTCCACCAGCCGGTCCCGCTCCTCCGCGTCCCCACCATGCCCGGACGGTGCCACATCCGGCCCGCCCGGTGCCACCGGAACCGCACCAGCACTAGCCTCCGCACGTGCACATCTCCGAACTGCGGACGCCCGCGCTGCTGGTGGACGCCGCCGCCCTGGAGCACAACCTGGCCACGCTGGCGGCGGCGCTGCCCGGCCCGCGGCTGCGGCCGCACGTGAAGGCACACAAATCCACCGAACTGGCCCGCCGCCAGTACGCCGCCGGGCACCGCGGCTTCACCTGCGCGACGATCCGCGAGGTGGAGGGGATGGCCGCGGCCGGCCTCGGTGAGGACCTGCTGCTGGCCAACGAGGTGCTGGACGCGACCCGGCTCGGCGCGGTGCTCGCCACCGGCGCCCGGGTCACGCTCGCGGTCGACTCGGCGCAGACCATCGAGGCGGCGGCCGCCGGCGGGGTGCGCGAGGTGCTGGTGGACGTGAACGTGGGCCTGCCCCGCTGCGGCTGCGCACCGGAGGACGCCGGCCGGCTCGCCGACCTGGCCCGGTCCCGCGGCCTGGACGTGCGCGGCGTGATGGGCTACGAGGGCCACCTCACGCTGCTGACCGACCAACCGCAGCGGGCCCAGCTGACCGCCGACTGCATGGCCCTGCTGGCCCGTGCGCACGCGGACGTCGGCGGGGACATCGTCTCGGCCGGGAGCACCGGCACGTACGCCGAGAACACCGTGGCCACCGAGATCCAGGCCGGCTCGTACGCGCTGATGGACACCGCGTACGGGGCGCTCGGGCTGCCGTTCCGGCAGGCGCTGACCGTGCTCGGCCGGGTGTTGTCGGTGGCGCCGCCGAACGCGCCGATCCAGCCGCCCTGGGCGGTTGTCGACGTCGGGCTCAAGTCGCTCGGCATGGACCACGGGAACCCGACGATTCCACAGTCGACAGTCTGGTTCTGCTCGGACGAACACACCACGTTCGGACCCGACGAGCCCGGCAGCGTCGGCATCGGCGACCTCGTGCGGGTGCTGCCGGCGCACGTCGACCCGACCGTCGCGCTGCACGAGCGGCTGTTCCTTATGGACGGTGACGAGGTGGTCGAGACCTGGCCGGTCGACCTGCGCGGCTGGTAGCCGGGCTCCGATCGGCCCGGCGCCCAGCGGCCCGGCCCGGCAGCGGCCCGGCTCCGGCCGGGCTCCCGGCGGCTCAGACCGCGGCGAGCACCGCCGCCTCCACCTTCTGCCGGAGCGCGGCGTCGGTGACCGGTGAGCCGTCCGGCCCGACCACGTAGAACGCGTCCACCGCGGCGCCGCCGAGCGTGCTCACCCGCGCGGTCCGCACGTCCAGCCCGCACTGCTCCAGCGCGCCGGTGACGCGGTGCAGCAGGCCCACCGCGTCAGCCGCGCGCAGTTCCAGCACGGTCGCGTCGGTGGCCGCGTCGTCGAACCAGAGCACCCAGGGCGGCGGCGAGCCGACCGCGGCCGAGCCGCCGGCCGGTGCGTAGGCCTGCTCCTTGGCGGCCAGCCGCTCGGTCACCGGCAGGTGGCCGGACAGCACCCGGACCACGTCCGCGCGCAGCAGCGCCGGGTCCGGGCCGCGGCCGAACCGGGGCGTCACCTGGAACACGTTCACCGCCATCGCGCCAGCGAGCGGGTCCGCTGTGGACCCCGCGTCCCGGACGGTCGCGATGGTGGCCGAGCGCACGTCCAGCTGGTGCAGCGCGAGCACGCCGGCGGTGCGGGACAGCAGGCCCGGCTCATCCGGGGCGGCCACCACCACCGCCTCGCCGTCCACCCGCACCGCGACCGTGCCGGCGTCGGCCAGCGCCCGCTGGTCGGCGGTCAGCGCCGGCTGGATCGGCAACGGAGAGCCGGACAGCACCGATGCGGTCCGGTCCACCAGCTGACCGACGAGGCCGGCCTTCCAGTCCGACCAGGCCGCCGGCCCGGTGGCCAGACCGTCCGCAATGGACAGCGCGTGCAGCAGGTCGAGCAGATCGCGGGAGCCGGCCACCGCGTCCATCACGGACCGGATGGTGACCGGGTCGTCCAGGTCGCGGCGGGTGGCCGTGTCCGGCAGCAGCAGGTGGTACTGCACCAGCGCGACAAGCGTCGCCGCGTCCCCATAGGACAGTCCGAGCCGCGGGCCGAGCGCGCGCACCACCCGCACCCCGGCGTCGGTGTGGTCGCCGGGCAGACCCTTGCCGATGTCGTGGAACAGCGCGCCGATCAGCAGCAGGTCCGGCCGGGACACGGTCCGGGTCAGCTCGGCCGCGTTCGCCGCGGCCTCGATCAGGTGCCGGTCGACCGTGAACCGGTGCACCGGGTTGCGCTGCGGCAGCGAGCGCACCGGCTCCCATTCGGGCAGCAGCCGCACCAGCAGCCCGGCGCGGTCCAGCGCCTCCAGCACCGGCACCGCGGCCCGGCCGGCGCCGAGCAGGTCGACGAACGTGTCCCGGGCGGACGCCGGCCACGGCGTCGGCAGCGGCGCCGACTCGGTGGCCAGCCGGTCCAGCGCGTGCGGGGCGAGCGGCAGCCGGGCCCGGGCAGCCGCGCAGCCGGCGCGCAGCACCAGCACCGGGTCGGCCCACGGGTCCGCGTCCCGGGCCAGCACCACCTCGCCGTCCTGCTCGACCACGCCGTCGGCCAGTGGCCGGCGCGGCACCACCGGCGGGCGGCGCCCGGGCAGCCGCCGCCGCTTGCGGGACTCCAGCTCGGCGGTGACCCGGCGCCAGGCGGTGTCGGCGGCGAACGCGATCACCCGGCCGGCGTCGTTCACCGCGCGCAGCAGGTCGTTCGCGTCGCCGATACCGAGCGCGGCGCCGATACCGGCCTGCTCCTGCGCGACCAGCCGGTCCAGCGGCCGGCCGGACCGCCGGTGCAACTCGCCGCGGACGTCGAGCAGCACGTCCCGGGCCGCGCCGACAACCGACCCGGGCGCTTCCACGAACTGCGCCGCGGCCAGCGCGTGCAGCGCGTGCACGTCGCGCAGCCCGCCGCGGGACTCCTTCAGGTCCGGTTCCAGCAGGAACGCCAGCTCGCCGTGACTGTCCCAGCGTGCGGCCGTGGCCTCCCGCAGTTCGGGCAGCCGGCGCGCCGCGTCGGCCCGCCAGCCGGCCAGCACGGACTCCCGCAACAGCCCGGTCAGCGCCGGGTCGCCGGCCAGGTGCCGCAGGTCCAGCAGGCCGAGCGCGGCGCGCAGGTCGGAACGGGCGACGGCCACCGCCTCGGCCACCGTGCGGACGGAATGGTCCAGGCTCAGCTTCGCGTCCCAGATCGGGTACCAGATCGCGTCGGCCAGCGCCGCCACGTCACGGCCGCCGCGATGCAGGAGCACCAGGTCCAGATCGGACCAGGGGGCGGTCTCCCGCCGGCCCAGCCCGCCGACCGCGATCAGCGCGACCCCGTCCGTCACGGTCAGCCGGTCGGCCAGCCAGCGGTCGTAGTGCTCGGTGAGGGCGTCCCGCAGCGGGCCGCCGACCAGGTCGGCCCGGCCCAGCAGCGCGGACCGGCCCGCCCGCAGCGTCTGCGCGGGCGGGCCGATCTCCGATGTGGCTACCATCCGGTCAGAGCGCGTCAGCGCCCCGCTCGCCGGTCCGCACCCGGACTACTGTGTCCACAGTGGACACCCAGACCTTGCCGTCGCCGATCTTGCCGGTACGGGCCGACTCGGTGACGGTGTCCACCACCTTGTCCACGTCGAGGTCATCCACCAGCACCTCGACCCGGACCTTCGGGACCAGGTCCACTGTGTACTCGGCACCGCGGTAGACCTCGGTGTGGCCCTTCTGCCGGCCGTAGCCGCGGACCTCGCTGATGGTCAGGCCGAGCACCCCGAGTGTCTCCAGCGCCGCTTTCACGTCGTCCAGCTTGAACGGCTTGATGATCGCCGTCACCAGCTTCATGCCGAGACTCCTTCCTTGCTGGCCGCGCTGTTCGGCGTGGTCGGGGCCAGGACGCCCCCGGCGGTGCCGCCGCCGCCGAACAGCGAGCTGAACTCGTACGCCGTCTCGCCGTGCAGGGCCAGGTCCATACCCTCGGCTTCCTGGTCCTCAGGCATCCGGTGCTTGACGAACAGGTTGATCACGAACGCGATGATCAACGTCATCACGAAGGTGTACCCGATCACGCTGACCACGGCCAGTGCCTGCTTGCCCAGCAGTGAGAAGCCGCCGCCGTAGAGCAGGCCGTCGGCGCCCAGGGAGTTGGTGTCGAGCGTGGCGAAGATCCCGACGCAGAGCGAGCCGATGATGCCGCCGATCAGGTGCACCGCGCCGACGTCGAGCGAGTCGTCGATGCGTACCTTGCCCTTGATGGACACGGCCAACGCGCACCCGATGCCGGCCAGCGCGCCGACGGCGATCGAGCCCATCGGGCTGACGAAGCCGGCGCACGGGGTGATGGCGACCAGACCGGCGACCGCCCCCGACGCGGCGCCGAGCGTGGTGGCCTTGCCGTCCCGCAGCCGCTCCACCAGCAGCCAGCCGAGCAGCGCGGTGGCGGTCGCGGTGTTCGTGTTCACGAACGCGTAGCCGGCCAGGTTGTTGGCGGCCAGTGCCGAACCGGCATTGAAGCCGAACCAGCCGAACCACAGCAGGCCGGCGCCGAGCAGCACGAACGGCACGTTGTGCGGCCGCATGTTCTCCTTCGGCCAGCCCTTGCGGCGGCCCAGGAAGATGGCCATCGCGATGCCCGCGACACCGGCGTTGATGTGCACGACGGTGCCACCGGCGAAGTCGAGCGCGCCCTTCTTGAACAGCCAGCCCTCGGGCGAGAACACCCAGTGCGCGACCGGGCCGTAGACGAGGATCGACCAGGCGATGATGAACGGGACGAACGCGCCGAACCGCCAGCGGTCCGCCGTCGACCCCGTGATCAGCGCCGGGGTGATCACAGCGAACATCAGCTGGAACACCACGAACACCATCGGCGGGATGACCTGGGCGAAGTTGCCGGTGTAGCCGGGCAGGGTCTCGTTGATGTGCTGTAGACCGAACTGGTGCAGGTCACCGACGAACCCGTTGCCCTTGCTGAACGCGAGCGAGAAGCCAACAACCACCCACGTGACGCTGACCAGGGCGATGGTGACGAAGTTCTGCATCAGCATGCCCAGGGCGCTCTTCGCGCGGACCATGCCGCTGTAGAAGAACGCGAGGCCGGGCGTCATGAGCAGGACCAGCGCGGCGCTGGCAAGGACCCAGGCAGTAGCGCCTGTGTCGATCTTGGTAAGGTCGAACGGCGGCACGACTCCTCCTGTCGCTCGAATGGTGTAGCGACGGTGGCAGCGCCCCGTTTCCGGTCGGTCTCCCGGGTGTTTCGCGCCGGTGAACGCTGCGACCACCGTGCGACAGCCGCGTTACTGTTCCCGACTTGGCCGGCATGCCCAGACATAGCCGGCCCGGCGAATGGTCGGCGATGAGCACGGATCGCGGCTACTGTGGCCCGTGCGGGAACTTGGCCATCCGGCCGCGCCGGCTCACCCGGCCGTGAACACCGGAGAGAGCGCTTCCACGGCCGGGCTCCCCAAACCGTGCAGCCACGGACAAGTCGCCGGGCCGCCTACCCCCGGAAGTAGTGCGGCAAACACCGAATCGATAACGGGGTCTTGACACCGTCGTAACAGGCGAGCACGCTCTCCCACATGTGAGAGCGCTCTCACGGAGAGCCCTCCCACCGGGGTCCAACCACCGCCAGGGGGACGTCCATGCGTTGTTCGGGTCGGCCGCCGCGGCCGGTGCCCACCGACGCGTGGTTGGGCTCTGCAATCAGGCCATATGCAGGCAGTTTCGGCCGGTGCTGATGGGTGCCGGGCGGGTGGAGGAGTCGGCATGAGCACGCCGGTCAGCCCGACCACAGATGTCCCGACCACAGATGTCGCGGCCGACATCGATGGCAGCGATGTCCATTTTCCCAACGATTTCATTTGGGGCGCGGCCACCGCGTCCTACCAGATCGAGGGTGCCGCTACCGCGGACGGTCGCGGACCGTCCATCTGGGACACGTTCAGTCATACCCCCGGGCGGGTTGCGAACGGGGACACCGGTGACGTGGCCAATGATCACTACAACCGGTACGTCGAGGACGTCGCGCTGTTGGCGACCCTCGGGGTCAAGGCGTACCGGTTCAGCGTGTCCTGGCCACGGGTCCAGCCGACCGGACAGGGCCCGGCCAACGCGCCGGGTCTGGATTTCTACCGGCGGCTGACCGACACGCTCCTGGAGCACGGCATCGAACCGGTGGCGACCCTCTACCACTGGGACCTGCCACAGGCGCTGCAGGACGAGGGCGGCGGCTGGGTCAACCGCGACACCTCGGCCCGGTTCGCCGACTACGCCGGCATCGTCGCCGGCGCGCTCGGCGACCGGGTGCAGCGCTGGACCACGCTGAACGAGCCCTGGTGCTCGGCGTTCCTCGGCTACGCCTCGGGCCAGCACGCCCCCGGCATCGCCGACCCGGCCCAGGCCTTCCGCGCGGTGCATCACCTGCTGCTCGGGCACGGCCTGGCCACGCACGCGATCCGGGCGGCCACCCTGTCCCGGGCGCAGGTCTCGCTGGTGCTGAACCCGGCGCCGGTGACCGCGGCCAGCGACCGGCCGGCCGACCTCGATGCCGCCCGCCGGGTGGACGCCGTGCAGAACCGGCTGTTCCTGGACGCGGTGCTCAAGGGCCACTACCCGGCCGACCTTCCGGGCGACGCCGCCCGGTGGACCAAGTGGGACTTCGTCAAGGCAGGCGACGAGCATGTGATCGCCACCCCGCTGGACATGCTCGGCGTCAACTATTACCAGCCGTTGCGGGTCGCCGCCGCCGACACCGATGAGGGCAGCCACCCCGGCACCGCCGGCACCCGGATGCTGCCGCCGCCCGGCGCGCGCACCGCGATGGACTGGGAGATCGAACCGCAGGGCCTGGTCGACGTGTTGATGCGGATCCACACCGGGTACCCCCGGCTGCCGCTGATCGTCACCGAGAACGGGGCCGCCTTCGACGACCAGGTCGGGGCGGACGGCCGGGTCCACGACATCGACCGGGTCCGGTTCCTGGACGGCCACTTCCGGGCGGCGCACACCGCCATTCAACGGGGTGTCGACCTGCGCGGCTACTTCGTCTGGTCGTTCATGGACAACTTCGAGTGGGCGGAGGGCTACGCTCGCCGCTTCGGCCTGGTCTATGTGGATTACGCCTCGCAGCGCAGAATCCTGAAAGACAGTGGCTACTGGTTTCAGGATGTCATCTCCCGCGGCGGCATCGTCGGTGCTCCTCCCGGCGGCGGATGACATGGAGGCGAGGGAGGTGGCCGTGACCTCAGGTACCGCTGGAGTCCGCCGGCCGCGGCCCACCCTGGAAGAGGTCGCCGCCTACGCGCAGGTTTCCCGGGCGACGGTGTCCCGTGTGATCAACGGGTCGCCGCGGGTGAGTCCGGAGGCGCGGGCGGCAGTGGAGCGGGCGGTAGAGCGGCTCGGGTACGTGGCGAACAGCGCCGCCCGCAGCCTTGTCACCCAGCGGACGGATTCGATCGCCCTCGTGGTGTCCGAGCCGGACGTCCGGGTGTTCGCCGAACCGTTCTTCGGCGGGATCGTCCGCGGCGCCAGCCAGGAATTGACCGCGGCAGGGAAACAGCTCGTGCTGATCATGGCGCAGAGCGAAGGAGACAGGGACCGGGTCGAGCGGTACGTAGGTGGCGGTCACGCGGACGCCGTCCTGCTGCTGTCGCTGCACGGCGCGGACCCGTTGCCCGCGGCGTTCGCCCGGGCCGGCGTACCGACCGTGATCGGTGGCCGGCCGCTGAGCGGAGCCGAACTTCCGTACGTGGACGTGGACAACCGGGGCGGCGCCCGGGACGCGGTCAGCTACCTGCTGGAGCAGGGCCGAACCCAGGTCGCCACCATCGCCGGCCCGCAGGACCACTGCGCCGGTGTGGACCGGCTGTCCGGCTACCGGGACGCGCTGGGCCCGCGGCGGTACCGCCGCTCCCTGATCGCGTACGGCACGTACGGCCAGCAGAGCGGTGAGCAGGCCATGGCCGACCTGCTCGAACGTGGGCCGCGCCTGGACGCCGTGTTCGCGGCGTCCGACCTGATGGCCGTCGGTGCGCTGCGTGCGCTGCGCAAGGCTGGCCGCCGGGTGCCGGACGATGTGGCGCTCGTCGGCTTCGACGACCTCGACCTGGCCACCATGACGGAGCCCGCGTTGACCACGGTGCGCCAGCCGACCGTCGAGATGGGACGGCAGATGGCAAGCCTGGTGTTAGCGCTGGCCGAGCGGCCGCACGCCCCGCGCGCCCGCGGCCTGATCCTGCCGACTGAACTGGTGACCAGGCAGTCGGCCTAAACAAACCAGGAGGGGTTCCATGTACACCGTGCGGAGGAGGACAAGAGCGCTGCTCGGCGCCCTTGTCGTCGGCACGCTCGCGATCGCGGGCTGCAGCTCCAACGACAGCAACAGCGGTGGTGGCGGCGGCGGTACCAACGCCAACGCCCCTGTGACGCTGAACGTGCGCTTGTTCGGCACATTCGGCTACAAGGAAGCCGGCCTCTTCGACGCTTACCACACCCTGCACCCGAACGTCACGATCAACTTCAGCAGCATCGAGCAGGAGCAGAACTACTACCCGGTGCTGCAGCAGAACTTGAACGCGGGCAAGGGCACCTGGGACGTGGCGGGCATCGAGGTTGGCCGGATCGCCGATGTCACGCAACGGCTGTCCGCCAAGTTCGTCGACCTGAAGACGCTCGGCGCCGGCAGTGAGGAAAGCAACTTCTACCCGTGGAAGTGGAAGGCAGCGCAGACCGCGGACGGCAAGGTGATGGGCCTGGGCACCGACGTCGGCCCGATCGCGATCGCCTACCGCACCGACCTGTTCAAGCAGGCCGGCCTGCCGACCGACCGGGACGAACTGGCCAAGCAGTGGAGCAGCTGGGACTCGTTCATCGCGATGGGTGAGAAGTACAAGGCGAAGATGGGCACCAAGTCGGCGTTCATCGACACGTCCAGTGGCTTCTACAACACCATCCTCGGTGGCTCGGTGAAGCAGTACTACGACGAGTCCGGGACCCCCATCTACGACAGCAACCCGGACGTCAAGAAGGCCTGGGACACCGCGGTCAGCGCGATTCAGAAGGGCCTCACCGGCAAGGTCAAGCAGTTCGACGACGCCTGGAACAAGGGCTTCTCCAGCGGCGCGTTCGCGACCGTCGGCGCCCCGTCCTGGATGATCGGCTACATCAAGGGCCAGGCCGGCGACGCCGGCAGCGGTAAGTGGGACATCGCCCCCGGGCCGAACTCGGCCAACTGGGGCGGCTCGTACCTGGGCATCCCGAAGAACAGCCAGCACGCCCAAGAGGCCTACAACCTCATCCAGTGGCTGACCGCGGCCCCGCAGCAGATCACCCTGTTCAAGAAGGGCGGCAACTTCCCGTCCAGCTCCGTCGCCGCGGCCGACCCGGCCGTCTCCGGCTACACAGAGCCGTACTTCAACAACGCACCGACCGGCAAGATCTTCGGTGATGTGGCCGCCAAGCTGCCCGTGCAGGTCCTCGGTCCGAAGGACGCGACGATCAAGGACACGGTCAGCAACGGGCTGCTGTCGATCGAGACGCAGGGCAAGTCCCCGGACGACGCCTGGTCGACGACACTGAAGAACATCAAGAACGCCATCGGCTAGCCGCTAGGCAGCCGCTCTGACGGGTGGCACCCGGGGGTGCGTCCCTCCCCCGGGTGCCACCGCTCCATTCCGTAGGAAGGACGCCGCTGTGGTCGCTACCCAGCCGGAGCTCCGGCCGAGCGATCTCCCAGCGCCGGCGGGGGCTCCCCCGCGGCGCCGCCGGGGCCGCCGGGCCGGCTCCGGGGTGACCCCGTACTCGTTCGTGCTCCCGTTCTTCGTCGTGTTCGCGGCGTTCGGACTCTTCCCGCTGATCTACACGGGCTGGATCTCGCTGCACAAGGTCGACCTCGGCACCCCGGAGGACATGACCTGGATCGGCCTGAAGAACTACAGCAACCTGCTGCACAGCGAGTTTTTCTGGAACGCCCTGAAGAACACCTTCACGATCGGCGTCATCTCGACCGTTCCGCAGCTGGTGATGGCGCTGGGGCTGGCCCACCTGCTGAACTACCAGATCCGTGGCCGGACGTTCTTCCGGGTCGCGATGCTGATGCCGTACGCCACCTCGCTGGCCGCGGCCACGCTGATCTTCGTCGGGCTGTTCGGCCGTGACTACGGCCTGATCAACTGGTTCCTCGGCCTGTTCGGCGTTCACCACATCGACTGGGAAGCCGGCCGGTGGACCTCGCAGATCGCGGTCTCCACGATCGTCACCTGGCGGTGGACCGGCTACAACGCGCTGATCTACCTGGCGGCGATGCAGTCGATCTCGGGCGACCTGTACGAGTCCGCCTCGATCGACGGGGCCAGCCGGTGGCAGCAGTTCCGGTACGTGACGATCCCGTCGCTGCGGCCGACGATCCTCTTCACGATCGTCATCTCCACCATCGGCGCCACCCAGCTGTTCGGCGAGCCGCTGCTGTTCGGCGGTGTCAACGGTCACTCGGGCGGCAGCAGCCGGCAGTACCAGACGCTGGGCCTGCTGCTGTACGACGAGGGCTGGAACAACCAGAAGCTCGGCTACGCGGCCGCCGTGGCCTGGACGATGTTCCTGATCATCGTGGTGGCGGTCATCGTCAACGCGACGCTGGCCCGCGGCCGCAAGGCCAACCGAGACTAGGAAAGGGGCGACCTGATGACTGTCATCACGGCCACGGCCGCTCCGGTCGACCAGGCGGCATCCGCCCGGGAGGGCCGGCGCCGCTCGCACAGCGGGAACAGCCAATTGCGGGCCGGCTGGTTCACCTACCTGATCCTCGCCGTCGTCGCGGTGCTGTCGCTGTTCCCGCTGTACTACACGCTGGTCATGGCGACGCGGACCAACTCGGAGATCAACCAGGTGCCGCCCCCGTTCATCCCGGGCGCCCGGCTGATCCACAACATCCGCGAGGCGTACAGCCTGATCGACCTGACCAAGGCGATGTTCAACTCGGTGATCGTGTCCGGCACGATCGCCGTCGGTACGGTGCTGTTCTGCACGATGGCCGGGTTCGCGTTCGCGAAGCTGCGGTTCCGGTTCAGCTCGGTGCTGTTCGGCATCACGATCGGCACGATGCTGATCCCGCCGAGCCTCGGTGTGATCCCGCTCTACCAGATCATGGTGAAGCTCGGCTGGACCGGCCAGCTGAAGGCGGTCATCCTGCCGACACTGGTCACCGCGTTCGGCGTGTTCTTCATGCGCCAGTTCCTGATCCAGTCGATGCCGACCGAGCTGCTGGAGGCCGGCTGGATCGACGGCGCCTCCACCTTCCGCATCTTCCTGTCGATCGTGCTGCCGATCGCGCGGCCGGCGATGGCCGTGCTCGGCATGCTCACCTTCCTGCAGGCCTGGAACGACTTCTTCTGGCCGATCCTGGTGTTGGACTCGTCCAACCCCACGGTCCAGGTGGCGCTGCAGCAGCTCGGTGTGGGCTACGTGCCGGACCGCGCGGTGATCCTGGCCGGCACGTTCCTCACCACGATCCCGGTGATCCTGATCTTCGCGCTGCTCGGTCGGCAGATCGTCGGCGGGATCATGCACGGGGCGCTCAAGGGCTGACCGACCGGCCCGCCGCGGTCCCGCGGCCGCGGCGGGCCACTACTCCCCCGTCAGTCGCTCAGGCGAAGATGCCCTGTCCGGGTGCCAGCAGGTGCCGCGGGTCGTAGCAGGTCTTGGCGGCCGCGAACGCCGCGTACTGCTTGCCGTAGTGGTCGCGCCAGTCGGCCGGGCTGAACGGCACCGAGCCCACCGGGTACCGCTTCGCGCCCACCGCGCGGGCCGCCTCGTACAGCGCCCGGTTGCCGGCCAGCTGCCGGGCCACCACCGCCGGGTCCGGCGGCACCGCCGTACGCAGCAGCGCGAACAGGAACGCCACCGGCTCGCCCGGCCGCATCGTGAACGGCCGGGTCAGCCGGTCGGTCCGGAACGGGTAGAGCAGCACCGGCCCCTGCCCGGTGTCGTCCACGGTGAGATCGGCCAGTGTCGCGCTGACCAGCTCCCCGGTGCGGCTGGACGGCACGAACAGGTTGATCCACGGGTGCGGGAAGTACCAGATGCCCAGCTCCTTGAGCAGCTCGACGGTCGGCGCCAGCCGGTTCACCCAGTCCAGGTACGAGTACTCGGTGATCACGGTGCGGGTCGGGTCGAAGTGCAGGCCGGCGAGCAGCGCGGCGTCGTCCGGGCTGGCCGGCGGGCGGTAGTAGCTGGCCGCGTCGACGAAGAACTCCCAGCCGCCGCTGGCCGCCGGCTGCGCCTGCCCCTCCAGCGAGCTGAACCGGCCGTCGGCGAGCAGTAGCCGCTGGTCGGCCAGGTAGGTCGCGAGGTCCGGGTAGTAGAGCTGGTACGAGCGGACCTCGGTGGGCGCCTGGATCAGCCGGACCGTCGCCCGCACCACCACCGCGAACTGGCCCAGCCCGCCGAGCACGCAGTCGAACAGCTGCCGGTCGCTGGTGGGCGAGCAGTGCCGCAGCACGCCGTCGCCGGTGACCACGTCCAGCGCCAGCACGTTGTCGACCTGCAGACCGTAGTGCTGGGTGGCGCCACCGATACCCCCCGCGGCGAGCGTGCCGCCGACGGACAGGTCCAGGTAGTCGGTGAACACCGGTGCGGTCAGCCCGCGGTCGGCGGCGGCCCGGGCCAGGTCCAGCCAGCGGACGCCGGCGTCGACCACGGCGTAGCCACCGGAGACCTCGTGGATCGTGGCCAGCGCGTTGATGTCGATCACCAGGCCGCCGTCCACCTGCGCCTGGCCGAACGTGGTGTGCGCCTGGCCACGGGCGGCCACCTTGATCCGGAGCCGGTTCGCGTACTGCACCGCGGTCACGACGTCCCGTACCGAGCCGGGGCGCAGCAGCGCCACCGGCGCCCGGTGCACGATGTGGCCGTAGTCGTCGGCCGCCCCGGACAGGCTGCCCGGGTCGAGGACCAACTCGCCGTCGAGCCCTGGAATCGACACCGCTCCGGCCGCCCCTCCCTCGCTCGCCGCGGCCGCCGTCACCCAGCCCCGACCGAACGGGTCGAAGGCGACGACGGCGGCGCCGGCCAACGCGGTGGTAAGGAACCCGCGGCGGTCAAGGCGGTCAGGCATGGCGGTACCCCCTGGCAGGGAATCGGAGCGGGGCTTCGGTGACGAGCGGCCATCATCAGGCCGTCCGGTGCCCAGCTAACACGATCCCGACCGGAGGCACGCAGTATCTCAGCAAACCGACCGGGACCGGCCCGGTGCGGCACAGTACTAGCCGAGGAGCGCGTCGACGAACGCGGTCGGTTCGAATGGTGCAAGATCGTCTGCGCCTTCGCCGAGGCCGACCAGCTTGACCGGGACGCCGAGCTCGCGCTGCACCGCGATCACGATGCCGCCCTTCGCGGTGCCGTCCAGCTTGGTCAGCACGATGCCGGTCACGTCGACGGCCTCGGTGAACACGCGGGCCTGGATGACCCCGTTCTGCCCGGTGGTGGCGTCCAGCACCAGCAGGGTCTCGTCGACCGGGCCGTGCTTCTCGATCACCCGCTTGACCTTGCCGAGCTCGTCCATCAGGCCGGTCTTCGTGTGCAGCCGCCCGGCGGTGTCCACCAGCACCGCGTCCACGTGCGACTCGATGCCCTGCTTGACCGCCTCGAACGCGACCGAGGCCGGGTCGGCGCCGGCCGGACCGCGGACGGTGCTGGCGCCGACCCGGGAGCCCCAGGTGGCCAGCTGGTCGGCGGCCGCGGCGCGGAACGTGTCGGCGGCGCCGAGCAGCACGGTGCGGCCATCGGCCACCAGCACCCGGGCCAGCTTGCCGCAGGTGGTCGTCTTCCCGGTGCCGTTCACGCCGACCACCAGCAGCACCGCCGGCTTGCCGTCCGGCGTCGGCGTGGTGTGCAGGGTACGGTCCGCCGCCGGGTCGAGCGCGGCGACCAGCTCCTCGGTCAGCAGCGCGCGCAGGTCCGCGTCGGTGCGGGTGCCGAGCACCCGGGTGCGTGTGCGCAGCCGTTCGACGATCTCGGTGGTGGCGGCCAGGCCCACGTCCGCCTGCAGCAGCGTGTCCTCGACCTCCTCCCATACGTCGTCGTCCAGCCGCTCCCGGCCGAGCAGGCCGAGCAGGCCGCGGCCGAGCGTGGACTGCGACCGGGCCAGCCGGGCCCGCAGCCGGATCAGCCGCCCCGCCGTCGGCGCCGGCACCTCCAGCGCCGGCTCGACCGCGGCGGCCTCCGGTTCCACCAGCTCCGGCGGCCCGGGCGGGGCTTCCGGCCGGGTGGCGGCGGGCGGGGTGACCAGGGTGCCGCCCGGGCGTTCCTCGGCAGCCGGCGGCTGCCCGGTCGGCGGTGGTGTGGTCGGCGGTGGTGCGGCCGGCGGCGGCGCGGCGCGGCGGCGCGGCAGCAGGTAGTAGGCCGCCAGCCCGCCGGCCAGTAGCACGACCAGCACGATCGCCAACACCACGTACGCCATGCACCGATCCTCTCAACCGCCGCCGCCGGTGCTGCCGCCGGCCGGCCGACTACCACGCGCGGGTCGCGCCCCGGTCAGGCGATGATCACGGTGGCCGGCAGGCGCGGCGACGGGATGCGGTCGTCGGTGGTGACCAGCGGGCAGTCCAGGTCGATCGCGAGTGCCACGTAGAGCGCCTCGTACGCGGTCAGCCGGTCCCGGAACGACCACGCCCGGTCCAGCAGCGGCTCCAGCGGGAAGCGCCGTACCGGGGCGCGGCGGAGGTCCTCCAGCGCGGCGGCCGCCCGGGCCGTCGACAGCGAGTGGCTGCGCTCCAGCCCGCGCAGGGCGGCCATGATCTCGACGTCGATGACGGCCGGGGCGGTCAGTTCCCGCCCGGCGACGGCGCGTTCCACCGCGCTGGCCCGCAAGCCACGCAGAAGCAGCTCGAACAGCGCGCTGGCGTCAATGACGCAGTACACGTGCGAACTGGGCATCCCGCTCTTGGCGCGCCTCGTCGAGCAGCGCGGTGAGGTCCACGTCCGGCACCGGCTCGCGCTCGGCGAGCGACGCCAGCCATTCCGAGGTGGGCGACTGCCCTACGTCATGTTCAAGCAGCCGCAGCACGTACTGGTTCACCGACACGTGCGCAGCCTCCGCCTTGCGGCGGAGCCGCTCATGCAGGTCCGTCGAGACCCTGCGGATCTGGATGGCTGGCACGGTTGCCGAGGCTAGCATCCGCCGGGTATGCGGAAGCTACTGCTGTGTTACATCCGCCCGATCGGCGTATGAACCAGGCAATCGGGCGACAATCTCCCGGGTGCTCAGGCGGACTCCCGCTCCCGCAGCCGCTGGCTGATCACCTGGGTGATGCCGTCGCCGCGCATGCTCGCCCCGTACAGCGCGTCGGCGATCTCCATCGTGCGCTTCTGGTGGGTGATGACGATCAGCTGGCTGGTGTCCCGCAGCTCTTCCACCAGCTTCAGCAGCCGGCCCAGGTTGATGTCGTCGAGGGCGGCCTCGACCTCGTCCATCACGTAGAACGGCGACGGGCGGGCCCGGAAGATCGCGACCAGCAGCGCCACCGCGGTCAGCGACCGCTCCCCGCCGGACAGCAGCGACAGCCGCTTGATCTTCTTCCCCGGCGGCCGCGCCTCCACCTCGACGCCGGTGGCGAGCAGGTCGTTCGGGTCGGTCAGCAGCAGCCGGCCTTCGCCACCGGGGAACAGCGTGCGGAAAACGATCTCGAATTCGCGGGCGGTGTCGGCGTACGCGGACGCGAACACTTCGTGTATTCGCTCGTCCACCTCACGGACCACGGTGAGCAGGTCGCGCCGGGTCGCCTTCAGGTCCTCCAGCTGGGTGGACAGGAACGCGTGCCGCTCCTCCAGCGCCGCGAACTCCTCCAGCGCCAGCGGGTTGACCTTGCCCAGCAGGGCCAGGTCGCGTTCGGCCCGGGCGGCCCGCTTCTCCTGGCTGGGCCGGTCGTACGGGCCCGGTCCAGGTGCCGGCTTGCCGTCCGCCTCGGCCTTCGCCACGTCGGCTGCTGACGGCGGCACCGGCTGCTCCGGCCCGTACTCGGCGATCAGCGTCTCCAGGTCGACGCCGTGCTCCTCGGCGGCCTTCGCCTCCAACTGCTCGATCCGCAGCCGCTGCTCGGCCCGGGCGATCTCGTCCCGGTGGACGACATCGGTCAGCCGGTCCAGCTCGGCGGCCAGCTCCCGGCTGGACGCGCGCAGGGCGAGCAATTCACCCTCGTGCACCACCCGGGCCTGCTGCGCGGCGTCCCGCTGGGCGGCCGCGGTCGCCAGCGAGCCGGCGATCCGGGTCAGCGCGTACTGGGCGGCCTCGGCCACCGCGACGGCCACCAGCGCACCCTGCGCCCGGGCCGCGCGGCGCTGCTCGTGCCGGGCCCTGGCGGCCCGCTCGGCGACCGCGGCGCGCAGCAGCGACTCGGCCCGACCGGCGACCGCGCGCACCCGCTCCTCGCCGGTACGGACCGCCAGCCGGGCTTCCATCTCGACCTGCCGGGTGGTGGTGACGCTGGCCTGCAGCGCGTCCCGCTCGTCGGTGGACGGCTCCTCGTCCAACGGGACGGCTTCAGCGGCGCTGAACCGCTCCTCCAGGCCGGTGAGCTCGGCCAGGTCGCGGTCACGCTTGCCGGCGGCGTCGGCGCGGGCCTTGTCCAGGCGGTCGGCCTCGCCGACCGCAGAGCGAGCCGCGGCGCCGAGCCGGGCCAACTGCTCGGCGACGGCGTTCATCTTGGCGTCCGACTCGTTCAGTGCCGCGACCGCGGTCTCGACCTCGGCCTTACCGTGCGACTCGGCGGACCTCGCGTCGGTCAGTTCGGCGGCCAGCCGGGTACGCCGCTGCTCCGCCTCGGCCAGCCGCTCAGTCGCCTCGTCCACCGCGGCCTGCACCTCGATGACGCTCGGCGCGCTGGCCGAGCCGCCGACGGCCCAGTCCAGGCCGAGCAGGTCGCCGGCCGCGGTCACCGCGCGGACCGCCGGGTGGTCGGCAACCAGGCTGCGCGCGGCCGGCAGGTCGGCCACCACCGCCACCCGGTCCAGCGCTCGCTGCAACGCCGGCGCCAGCGCGGC
>JBBWZH010000739.1:0-4941 GCA_039648995.1 Mycobacteriales bacterium
GCCATCTGAGCCCGGCTCTCCACCTGGAACACACCCACGGAATCGGCCCGCCGCAACATTTCGTAGACCTCGTCGTCGTCCAGCCGCATGCTGCTGATGTCCAGGTCGGACTCGATCATGTCGTACGCGTAATGCAGCGCCGACAGCATGCCCAGCCCGAGCAGATCGAACTTGACCAGCTCGACCGCGGCGCAGTCGTCCTTGTCCCACTGCAGGACGGTCCGCCCCTCCATCCGGCCCCATTCCACCGGGCAGACCTCGATGATCGGGCGGTCGCAGATCACCATTCCGCCGGAGTGGATGCCGAGATGCCGGGGGAAGTTCTGCACCTCGTTGGCGAAGTCGACGACCTGTTCCGGGATGTCGTCCAGATCGACGGTGGCCACACTTCCCCACCGGTCGATCTGTTTGCTCCACGCGTCCTGCTGACCGGGGGAGAAACCGAACGCCTTGGCCATGTCCCGGACCGCCGACCGCGGCCGGTAGGAGATCACGTTCGCCACCTGGGCGGTGTGCTCCCGGCCGTACTTGCGGTAGACGTACTGGATGACCTCCTCGCGCCGGTCCGACTCGATGTCCACGTCGATGTCCGGCGGACCGTCCCGTTCCGGCGCGAGAAAACGCTCGAACAGCAATCCGTTCGCGACCGCGTCCACATTGGTGATCCAGAGCGCGTAACAGACCGCGGAATTGGCGGCCGAACCCCGGCCCTGGCAGAGGATGCCCTCCTTCCGGCAGAACGCGACGATCTCCTCCACGATCAGGAAGTAGCCCGGGTAGCCGAGCTGCTCGATCATGTCCAGCTCGTGCGCCAGCTGCCGGTACGCGCCGTCCACCCGCTCCGCCTCCGGCGGCCCGTACCGCTGGTACGCCCCCTGCATGGTCAGCTGCCGCAGCCAGCTCATCTCGGTGTGCCCGGCCGGGACGCCCCAGTCGGGCAGTTTCGGCGCCACCAGCTTCAGGTCGAACGCGCACTCCTCGCCCAGCTTGGCGGCCAGCCGCACGGCGTCCGGCCAGCGGGCGAACCGGGCCGCCATCTCCCGGCCGGACCGCAGGTGGGCCGCGCCGGCCGCGGGCAGCCAGCCGTCCATCTCGTCCAGGCTGCGCCGGGCCCGGACGGCGGCCAGCGCGGTCGCCAGCCGGCGCCGGGCGGGGCTGGCGAAGTGCACGTTGTTGGTGGCGACCACGCCGAACCCGCCGCGCTCGGCCAGCGCGACCAGCGCCTCGTTCCGGTCGGAGTCGAGCGGCTGGCCGTGGTCGGTCAGCTCCACCACGACGTTCGCCGGCCCGAACAGCTCCGCCAGCCGGGCCAGCTCGCGGGCCGCCGCGGCCGGGCCACCCGCGGCCAGCGCCTGCCGCACCGCCCCCTTGCGGCAGCCGGTGAGCACCAGCCAGGAGTTGGCGTGCGCCCGGCTGAGCGCGTCCAGGTCGTACACCGGGCGGCCCTTCTCGTTGCCGGCCAGCTGCGCGTTGCTGATCGCCGTGCTGAGCCGGCGGTAGCCGTCCAGGCCGCGGGCGAGCACCAGCAGGTGCGAGCCCTCCGGGTCGGCCACGCCGTTCTGCGGGCCGCCCAGGCCGAGCGAGAGCTCCGCGCCGAACAGCGTGGGCACCTCCATCACCTTGGCCGCCTCGGCGAACCGCACCACCCCGTACATGCCGTCGTGGTCGGTCAGCGCCAGCGCGGTCAGGCCGAGCCGGGCGGCCTCCTCGGCCAGCTCCTCCGGGTGGCTGGCCCCGTCCAGAAAGCTGAAGTTGGAGTGGCAGTGCAGCTCGGCGTACGGCACCGGGTCGGGGTCGACCGGCTCCGGCTTGCTGCCGGTGGGGCCGGGGGAGGGCGGCGGCTCGTACGGCGCCCGGTGCCGCGACCAGGCCGGGCTGTCGCCGCCGTCACCCAGATACGGCGGCCCGTCCGGCCGTCGCCCGGACAGCCGCCGCTCCAGCTCCGCCCACGGAATCGGCGGATTCTCCCACCCCATTACCAACGCCCCGACGGCCTCGAACACCGCGATGGCCCCGATCGCACCGCGATGCCACTCGCTAACCGCAGCCCACCGCACCGTGGGGTTCCAGGGGGCTCGGCCCCCTGGGTCAGCATGACGGTTGGGTCGCCGGCGGAGCGCAGCGGAGCAGGTGACCCAACCCAACTGTCGCCGCCCATCACTCGTATATCCCTTCGGCCCACCAGCGGCCGGCCTCCAGCGCGACCAGCCAGGCGGTGCCGTCGGCGCCGAGCAGCTGGAACCGGGCGCGGCGGCGGGCGGCGGCCGGATCCCACCAGCGCTCGTCCACCGGCCACGGGCCGGCCCAGGCCAGCAGCGGGGTGGCCGGCCGGCCGGGGGCGGCGAACCGGGCCGGCTCGGCGGTGACCGCGTACCGGCCGGTGACGCCGACCGGGCTGCCGTCCGCGGCCACCACCTCGACCGGCACCGGGTCGGTCAGCACGGTGGCCGGCGCCGGCGCCGGAACCTGCCCCGGCCAGGGCTGATCAGCCGGCCGCGCCGGCGCCCGCTCGTCGCCCCAGGGGACCAGCCGGACCTGCTCGTCCGGGTCACGTCCGCCGCCGAGCACCGCGGTCAGCACCGCGTCGCCGCCGAGCATGCCCTGCACCCGGGCCATCGCCCGGCTGGCCCGCTCGCCGGCGTCGCCGAGGCCGCCCCACAGCCCGAGCTGCAGGCCGCTGTGCCGGATCACCTCGTCCGGCACCAGCCGCAGCAGCATGATCCCGGCGGTCGGCCGCTCCGCCGCGCCGGCGGCGGCCCGGGTCAGCCAGCCGTCCAGCTGCCAGCGCACCCGCTCGGCGATCGCGGCCGGGGTCAGCACGCCCTCGTGCCGCCACAGCCGGGTCAGCTGCTCGCCGTGCTCGGTCTGCGCCTCGATGGCCAACCGGGTGCAGGCCAGCCCGCGCCGGGTCAGCCCGGCGTGCAGCTGCTCGGCCAGCGCCCGGGCGGCGAAGGCGGCGGTGTCGACCCGGTCGACCGGCGGGTCGAACTCGACCTGCATGGCCAGCTCGGGGGCGGGCACCCGGGCCGCCAGCGGGACCTCGTCCATGCCGCGGGCCAGCCGGTGCGCGCGGGCACCGTCGGGGCCGAACCGGGCCAGTACGTCGCGTGGGGGCAGCTCGGCGAACGCGCCGAGGGTGCGCAGCCCGAGCCGGCGCAGCAGGTCGGTCAGCTCCGGCAGCTCCAGCGTGCCGACCGGGAACGGGGCCAGGAACGCGCGGGAGCCGCCACGCGGGACGATCTCGCCACCGCGGGCGGCCAGGCCGGCGGCGAACCGGCCGTCGGCGACCCCGACCTGGCTGGCCACCCGGGTGACCGCGGTGACGTGCTCGATCAGCCGGGCGGCCACCGCCCGGTCGCCGCCGAAGTAGCGGGCCGGGCCGCGGGCGGCCACCGCGCACAGCCCCGGCCGGATCGCCTCCACCCCCGGCGCCAGCTCCTCCACCGCCGCCAGCACGGGTTCGAAGGCGCGCGCATCCCGGATCGGGTCGTGCCGGAGCACCACCAGGTCTGGGCAGCGGCCCTGCGCCTCGCGCCGGCGCAGCCCGCGGCGCACACCCTCCGCCCGGGCGGCCGCGGAGCAGGACACCACCCGGTTGGCCCAGATCACCGCGATGGGTGCGGTGGGGGGCACGCCCACCGCACCCGCCGCGCTGATCACCGGCCAGTCGGGGCACCAGAGCACGACCGTCCGCAGCGCCATCAGGGGCCTCCGGGCGGTGGGCCGCCGGGCGGTGACCGGCGGCCCGGGATCGGGACCACCTCGCCCACCGGCTCGACCCCGCCGTCAGGCGCCGGCAGCCACACCCGGGCCCGCCGCAGCCGGCCCGCCGAGCCGCGCCCGTCGCTACGCAGCAGGGCCTGCCGGGCGCGCAGGTGACCCCAGCCGGCCCCGAGCCCGCTCCACTGCGTCTCGGCCACCGACAGCCACAGGTCGGCGCCCTCCCAGCCACCGGCCGGCACCCCGTACGGCACCAGCACCGAGCCACGCTGCCTGGCCCGCGCCGCCAGCCGCCGCGCGTCCTGCGGCCGGACCCGGGCCGCGGGCGCCACCACGACCAGATCCACCGCGTCGAGCAGGGCGGCGGTGACGCTGGGCCAGGCCGGCCCCGGCGCCGGGACCAGCGCCAACCGGTCGACCGCGACCCCGGCCCCGGCCGCCGCGACCAGCCCGAGCGCCGGCACGCCGAGCACCGCGCACCACGACCCGGCCAGCGACGGGCCGGCCAGCACCGCGATCAGCAGTGAGGTGGACCCGGCCACCGCTACCGTGGAGCCGCGCCGCAGCGCGCCATCCGGGAACAGCGGACCGAGCGCCGGCAGCACCGGCAACAGAGCACGCTCCAGAGGGTCTCCGGCGCCGCGCGGTCGAGCCTCCCGCCGAGTCTCCCGCGCGGCGCCGGAGCGTTCCGGGGCGGCCGTCGTCATGGAGAGATACTCGAACATACGTTCGAACATGTCAACGTGGTGTGCGTCAGACTTTCTGGAGGCCCGGTCCCGCGACGCGGCGCCGGGCGGGTCTTGCGAGACATCCCGTCATCGAGCTGGCCGGCGACGGCTCTCAGCCGCCGTTCCTGTGCCGGCGGAGGTTCACATGTGAGACAGCTCGGCGCCCTCGGACATGGTCGACTGCCTGGCGGCTACGAGGACTTGGTAGCAGCGGTACTACCGTCGCGGCGAGCGGTTGCAAACCACAAGCGGAAGGGGCCCCGTGCTGAGGCAGGTCGCGGAGGGTGTGCTGATCCACGAGAGCGAGTTCATGCAGAGCAACGCCGTCGTCGTGCAAGGCCGCGCCGGAGTGCTGCTCATCGACGCCGGGGTGCACGAGAGCGAGATGGCCTGTCTCGTGGGCGACCTGTCGGAGCTGGGGCCCGTGGTGGCCGGCTTCTCGACGCATCCGCACTGGGATCACCTGCTCTGGCACCCCGGACTGGGTGCGGCT
>JBBWZH010000150.1:0-4980 GCA_039648995.1 Mycobacteriales bacterium
AGCAGCGCGGCCACCCACGTCTGCACCACGAACAGCGTGCCGGCCAGCGCCAGCGCGGCGATCATGGCCCGGCCGATCTGCCGGGCGCCGTCCCGGTTCTCCTCGGCCAGCGTGGAGATCCCGTCGAAGCCGAGGAACGAGAGCACCGCGACCGACACCGCGGCGAACGCGACGCTGACCGAGAACGTCGACGAGTCGTACAGCGGGTGCCAGGAGAAGCCGCCGCCCTTGCCGTCGGCCACCGCGGCGATGCCGATCACCAGGAAGATGGCCAGCACGATCAGCTCGGCGACCAGCATCAGCCGGTTCACCCGCGCGGTCAGCTCGATGCCGAAGAAGTTGATGCCCGTGTTCGCGACGATGAAGCCGACCACCCAGACCCACAGCGGGACGTCCGGCACGAAGCTCTGGATGGCGGCCGCCGCGACGATGTAGAGCAGCGCCGGCACCAGCACGTAGTCGAGCAGGATCTGCCAGCCGGCGAGGAAGCCGACGGTCGGGTGGATGCCGCGGCCGGCGTACGTGTAGACCGAGCCGGCCATCGGGAACGCCCGCGACATCTCGGTGTACGCGAGGGCGGTGAACGCCATGCCCACCCCGCCGATCACGTACGCCAGCGCGACCATCCCGCCGGACGCCTGGTAGACGCTGCCGAAGATGCCGAACGGCGCGATCGGGACCATGAAGATCAGGCCGTAGACGAGCAGGTCCCAGAAACTCAGCGAGCGTTTCAGCTCCTGCTGGTAGCCGAACCGTTCGACCGACTCGGCGGCCGGCGCGGCGACCCCGTCGGGCCCGGCGGCGGTGTGCGGGGGCATGCCCATGATCGTCCTCCGGAGGGTCAGACGGGGCAGAGCACGCAGAAGCTAGCACCGGAGGCCGCGATCGGTACACAACTGTCGATCAATGGTGACGTCCGGCGATCCGGGCGGGGCCCCCCGGCCGTGCCGGGCCGGAGACGGGCGTCAACCGAAGGGACAGACGACGCGTCTTGATGCGGCACGGGGGGACCGCGGCCGTCGGCCGCGCCTCCGGGTTCTTGGAGGGAATCACTATGAGGACATCGTTGCGGGCGGTCGTCGTGGCCGCCGGGGTGGCCGCGCTGGCCGGTGCTGGCGCGGTAGTGGCCGGGCCGGCGTCGGCCAGCCCACACCCGCCGCCGCGGATCGTCGATCTCGGCACGCTCGGCGGCACCTGCTGCAGTTCGGCGTCGGCGATCAGCGACCGCGGGGTGGTGGTCGGCGACAGCAGCATCGGCCCGGACCTCTTCTCGCCGTACCACGCGTTCCGGTGGGCGGCCGGGCACATGACCGACCTGGGCACGCTCGGCGGCGAGAACAGCAGCGCGGCCGGCATCGACAAGCGCGGCGACATGATCGTCGGGACCAGCCAGGTAAGGCCCGGCGACTTCGACACCACGCATGCGTTCCTGTGGCGGGCGGGGCACATGATCGACCTGGGCACCCTCGGCGGGTCGGCGAGTTTCGCCACCGGCGTGAACGACGCCGGCGTCGTCGTCGGCAGCAGCCAGACCGCCACCGGCGCGTTCCACGCGTTCCGCTGGCGGGCCGGCCGGATGACCGACCTCGACCCGTCCGCCGTGGCCAGCTCCGCGTCGGCGGTCAACGACCGGGGTGACGTCGCCGGCTCCGTTAGCACCGACGCGACCACGTTGCCGGTGGTCTGGCACGCCGGCGTGCCGGCCGTGCTGCCCACGCCGGCCGGCGAGTTCGCCGGGGGCGCGCAGGCGGTCAACGACGTCGGCGACGTGGCCGGGTTCTCCTTCGGCCCGACCGGCGCCTCGGCGCTGCGGTGGCGCAACCGTCGGATCACCCCGCTCGGCGGGCTGCCCGGCAGCACATTCGCGCAGGCGCTGGGCATGAACGACCTGGGCGCGATCGTCGGCGGCACCGACGTCGCCGCGTTCGTCTGGCAGGGCGGCCGGATGTCCGCACTGCCCAACCTGGTCGGAAGCTCGACCGCCGCGGACGTGAACAACCGCGGCCAGATCGTCGGCGCCAGCTCGACCAACTCGGAGAATACCGACCGGCACGCGGTGCTCTGGACCCGCTGAGCCCTCCCGCGCCGGCGCTGCCCTCGACCCCGGCAGCGTCGGCGCGGGCGGCCGTCCCGCCACTGTGGACCGTCCCTTGTAGACGGTCGACGGGGCCGCCGCGGTCTGGTTACGGCGGCCCGGCCGGTCGGGAGCTATTATCGCAACGATGGTGGACAGCACGCGCGGCGTGGCCGCGGAGCTGGCGGCGTTCGAGGCCGCGTACCCGGGCTACCGCGGCACCGGGCGGGTCGACGAACTGCGCGCCACCGAGTACGGCTACCTGGACGAGCGCGGCGAGGTCTACCTCGACTACGCCGGCGCGGGGTTGCCGGCCCGGGCCCAGCTGCGGGCGCACGCCGACCGGATCAGCACCGGCTACTTCGGCAACCCGCATTCCGACAGCCCCGCCTCGATCGCCGCCACCGAGCTGGTCGAGCGCACCCGGGCCGCCATCCTCGCGCACTTCAACGCCGACCCGGCCGAGTACGTGGCGATCTTCACGGCGAACGCGACCGGTGCCTGCCGGCTGGTCGGCGAGGCCTACCCGTTCGGCCCCGGCACGCGGCTGGTGCTGACCTTCGACAACCACAACTCGGTGAACGGCATCCGCGAGTACGCCCGCGCCCGCGGCGCCGCCACCAGCTACGTCCCGGTCACCCCGGAGCTGCTGGTGGACGAGCCGGCGCTGATGGCCGAGCTGGCGCGGCCGGCCGGGCGGCGCCGGTTCGGCCGGACCCGGCCCGGCGGCGCCGGTGGCCGGCCCGGCGGCAACGCCGGGGGCGGGCGGCCCGGCCTGCTGGCGCTGCCGGCGCAGAGCAACTTCAGCGGCGTGCGGCACCCGCTGCACCTGGTCGACGCCGCCCAGCGGCTCGGCTACGACGTGCTGCTGGACGCGGCCGCGTACGTGCCGACGAACCGGCTGGACCTCAGCCGGGTCCGGCCCGACTTCGTGCCGGTGAGCTGGTACAAGGTGTTCGGCTACCCGACCGGGGTGGGTTGCCTGCTGGCCCGCCGAGAGGCGCTGAGCCGGCTGCGTCGGCCGTGGTTCTCCGGCGGCACCATCCAGGCGGTCAGCGTGCAGGGCGACTGGCACCTGCTGACCGGCGACGAGTCCGCGTACGAGGACGGCACGCTGAACTTCCTGTCGATCCCGGATGTCGCCTTCGGGCTGTCCTGGTTGGACGGGATCGGGCTGGACACCGTGCACCGGCGGATCGCCGCGCTCACCGGCTGGCTGCTGCGGCGGCTCGGCGGGCTGCGGCACGGCAACGGCGCGCCGGTGGTCCGGATCTACGGTCCGTCCACTATGGATGCTCGGGGCGGAACGGTCGTGTTCAACGTCCTCGACCCGGCCGGTCGGATCGTGGACGAGCGGATCGTGAGCCGGGACGCGACGGCCGGGCACATCTCGCTGCGCACCGGCTGCTTCTGCAACCCGGGCGCCGGCGAGGGCGCGTTCGACATCCCGGTCGCCGCGCTCACCGGGTCGATGGGGCGCCGACCGCGGACCATCGACGAGTACCTGGAGTTGCTCGGCCTGCCGTCCGCCGGCGCGATCCGGGTCTCGCTCGGCATCGCCTCGAACCTGGCCGACGTCGAGCGGCTGATCGGGTTCGCCGCGTCGTACCGGGACGCCGTGCCGGACCGGGACGGGCTCAGCCCGCGGCTGCGCTGCTGACCGGGGGCCGGCCGGGCCGGCGCGGGGTCGGCGGGCCCGTCCGGCGGGCCAGCAGCAGCCAGGCCCAGCCGAGGAACGCGACCGCGAAGCCGGCGAGGATCGCCCAGTCCACCGGCACCGCGCGGCTGAACGTGTCGCCGTAGGACGCCAGCAGCGGCGGCCCGAGCGGGGAGCCGCCGGTCGCCCACAGCCGGTTCAGGTCGACCGCATGGCCCAGGCCCTCGAACGTCCACCGATTGGACATCGGGTAGCCTGAGCACCCTGCCGACCGCGGCCATGATCGGCACCGGCAGGATCGCCCCGGAGAACAGCACCTGTGGGAAGCACAGCATCGGCAGCGCCAGCGTGGCCTGCCCCGGCTCGGCGACCGCGGCCGACGCGAGCAGCCCGAGCGCCAGCGCCGCCGCCGACGACAGCACCAGCGTGCCGAGCATCGACCCGTACGCCGACCACCCGGCGGCCGGCAGCCGGTCTGTGACACGCAGCACCGCCAGCATCGCCGCGTCCACCACCGCCAGCAACGGCAGCAGCAGCGCCAGCTTGGCCAGCAGGTACGGGCCGAGCCGCAGCACGACGAACCGCTCCCGGCGCAGGATCGCGAGTTCCGTGCAGATCTGCAGCAGCCCGTACGTGAGGCCGAAGAAGAAGCCGCCGAACGCGATCCAGAACAGGATCATCGCGGTCGCGTTCGGGCTCAGCGCGGCCGGGTCGAACGCGTGCGGGCGGAACAGCACCACGATCATCAGCAGCACCGCGACCGGCGAGCCGACGAGGATCGCCAGCGTGAGCCGGCTGCTGGCCAGGATGTCGACGTTGCGCCGGGTCAGCAACGCCCACTGCCGCGTCGCTCCGGCCGGCCGGCCCGCGTTGTCCACAGTGGACTCAGGGATCACCGGCCCGTCCCGGCCGTCCCGCCGGTCCCGGCCGTCCCGCCGGTCCCGGCCGTCCCGCCCGTCCAGGCCGTCCAGGCCGGCGGTGGTCCAGGTGGTTGCCCAGTCGGCGGCGGGGCGCTCGGCGAGGCGCTGGTAGATCTGCTCGGTGCTGGCGGCCTGGAAGTGGTCGCGGGCGTCGGCCGGCGGGCCGGCGAACGCGAGCCGGCCCTCGCCGGCGAGGCAGACCACCTGATCGCACGGCTCGACGTCGGCCGGGTTGTGGGTGGTGAACACGACCGTGCTGCCGGCGTCGGCGAGGCGGCGCAACTGGGCGACGACCTCGGCCGCGGTGGCCGGGTCGAGACCCGACGTGG
>JBBWZH010000159.1:0-6307 GCA_039648995.1 Mycobacteriales bacterium
ACGACCTGCCCGGGCCGCGACATCAGCAGCTCGAGCAGGCTGAACTCGCGCGACGTCAGCTCGATGTCGACGTCCCCGCGCCGGCACCCCCGGGACCGCCGGTCCAACACCAGGTCACCGGCCGTCAGCACGGCCCCGGTGCGGCCACCGGACCTGCGCAGCAGGGCGTGCAGCCGGGCCAACAGCACCCGGTAGGAGAACGGCTTGGTGAGGAAGTCGTCCGCGCCGGTGTGCAGCGCCCGCAGCTGGTCCCGCTCGGCGGTGCGGGCGGTGAGCACGAGCACAGGCGTATCGACACCGCCGGCCCGCAGCCGGGTGCACAGGTCCAGGCCACCGAGGCCGGGCAGCATCAGGTCGACGACCAGGATGTCGAAGTTGCCCGAGCGGCCGAGGTCGAGCGCTTGCAGCCCGTCGCCCACGGTCCGCACCCGGAAACCGTCCTGCCGCAGGCCGTCGGCCAGGGCGTCCGCCAGCGCCTGCTCGTCCTCGACGACCAGGACCCGACCCTGCCCCGCGTCAGGCACGGGTTCACGCTACCGGCGCGGCGCATCGGCGGCGGCCGGATCGGCGTCGGGCCGCTGCCGCCTTCGCCGGCGCAGCCGGCCGCCCAGCACGAGGGCACCGACCAGGACCGGGACCGTCACCACCAGCACGGCCGAACCGCCCGGATCCAGCGTCTGCCGGGACGCCACCGCGAGCCGCAGCGCCGGGCTCACCGACAGTGTGGCCGCGGGCCCGGCCGGCAGCACGACCACGTAGACGTCGAACTCGCCCGCGTCCACGGCGCGCACCGTCCACTCCAGCGTGCCGCGGCCGGCCGGGGCCAGCGGCTCGACCTCCACCGAGCGGTCCGACGACCAGTCCTCCGCGTCGACGTAGACGTCGTTGTGCAGGCTCACGACGTCGAGGTGGGCCAGCAGCGGGCCGGTGGCCGCGGCGCCGGTGTTGACCACGGTGGACCGCAGCGTGAAGCGGTCGCCCAGCACGGCGCTGACCGCCGGCCGATCCATCGCCACCGCGACCGCCGGGACCGCGGCGGTCGCTCCGCTGACCCTCGTCGCCGCGACTGTTGTCACCGCCGCGGTGGCCGGTGCGGTCCCGACTGTTGTCAGCGGCGCCGCGGCCAGGACGACCACCAACGTGCCGGCGGCAGCGGTCGACAGCCACCTCATCCGACCGACCCCCCTCGCTCCAGCCGGAGCAGCCGGTCGGCGCAGACCAGCACGGCCGCACCGGCCAGCACGGCGGTCAGCGCGGGGGAGACCAGGTAGGACAGGTCCCGCGTCCACCGGTGCCCGGTGACCAGCACCGCGCCGAGGTAGTGCACCCCGGAAGCCACCGGGTTGAGCCGCAGCAGCAGGTCGCCGAGCCAGCCCTGCCGGGTGCCGGCCGGCAGCTGGGTGGGCGCGAAGAGGGCGAGCAGGAGGAACATGCTGGCGGCCAGGCTCACCCGGTTCGAGCCGGCCAGGCCGCCGACGACCAGCCCGACCGCGGCCAGCCCGACCGCCAGCGTGCTGCCGACCGCCAGGCCGAGCGGCACCGCGGAGCCGAGCACCGACACGTCCCGCGCCAGCACCCACACGTACGGCAGGCTGACCGCGTAGATCGCCAGCCACAGCGTCAGCGCGGCGAGCAGCTTGCCGGCGGCGACCTGCCGGCGCGGGGCCGGCGTCAGCAGAAGCGTCTCCAGCGTCCCGCGCTCCCGCTCGCCGCTGATCGCGTCGGCACTGACCACGATCGTCACCAGCACGCCGACGGCAACCGTCACCTGCAGGGCGAGGCTGACCGCCTCCCGCTGCTCCAGGTAGTTCAGCACCCGGTTGGTGGCCAGCAGGTACGTCAGCACGCTGAGCAGCACGCTGACGCCGAAGAGCAGCACCGGCCCGCGGCCGCCGACCCACAGGTCGCGGGACTCGCGCCCGGCCACCACCAGCCACGTCGGCGTCGCCCGCCGCGCGGCCTCCGGGCGCACCGCGACCACCGCCGGGTCCCGTTCCTGGACGGTCACAGCGGCCCCCCGGACGTCGCCGCGACGAACGCGTCGCCCAGCCGTGCCTGTGCGACCTCCCAGTGCAGCACCGGGACGCCCGCGGTCACCAACGCGTGCAGCGCGGCGTCCACGGCGCCGCCGGCCGAGTCGACCGCCAGCACGCCCGGCTGGTCCGCGGCGGCGACGACCGTGACGCCGGGCACCCCGGCGAGCAGCTCCCGGGCGGCCGCCGCGGCGCCGGCTGGCACCCGCACCCGGGCGCCGCTGGGGGTGGCCACCGCGGCGACCACGTCCGCGACCGGTCCGGCGGACACCACCCGACCGCGATCCAGGATGACCACCGCCGAGCAGACCTCCTCGACATCCGGCAGGTCGTGCGTGCTGAGCACCACCGCCGCCCGCCGACGCACCGCGATGCCGCGCAGCAGCGCCAGCAGCGCCCGGTGGCCGGCCGGGTCGAGCCCGAGGGTCGGCTCGTCCAGGAACACCACGACCGGGTCGTTCACCAGCGCCCGGGCGATGCCCAGCCGCTGCCGCATCCCGCGGCTGTAGGTCCGGATGGGCGTGCCGGCGCGCGCGGCCAGGCCGACCTCGGCCAGCAGCCGGTCCGCGACCTCGGCGGCCGCGCGGCGGGTCAGACCGTACAGCCGGGCGTGGTAGCGCAGGTACTCCGCGCCGGTCTGCGTCGCCGGGTAGCCCCCGCTCTCCGGCAGCGCGCCGACGCGTCGGCGGATCTCCGCCGGCCGGCTGGACGGCACCCCGGCCACCCGGAACCGCCCGGACGACGGTGTCAGCAGCGTGGTCAGCAGCCGGATCAACGTCGTCTTGCCGGCCCCGTTCGGCCCGAGCAGGCCGACGATCTCCCCGGGCCCGGCGGCGAAGCTCACTTCCCGGACCGCGGCCTGGCTCCCGTACCGCTTGCTGAGCTCTTCCGCGTCGAGCACCACCTGCGCCACCGGCCCAGTGCAGCAGCGCCAGATCAGACCCGGATAAGACGGCTCCCGGTCAGGGCCAGTTGCGTGCCGCCGTCGCGGCGGCACCGCCCTGGTCGACGACGCGACCTTCGCCGCGGAGCGCACAGGTCAAGAGTTCGCGAAACGACCGGAACGGTGCACCGAACGCACCACGATGCGAGCCGGCGCCGGTCGCGCCGTGGGGTCCGCGGGGGCTCGGCCCCCGCGGCCAGCATGACGGACGCCCTGGCGAGCGTTGTCCGCGAGCAGGGTTCACCCAAGTCCGTGCGCCCGGCAGGACTCGAACCTGCGACCAAATGCTTAGAAGGCATCTGCTCTATCCGCTGAGCTACGGGCGCGCAGTGGGCGGACGCCGGGAGGTTACCGCGATCGGCATCCGGCGTCCGGACGGTCACCTCACAGCAACCGCTCAGGATTCTCCCAGGGCGGTCACAAGGTCCGGGCGCACGGTGCCGGTATGAGCGAGAAGGTGCCAGCAGAGCAGACCCCCGATCACAACGTTGAGATCGCCGGCGACCCCGCGGCTCCGCCTACGGGCTGGGCGCGAGACGGCATGGAGCCGTCACCTCCCGCCCCTCCATCCACCCCGGCGTCGGCGCCGGAGCCCTCGATCTGGCAGGGCCCGACCCCGGCCTGGGCAGCCGGCCCTGTCCCCGCCGGTCCGCCCCAGCCGAACGCGGAGCCCGGGCAGCCGCCGGCCTGGTCGTACGGGCCGCCCGGCGGGGAGGCCCGGCCGATATCGGATTGGGCCGGCGGCCCGGTTGCCCCGGGGGGCCCGATGCCAACGGGCGGGCCGGTTCCGCCCGGCGGTCCGGTTCCGCAGAGTGAGCCGGTTCCGCAGGGTGGCCCGATGCCGGCGGGCGGGCCGATGTCGGCGGCCGGGCCGGTTCCACAGGCGGGGCCGATGTCGGCGGGCGGGCCGGTCCCGCCGGGTGGGCCGGTTCCGCCGGGTGGGATGGGGCCGGCGGCCGGGTCACCCGGGGGCGGCGGCCGGAAGCTGCGGACGCTGGTCGCGGTGGCCGGGGTCGCGGCGGTGATCGGCGGGGCGGTCGGCGGCGGCACGGTCGCGCTGACCCGCGGCAGCGGCAACACCACCATCCCGGCCAGCGTGAACCGTACGAGCGAGACCGCGCAGGGCACGCCGACCAGCGAGAGCGGGACGGTAGAGGGAGCCGCGTCGACAATCCGGCCGAGCGTTGTCACGTTGACGATCAGCGGCGGGTCGGCCGACGGCACCGGGTCCGGCGTGATCGTCCGCGCCGACGGCTACATCCTCACCAACAACCACGTCGTCTCGGCGGCGGCCAACAGCGGCACGATCACCGCGACGTTCGCCGACGGCCGCACCGCCACCGCGAAGATCGTCGGTACCGACGCCAGCACGGACCTCGCCGTGGTCAAGGTGACCGGCGTGTCCGGGCTGACCGCGGCCACGTTCGCCGACTCGGACAAGCTGAAGGTCGGCCAGTCGGTCGTCGCGGTCGGCTCACCGCTCGGCCTGGACGACACGGTCACCGCGGGCATCGTGAGCGCCACCCACCGCGCCACCCGCGGCGGCGACGACAACACGGCGATCTTCGACGCGGTGCAGACCGACGCGCCGATCAACCCGGGCAACTCCGGCGGCCCGTTGGTGGACCTGTCCGGCCACGTCGTCGGCATCAACGCCGAGATCGCGACCGCGAGCGGCAGCAGCGGCCGGTTCCCGGGGCAGAGCAGCACCAGCGGCAACATCGGCATCGGCTTCGCGATCCCGTCCAACACCGCGGCTTTCATCGCCGACCAACTGGTCGCCAAGGGCACGGCGCAGCACGCGTACCTGGGCGTGCAGCTGTCCTCGGCCACCGGATCGACGTCCGGTGCTCAGCTGGCGACGGTGACCAGCGGTGGCCCGGCCGCGAAGGCGGGCCTGAAGGCCGGCGACGTGGTCACCAGGGTCGGCAGCCGGCTGATCACCAGCGCGGACGACCTGGCCGCGGCGACCCGGTCGCAGCAGCCCGGTGACCAGCTGACGCTGACGATCGTCCGGGGCGGCAAGACCAGCACGGTCACCGTGACGCTCGGCACCGACGCCCGCCAGTGAGCCCGCGCCGGGCGGTCGCGGTGGGTGGGCACCGCCCGCCGCGACCGGCCCGGGCGGGCCGGCGGGCGCACTGACCAGCACCGCCCGGGCGGTCGGCGACGCGATCGATTGACCCGCCTGACCACCGAAAACCGCCCGGCAGGCAACCAATAGCCGGCGCAGCGAGTGACATAAGAGTGAGCGACCTCGGAGGCGGGCGATGAGCGTCTTGTACGGCCAGGACGGACTGCAGGACGTGCGGGCCGCGGGGCACGGGCTGCTCACCGACCCGGCGGCGGTGTTCGGGCTCGGTTCGGACATGTTCGCCGACCCGCCGGGTTGGCTGGCCTCGCGGGCCGAGGTCAACCGCCGGCTGGCGGCCAAGCCCGCCGAGGACGGGGTGAACCCGACGCACTGGCCCGGCGTGGTCGAGCTGGCCCGGTGCTGCGGGGCCGTCGCCGACGACGTGAGCGACTGCGGGGCCGCGCCGGTCGAGGTGATCCACCGGGCGCTCACGCTCAGCACCGCGCTCAGCCGGCGGCTGCCGCACCCGCCGGTGGCGCTGGTCGACGCGGCGGCCTTCCCGGCGTCGGCGGTCGACCTGTTCGAGTCCGGACTGATCGGCGCTGAGGATGCGGACGCGCCGGACGGCCCGGTCGGCATCCCGGTCGGCCACACCTACCTGCTCAACTACTGGCAGGACCGGCTGCGCGAGCAGGCCTGCCGGCTCGCCGACATGATCGGTGACCAGTTCTGGACGGACCCGGACGCGCTGGCCGGGATCGTCGACGACACCCGCCGGGTGCTCGCCGCGTACTTCGTCACCGCGTACGAGCTCGGCGCGCTGCCGCCGGCGCCCCGCCGCCCGCTGGCCACCCACACGGTCCGCCGCCGGGCCGCGGTGACGCGGTTCCGCGACACCGGGCAGCGCCGCCGGCACCGGCACTGAGCCGGCCGCCCGTGCCACCCCGGGCGGCCACCGATCCGCCGGCGGAACCCGTCCGCCGGCGGATCGGCCTGCGGCGGTCAGCCGGCGAGGACGTGGCGGACCTCGCGCGCGATCTCCTGGTCCTCCCGGGCGGCGATGTCCAGCGTGCTGACCGCGGCGCCAGCGGCGCTGTTGTCGGTGTCGCCGTCGGCTGCCGCGTTGCGGGCGGGGTCGACGGCCAGGCCCAGGTAGCCGAGGCCGGCGGCGGCCTCGGCGCGGACGACCGCGGAGTTCTCGCCGACGCCGCCGGTGAATACCACAGCGTCCACACCGGACAGTGCGGCCGTCATCGC
>JBBWZH010000002.1:0-2938 GCA_039648995.1 Mycobacteriales bacterium
CGGTCAGCGCCGTGCAGCCGGACGAGAACGCCCGCAGCGTCAGGAACAGCAGCGCCAGGCCCGCGTAGGAGGATTCGGCGTGCACGGTCAGGCCCGCGCTCTCGGCCCGCGGAGTCTGGCCGGCGGCGGCCCGCAACAGCCCCCAGCCGATCATCGCCAGCACCCCGACCACGAACCCGTACGTCGGTATCGCGAAGGCCCGGCCGGACTCCTTGAGCCCGCGCAGGTTCGCCAGCGCCAGCACGGCGACCAGGCCGAGTGCCAGGCCGACCTGGTGCCGGTGCAGCGACGGCAGCGCCGAGGCGATGTTGTCCACCCCGGAGGAGACCGACACCGCGACCGTCAGCACGTAGTCGGTCAGCAGCGCGCTGGCGGCGAGCAGCCCCCACGGCCGGCCGAGGTTCTCGCCGGCCACCTGGTAGGCGCCGCCGCCGCGCGGATACTCGTGCACGGTCTGCCGGTAGGAGGCGATCACGACCGCCAGCAGCACCACCACGGCGACCGCGACCGGCACCGACAGGTGCAGCAGCGCGACCCCGCCCAGGCTCAGCACCAGCAGGATCTCTTCGGTCGCGTACGCCACCGAGGACAGCGGGTCGCTGGCGAAGACCGGCAGCGCGATCCGCTTGGGCAGCAGCTGCTCGGACGCCCGGTACGTTGGAACCGGCCGGCCGATCAGCATCCGCTTCGCGGCGGCACCTACCCAGGACACCGGCCGATGTTAGGTACGCGGACCCGGCCTGCTCCGCGACGGCCGCGATCTCTCACAACTTTGAAACACCCGGCCCGGCCGGCGGCCGGTGCCCTGCCAGCGTGACTCGCGCAGGTTTCCCGTACCGTGCGGGGCGGTTTCAGCTTCTAGGAAAGGAATCGGCACGTGCCCGACACGCTCAAGGCAGGCCTGCTCGACCCCGACCGGCGTGGTCAGGTCGTGACGGATCTGCAGGTTCTCGTCGACCAGGAGGTCGCCGGCAAGGGCGGCTTCTCCGGCGGGATCATCAAGACCGGCTACGCGGCCGTGAAGAAGGTCAAGCCGGGCATCATCCGGGGCGCGATCGACAGCATGTTCGACGAGTTCGTCGCCGCACTGGAACCGCACTGGGCTGCCTACCAGACGCAGCCCGCGCCCGGCTTCGGCGCCTACCTGGCTACCCGCCCGCAGGAGGTCTCCGAGGCACTGCTCGCGGTGACTGACCGCCGGGCCACCCGGTCCAGCCGCGCCACGATCACGTCCGTTTACGGCAAGCTGCGCCCCAAGGGCCAGGAGAACGTCATCGAGGCGCTGCCGCGGCTCGGTGACCTTGTAGAGCACCACGCCCGCTGATCCGGCGGGCCTGACGCTGGATGGGTAGCCCGGCCGACACCGCGGGACGGCCCCACGTAGGACCGTCCCGAGCCGATGCCGGGCTACCGGCGCACCCTCGCCGGGCGAGGGCCAGCAACTGCACACGATGGAACGCCGAGATCCCATGCCGTGCGGTGATCACGAGGTTGTCGGGCTCACCGCACGGCACGCGGCCGTAGGCCCTAGACGAGTGCAGCGCCGGCCTCCGGGGAGGCTCGGCGCTGGCGGACGTCGAGGGAAAGCCGCGGCCGCCCTGGCTGAGCCAGAACGGCCGGAAGGTCAGGCGTCGGACTTCTGCGGACCGCTGCCGTCGAGCAGCGACCGGACTTCCGACTCCTTGTAGCGGCGGTGGCCGCCGAGGGTTCGAATCGACGTGAGCTTGCCGGCCTTGGCCCAGCGCGTCACGGTCTTGGGGTCGACCCGGAACATCGTGGCGACCTCAGCCGGTGTTAGCAAAGGCTCGGCTTCGGTGGTCTGACGCGTGGTCATGGCTCGTCCCTTCTGCCACAGTCGGCACACTCCAGTCGAGGTCCGACCAACACCCATATTGCACCATTCTCCCCCATGGATCAAATGACCCGGTTAGACCATGTGGTCCTGGTCAGTCCGGATGGTCGCTCCCGCTCAGTTGGCCGATTCGACCCGGTGCGCTATGCGCCAACGCTCGATCACCCGGTCGTACGCACGCGCCGCGTTGTCAGCGTCGCCGTCCGCGACCGCACCCAGCGCCTCGGCGACGTCGCCCACCGAGTCGTCCGCCCTCAGTTCCGCGTCCGAACGCAGGTCAACGATGCCGCCGTAGTCGAGCTCGACGATCGAGCGCGGATGGAACTCCTCCAGCCAGCGCCCCAGCGACTCGACCGCTCCGACCACCGGGCCTGCATCGAACGCGCGCCGCAGTACCGCCAACGCGCGCGCTATCCGGCGCCTCGCCTGCGCCATCTCGGTCCGGTAGACCAGGGACCGGTCCACCGCGGTGACCGCCGCCACCACCGGCTCGGCGGCCGGCTCGGCCACCCCCGGCGAGTGCCGCGCGGTGGCGCCGAGCTGCAGCCGGCGCTCGTCCCGGTGGAACGGCAGGAACCAGCGCACGGGCACCACCCACCGGCTGGACAGCACATGGGCCCGCGCCTCCGGGTGCCCCGCCAGCCACCGCTCGTGCTCCGCACCGGCCAACTCGGCCTCGTCCGCCGGTAGCGCCAGCTCGGCCAGCTCCGGCGACAGCACCGTGCCCAGCTCGGCCGCCGCGGCCCAACTGCGCGGCTCGGTCCGCCAGGGGCAGACGACCAGGCCGGAGTGGCTGCTGAGCAGGTAGGCGTACTCGCCGAACTCGCCCGGGCGGGGCACCCGGGCCCGGGCCCGACAGGCGACGAGCAGCCCGAGCTGCCGCTCCCGCCGCTGACCGTCGCGAGCGGACACGGCGGAGCCGGACGCCGCGTAAGCCTCCCAACGCTTCCGCTCGGGCCCCGGAAACGCCGACAGCGGCTCGTACACGCGCAGTTCGGCGGCGTACGGAGGGCTCACCGGTCGATGGTGCCACGGACGCCGCGCCGGAAGCCCACACCTGCCCGGTCCGGCTGCCGATCTTCTCCA
>JBBWZH010000173.1:0-3871 GCA_039648995.1 Mycobacteriales bacterium
CCGGCACTCGTCAGATACCCACCGACGCGGCACTCTGCCCTGGAAACCGGCTTTCCGGCCCCGGAGCGGTACCTCAACCGTCCGGATCATCGCAGCGCGGCCGGTGCCGGCGGAAACCGGCAGGACCGTGCGCCGGCCCGGACGGCCCGGCCCGCGGCCCATCCGAGTCCACAATGGACTGTCCGGTTGCCGGGCCCGCCCCTGGGCCGGCGGCGGCGGGGGCGTCCCGCCGGCACCCGGCGGCTGCCCACGCGCGGTCGCGCGGACGCGCGGTCGCGGTCGGGCGGACGCGGTCGCGCGGACGCCGGGATGACCCGCGGCCGGCTGGGGCCGCCGACGCCTGCTGACGCGGGCACAGCGGCCCGCGCCCGGCCGGGGCCCGGCTGGGGCGTCGATCGTGGCGTCACGGGCGTCGAGGTCAGGTTGAGGGTGGGACGGTCAGCGCTGGTCGCGGCTGCGCTCCCGGAGCCGGGCCCAGTCGGCGAGGGAGATGAACGAGAAGCGGGCGCGCAGCACGTCCGACCGGAAGGTGACGACGGTGAGGCCGACCGCGACCGACTGCGGGTTGCCCGGGTCCAGCTCGACGAAGATGCTCTGCAGGTTCGGCGGCAGGCGGAGGCCGGCGTCGGACACCAGCCGCGCCTGCAGCCCGCCGGGCGCGACGTCGACCGTGTGGCCGTGGAACGTGATCAGGCCGCCCGGCTCGGAGACGTCGCCGTTCGCGTTCCGGATCTGCGCGGCGCCGCGGAGCGGCAGCACGAGCCCGCTGCGCGGGGCACGCCGGCGCTGCACCGGCTCCAGCGTCTCGGCCGAGGTCAGCACCAGCTGGCTCTCCTCCCGCCGCAGCCGCGCCGGCAGCAGGAACAGCCCGGCCCGGGTGGGCAGCTCGACGACGCCCTCCTCGACCTCGCCGATCTCGGACAGCACCAGCACGTCGAAGACCGCGTCCCGGGTGATCGGCACGGCGACGAGGTTCAGCAGCTCGACGCTGTCGACCTCGCCGGTACGCAACTGCAGGATGCTGCCCGCCGGAACAACCACCATGCCGCGGCCCCCCGCACTCGCCCACGCCCGCACCCCGGGCTCCGTCGCCTCAGATTCGGCACGCCCGCCGAGCCTATGAGGAACCACCCGGCCGCGCCGTCCCCCAACCGTCCGGCGGCGGTCACCGCGCCGCGCCCGACCCGTCCCCCATCGGGCCGGCTCGCGCCGCTTCCCGCCGGATGTCCGGCCCGCCTCAGGCCGAGTCGGCCAGCGACCCCGCCTCCGCCTCCGGCCCTGCCGGGACGACCGGCCGCCCGCTGCCCGGCCGCGTAGCGCGGATGTCGACCGCGAGCTCAGCCACCACGCCGCCGAGTTCCGTCCAGGCCCGAACCAGCTCATCCCGACCATCCGGCCCGACCGCCACCGGACCGACCGCGACCGGCCGGGCCGCCACCGGACCTGCCGCCACCGGACCCGCCACCACCGGACCCGCCACCACCGCGCCGGCCGCCACCGCGCCGGAACCGGTGGGCGGGGCGGGCGGCGGCTCCGTGCGGGTGCGGCCGGCCAGGGTCAGCCGGAGGTCGCCGACGGCGCGGGCCAGGCGGCCGGCGTGCTTGCCGGTGCCGGCGAGGGCGGCCGGATCGGCGGCGGCCAGCCGGGTGATCGTGGCGACCGGGGCGCGGCAGCGGTGCAGCGTGTCGATCAGGTCGGCCGGCCGCGGGCGGGGGCGCCAGCGGCGGGTGAGCAGGCGGTGCGCGCGCAGCGTCGGGGCGAGTTGGTCGAGCACCGCCAGCGAGGCGTCGAACTCGGCGCGGCGCGCGCCGACGGCCACGGGCTCCTGCCGGGCGGCGGTGAGGAAATCGGACAGCGCGGCCAGCACGTCGGCGGTGCGGCGGCGCAGTATGTCGGTAGTTCGCACCGGCATGACCAGCCAGGCCGCGCCGATCGCGATCACCCCGCCGAGCAGGATGCCGAGCAGCCGCCCGCCCAGCAGCGCGGTCGGCGACTCACCGAGGTAGCCGTAGAGGAGCGAGAGCACCGCGGTCACGCAGGCCGCCCAGAAGGCGTAGTTGATCGACCGCAGCCAGCTGCCGACGCCGAGCGTCACGAAGATCGCCACGATCGCCGCCTTGTCGCCGGGCGCGAACGCGCCGGCCAGCAGCGTCGCGGCGGCCACCCCGAACAGCGCCCCGACCAGGCGCAGCACCGCCTTGTAGACCACGTCACCGCGGCCACGGTTGCCGCTGGACACGATGAACGCGGTCATCACCACCCACGGCCAGTGCCGCGGGAACACCAGGTGCCCTACCAGGAACGCGACGCCGAGCGCCACGCCCATCTGCGCCGCCATCCGCGTGCTGGCCGGCAACCGGCGGCGCCCCGCGGGGGTGCCGGCCCGCGGCCCGCCCACCACCCGTGGGCCCGGCGACGCCGGCACCCGCCGGACGAACCCGGACCGCTCGGCCAGGTAGCGGGTCAGCACCACCCAGCCGACCGCGAGCGCGCCGAGCAGCGGTGTCCACAGCGATCGGGCGTCCTCGTGGGCGAGCGGCACCGGGACGATCAGCATCGCCAGGAACGGCGTCGCCAGCAGCGTGCCGGCCCGCGCTGCCGTGCGGCCGAACCGGCGCAGCCAGATCGAGCCGCTCACCGCGACCGCGAACAGCGCATCGCCGAGCACGGGCGCCCGGTGCATCAGCAGACCCGCCTGGCTCGCGGCGAGCGCGACCACCGGGAGCTCGACCAGCCCGAGCAACTGGTGCCGCAACTCGACGTCGCGCTGGCTGCGGCTCAGCGTGACGGCCAGCGCGACCGCGAGCACCACGACGTCGGTGTGCAGGCCGGCCCAGCTCTCCATCAGCAGCGCGGTGCCGAAGCTGCCGAGCACGGCGGCCATCGAGACCACGGCCGGCCGCAGCTCCGCCAGGCGTGGCCGAATACTACTGACGTACGTACGACCAGACACGCCAGTTTCCTTGCTCGTCGTTGACCGCCGAAAAAGATAGTAAGTGATAACGTACTACTGTGCCTGCCGATCCCGCGGACCCACTGCTGGCCGTCGCGGCCGACGTACGGCGCGGCTCGATGCGGCTGGCCCGCCGGCTGCGCTCGGAGCGGTCGCCCGGCGCGCTGACCGCGAACAAGATCACCGTGCTCAGCCACCTGTACCGGTACGGCCCGGCCACGCCGGGTGAGATCGCGTCCGCCGAGCACCAACACCCGCAGTCGCTGACCAGGGTGTTCGCCGAGCTGGAGCTGACCGGCCTGGTCAGCCGGGCGCGCAGCGAACGGGACGGCCGGCAGGCGCTGCTGAGCATCACCCCCACCGGCCGCACCGCGCTGGCCCGCGACATGGCGCAGCGCGACCGGTGGCTGGCCTCGGCGCTGTCGGAGCTCACCGGCGCCGAGGCGGAGCTGCTGCGGATCGCCGCCGGCCTGCTCGACCGGCTCGCCGCGGCACCGGCCACCGCCGAGACCGCGTCCGTGGCCGGCGCGGCGTGATGCTCGCGGCGGAAACCGCCTGACCGCCGGCGGCCGGGCCGGCCGGTCAGCGTGCCGCCGCCCGGCTGGGCGATCCCGCGCCAACCGCCGGGCGCCGGGGTCAGTACGGCAGTGTGCGGCCGGACGGGGTGCGGAGGTCGAGCGGCGGTCGGGACGGCGTCCGGGGTGGGCGGTGGATCTGGGTCTGGCGCATCGCGGCCACCTCAGGCGGCCGGCCGGAGCGCCGGCCGGGAGCGGGTGGCCGGGCGGTGCGGGGCGACCGCGCTGCCGTCCGGGAGCAGCTCGCCGGTGTCGGCGAACAGGATCACGCCGTTGCACAGCAGGCTCCAGCCCTGCTCGGGGTGCGCGGCGACGACCTGGGCGCCGGCGTGGTCGGGAGCGT
>JBBWZH010000036.1:0-8944 GCA_039648995.1 Mycobacteriales bacterium
CGTCGCGCGACCGGATACTGCCCGAGCGGGGCAGGAGCGCCACCAACCGAACGGGCCCCGGGTACCTCCGGGAGACCGGCCGGCTCGTGCCGTGCCGTAAGTGTAACTTCGCGTGGGCGGGGCGTGCGGCAACCCGTCCACACCGGACCATCAGCGTGCCGCCTGTGACCCCGAGAAGGTGTCCGGTGGCGACTGACCGAGACCGGGTTGGAACACAGAGTGACCAAGTGCTGGTGGACGGGACCGAAAACGCCACCGGACCGCTGGCCGGCCTGCTGGTTGTCGATCTGACCCGGGTCCTCGCCGGGCCGTTCGCGACGATGATGCTGGCCGATCTGGGCGCCCGGGTGGTCAAGGTGGAGCGTCCGCGGCGGGGTGACGACTCCCGCGCGTACGGGCCGTTCCGGGCCGGCCGGTCGCTCTATTTCGACCGGGTGAACCGGGGCAAGGAGTCGATCGCGCTGAATCTCGCCGACCCGGCCGACCGCGCGGTGCTGCTCGGCCTGGCCGCCCGCGCGGACGTGCTGGTGGAGAATTTCCGGCCCGGCGTGATGGGCCGGCTCGGCCTCGGCTACGCCGACCTCGCCGCCGGCAACCCGCGTCTGGTCTACGCCTCGATCTCCGGCTTCGGCCAGACCGGGCCGTGGCGGCAGCGGCCGGCCTACGACACGGTGGTGCAGGGCGCGTCCGGGCTGATGGCGATCACCGGCGCGCCGGACGGCCCGCCGACCAAACCCGGCACCTCGATCGCCGACCTGGCCGCCGGGCTGTACGCGTTCGGAGCGATCCTGGCCGCGTTGCACGGGCGAGACCGTACCGGTCGTGGCAACCATGTGGACGTCGCCATGTTCGACGCCGCGGTGTCGCTGCTGGAGGGCGCCGCGCTGCAGTACCTGGCGCACCGCGCCGAGCCGCCGCGGATCGGCAACGCCCACTACACGATCTCCCCGTTCGGCACCTTCGACTGTGCGGACCGGCCCATTGTGATCTGCGCCGCACACGACGGTCTCTTCGGGGTCCTGTGCACCGTCCTCGGCCGGCCCGGCCTGGTGACCGACCCGCGGTTCGCCAGCAACGAGGGGCGCAGCCGGCACCGGGAGGCCCTGGCGGCCGAGCTGGACTCCGCGCTGCGGGCCGAGCCGGCCGCGCACTGGCTCACCCTGCTCAGCGCCGCCGGTGTGCCGTGCGGCCCGGTCAGCGGCGTCGGCGAGGCGCTGGACTCCGACCAGGTGGCCGCCCGCCGGATGGTGATCGAGGCCGGCGGCCAGCCGATGCCGGGCAACCCGATGAAGATCTCCGGCTACCCCGACCCGGCCGTCCGCCCGCCGGCCCCGAGCCTGGATCAGCACGGCCCGGCGCTGCGGGCCGAGGTCGGCGCGGCCGGCGACCGGCCCGGGGTCGCCGGCTGAGCGGCGGCCCCGGCGGGCTACTCCTCGAAGTGCTCGTACGCGGCCAGCGCGGCGCCGACGATGCCGGCGTTGTTCAGCAGCTCGGCCGGCTTGATCGGGGTCTCGACGTCCAGCAGCGGCACCCAGCGGGCGGCGTCCTTGCTCACCCCGCCGCCGACCAGGATCAGGTCGGGGCTGAACAGCTTCTCGACATGCCGCAGGTACCGGTGCACCCGCTTCGCCCACTGCTTGTAGGACAGATCCAAGGTCTCCTTGGCGGACGCGGCGGCCCGCTTCTCCGCGTCCTCGCCGTCCACCTCCAGGTGGCCGAGCTCGGTGTTGGGCACCAGCACGCCGTCGACGAACAGGCCGCTGCCGATGCCGGTGCCGAACGTCAGCAGGATCACGACGCCGGGCACGCCCTTGGCGGCGCCGTAGCGGATCTCGGCCAGGCCGGCCGCGTCCGCGTCGTTCAGCACGGTCACGTCGCAGCCGGTGGCCTTGGTGAACACCTGGTCCACGTTGGTGCCGATCCAGCTGCGGTCCACGTTGGCCGCGCTCTTCGCCACCCCGTGCTTGATCACCGCGGGGAACGTCGCGCCGACCTGGCCGTCCCAGCCGGCGTCGTGGACCAGCCGGGTCACCTCCGCCGCCACGGCGTCCGGGGTGGCCGGGTGCGGCGTCGGGAACTTGACCCGGTCGGTCTTGAGCTCGCCGGTGGCCAGGTCGACGATCGCGCCCTTGATCCCGGTGCCGCCGATGTCCACGCCGAACGCCGTGCCGGATGCGGCGGGTATCTTTCGCTTGGACACCTCGCGGCCCCCTTCAGTACCGAAACCGAACGCCGTTGCGGCGGACCTAACCCCGTCGTGGCGGCACACTACGCCGCATGGTCGGATGACCCCATGGCAGCGCACGAAGTGCAGGTACAGCATGCCGAACTGCTCGGGATCGCCGTCGACCTCGCGCACCGCACCGGCGCGCTGATCCGGGACGGCCGGGACAGCGCCGGGCCCGACATGGCCGTCGACACCAAGACCACGCCGACCGATCTGGTCACCGCGGTGGACAAGCAGGCCGAGCAGTTCCTGGTCGAGCAGCTGCGCGAGCGGCGCCCCGGGGACGCGGTGCTCGGCGAGGAGGGCGCCGACCAGGCCGGCAGCACCGGCGTGCGCTGGCTGATCGACCCGATCGACGGGACGGTCAACTTCTACTACGGCGTGCCGCAGTACGCGGTCTCGGTGGCCGCCGAGTACGACGGGGAGACGGTCGCCGGCGCGGTGCACAACCCGATCTCCGGTGAGACGTTCATGGCGCTGCGCGGGGCCGGCGCCTGGCTCGGCTCCCGCAAGCTGGCCGCGGCGGGCCGGGCGGCCAGCCTGGACACCGCGCTGATCGGCACCGGGTTCGGCTACGACGCCGGCCGGCGGGGCGCGCAGGGCCGGGTGCTGGCCGGCGTGCTGCCCCGGGTGGCCAACATCCGCCGGCTGGGCTCGGCCGCGCTGGACCTCTGCTTCGTCGCGGCCGGCCGGCTCGACGGCTACTTCGAGCAGGGCCTCGCGCCGTGGGACATGGCCGCCGGCGCATTGGTCGCCACCGAGTCCGGCGTGCTGGTCAGCGGCCTGCACGGGCAGCCGGCCGGGCCGGCGATCACCGTCGCCGCGTCGCCGGTGGTGGCCGCCGAGCTGGTCGCGCTGCTGGAGGAACTCGGCGCCGACGAGGTCTGAGCGCCGGCGCTAGCAACCCTGCGGGACGTCGCCGCCCTTCTTCGCCTGCGCGGTCGCCTTCTTCCTGGCGGCGGCGACCTGCGCGGCGGTCGCGATCTGCTTGTAGCTGGGGCCGATCGCCACGTCCACCACCGCGTCCGTACGCGGGTCCTGGATGAGCCTGACCCCGGGCAGGTAGAGGCTGGTCAGCAGGGCCTGGTTGGCGCCGCTGGGCCCGTACCGCAGCTCGCCGACGCCCTGCACATCCCGGCTGGCGCCGAGCGGGTCGTTGCTGGTCTTGGTGATCGCGAAGCCGCGCTTGTGCAGCTGGTCGGCCGCCGCCTTGGCCAGGCCCGCCTTGTCGGTGGAGTTGTAGACGCGCAGCTTGACGGTCTTCGGGTTGACCTTCAGCGAGGCGAGCGTGGGCACCGGCTGGCAGCCGGCGACGGCGTCGCCCCCGTCGGAGTTGCGGTGCAGCACCTTCCACCAGACCACCGCGGTCACCAGCGAGAGCACCACCAGCAGGATCAGCGCCGGCACCGGCCGGCGGGCGCGCCGCGGGCCGACCGGCCGCTGCTTGGGCACCCGCCCCAACGGGCTCAGCATCGTCATCGCCGCTCACCCGCAGAACGCATGCCGCGAGGGTAAACCCCGACCGGCTGCAGTGGCGGGCGTCCCGGGAGTCCGGACATGTCCTACTCGACGTCGCCGGTGTCGAGCGCCCGCCTGCCACCGGCGGCCAGCCCGTCGATCGTCGCGGCCATCCCGCTCGCGACGTCGCCGGTCATCGCCCCGGCCCGCTGCCGGGCCAGAATGCCGACCACCACGACGGCCAGCTTGAAGAAGCCGAACGCGACATACCAGGGCAGGGTGCTGATGTCCCGGCCGGTCCGCCCGGCGTACCGGTCGGCCACCTGCCGCCGGCTCGGGAAGCCCGGCAGCGTGGTCGCGGACGGTACCGCCACGCCGCCGAGCGGGTCGTCCGTGCCCTGCCGCCAGTAGACGAGCAGCAGGCCCAGGTCCGCGAGCGGGTCGCCGAGGGTCGACATCTCCCAGTCCAGCACCGCGCGCACCTGGTCCGGCCGGTCCGGGTGCAGTACCACGTTGTCCAGCCGGTAGTCGCCGTGCACGATCGAGCCGGACGGCCCGTCCGGCACCGCCGTGGCCAGGTCGGCGGCCAGCCGGTCGAGCTCCGGCCGGTCCTGGTCGCGCAGCGCCTCCCACTCGCCCACCCAGCGGCGCACCTGCCGCTCCCGGTAGCCGTCCGGGCGGCCGAAGTCGGCCAGCCCGACCTCCGCCGGCGGCACCGCGTGCAGGTCGGCCAGCACGTCGAGCAGGCCGTGCGCGACGGCGGCCCGCTCGGCCGGCCCCTCGGCGTACCCGGGCGGCAGCGCGCCCCGGGCGATCACCCCGGTGACCCGCTCCATCAGGTAGAACGGCGCGCCCAGCACGTCCGGGTCGGTGCACAGGTGGACGGTGGCCGGCACCGGCACCGCGGTGCCGGCCAGCGCGGTCAGCACCCGGTACTCGCGCACCATGTCGTGCGCGGTCGGCCGCACCGCGAGCAGCGGCGGCCGGCGCAGCACCAGCTCACCGGCCGAGCTGATGACCGTGTACGTCAGGTTGGACCGGCCACCGGAGATGACCTCGACCCGGCAGTCCAGCCAGGCCGGCTCGTTCTGGACGCGGGCGACGTACCGGCCCACGACGCCGGCGTCCGCGCCCAGCGGCCCCGGCACCGGCACGCCCGGCTGCGCTGCTTCCTCGATCAGTGTCCGCTCCCGTCCGTGTCCATCGATTGCCCGGCGACGGTACCGTCCGCGGCCGGTGCGGTCAGCCGGTGCCGGCGGATCAGGGGCGGTCAGCGGGTGCCGCGGTGGCGGCGCTGGCGGGCCGCGTACACCTCGTCGCGCCAGCGGCGGCGTTGCTCGGCCCGCAGCCGGGCGTCGTACCGGCGTTGCAGCCAGGTGTTCTCCCGCTGCAGCCGCAGGTAGCTCTCCAGCCGGCGGGGGGCGAGGTGGCCGGCTTCGACCGCCCCGAGCACCGCGCAGCCCGGCTCGGTGCGGTGCTGGCAGTCGCGGAAGTGGCACTGCCGGGTCAGCTCGACCACGTCCCCGAACGTCTGCTCCAGCCCCTCGTCGGCGGACCAGAGCTGCACGCCGCGCAGCCCGGGCGTGTCGAGCAGCACGCCGAGGCCGGGCAGCACGGTCAGCTCGCGGGCGGTGGTGGTGTGCCGGCCCTTGCCGTCCGGCCGGATCGGCGCGACGTCGGCCACGTCGGCACCGGCCAGCATGTTGACCAGGCTGGACTTGCCCGCCCCGGAGACCCCGAGCAGCGCCAGCGTCCGCCCCGGGGCCAACTGCCCGCGCAGCTCGGCCAGCCCCCGACCGTCCACTGTGGAGGTCAGCACCACCGGCGTGCCGGCGGCGAGCTCGACCACCTCGTCCCGCTCGGTGCCCGCGGTCCGGGACAGGTCGGCCTTGGTGAGCACGATCACCGGCCGGGCGCCGGAGCTCCAGGCGACCGCGAGCAGCCGGTCGAGCTGCTGCGCGTTCGGCGGCGAGCTGAGCGGGACTGTGATCAGCACCACGTCCACGTTGGCGGCCAGCAGGTGGCCGCGGGCGTCCTTGCGACCGCCGCCACGGACCAGCGCGGTACGCCGGGGGAGCACCGCGCGCACGGTGCCGTCGGCGGTGTCGGGGTCCAGCAGCACCCAGTCGCCGGTGGTGGCGTCCGGGTGCAGCAGCGCGGCCCGGACCGTGCCGGCGGCGGTGGCTACCACCGCCCGGCCGCGGTCGGCGCGGGCGATCCGGCCGGGCAGCGAGCCGGGCCCGTCCCGGTAGCCGGCGACCAGCGCGTCCCAGCGCGCGTCCCAGCCGAGGTCGGCCAGCGGGTCGGGGATGGGCCCGGCCGGGCCGGGCGCCAGCGGCGGCACGCCGGCGGCCAGCCGCAGGTGCCGCCGGCCGGTCAGGTAACGTGGTTGGTTCGGGTAGGACGGGGACACGGGAGCCTCCCGGGGACTGACGATCGGGCCCGCTGTCGCCTGGCCGCATGCCGCCAACTCGCGCGTCTGCACGAAAACAGGGTCATCTCGTCACCTCCCTCGACGGAGTGCCTGCTCGGCGTACCGGCCCGTAGCCAACGGGACGCAACACACATTCGCCGAGCCGCGACACGCTGCCGGGGCTCCAACCGGTGTGCTTGGCGGGCACGGTAACGTTCCGCGGCTCACGCCGACCAGCGGTTTTACCGTGGCAGGGGAAATCCTGCGAGCGCGGGCACAGAACGACCACCCGATGCGTTACCCACGCGCCACCCGCGCCCGCACTACGCACAGGAGACACTACCGATGGCTACCGACTACGACGCCCCCCGGCGCAGCGAAGTCGATGAACTCGGCGAAGACTCGCTTGAGGAACTGAAGGCACGCCGGGCTGAGGCCCAGTCCGGCTCTATCGATGTGGACGAGGCCGAGCTGAACGAGGCGCTGGAACTGCCCGGCGCCGACCTGTCCGGCGAGGAACTCAGCGTCAAGGTGCTGCCGAAGCAGGAGGACGAGTTCACCTGCTCCAGCTGCTTCCTGGTGCACCACCGCAGCCGGCTCGCCGGCGAGAAGAACGGGCAGCCGATCTGCCGGGACTGCGCGGCCTGATCGGAGGGTATGACCCGGGACATGCTTCCCGTCCTCCGCAATCGGGACCGGCGCCGCGACCGGCGGCCTGAGCTGGGTCGGCACGAGCCGGCCCGGCAGGATGTCGGCGAGCTGGTCGCCCGCGTCGCGGGGTCCGACCAGCCCGACCGGCGCGCGCCGATGCTCACGCTCGCCCGAGCCCTGGGCGGCAGCGCCCGCGTGGCCGGCGTGCGCGCGGTCGCGGCGGGTCGCTGGCTGGCCGACGTGCTGGCCGAGGCCGCACCGCGGATCCCGGTCCGGGACGCGCCGACGCTGGCCGTGCACCACCCCGGCAAGACCACCGACCAGATCGCCGAGGCCCTGGTCAAGCAGGCCGCGCTGGTCACGGCGGGGTTCGGCGCGGCGGCCGGCGGGCTGGCCGCGGCCGAGTTCTTCACCCCGCCGGCGCTGCTGGCCGCGCCGGTCCAGCTGGCCGCCGAGACGCTCGCGATCGCCGCGGTCGAGATCAAGCTGGTCGCCGAGCTGCACGAGCTGTACGGCGAGCCGGTGCACGGCGGTGTGGCGCAGCGCGGCTCGGCGTACCTCATGAGCTGGGTGCGGCAGCGGGCCGTCGAACCCGCCGTCGCCGGCAGCGGCCTCGCCGCGGTGCTCGGCCACGCCGCCAAGCGCGAGCTGCGCAGCCGGCTGCTGCGCCGGGTCGGCCGCAGCACCACCTCGATGGCCCCGTTCCTGGCCGGCGCGGTCGCCGGCGCCGAGGTCAACCGGCGCGCGACCCGCTCGCTCGGCGAGAAGGTCGGCGCCGAGTTGCGCGGCCGCCGGCAGATGCTGCCCGGTTGATGCATCGGGTTGCCGGTCCGGGGCATCGGTCCTGCGGCCGGGGCCGGTAGCCTGCGCGCTGTGTCATCGTCCGACCCGTCACCCGTGCCCGTGCCCCCGCCGCCGATCGTCGGGCCGCCCGGTGCCGCCGGTGCGCCCGGCCCGGCCGCGACGACCGTGGAGGTGCTGGTGCACCGGCTCGACCCGGGCGTCCCACCGCCGACCTACGCGCTGCCCGGCGACGCCGGCGCCGACATCGTGACCACGGTCGACGTCGACCTGGCCCCCGGCGCCCGCGCGGTGCTGCCGACCGGGCTGGCGGTCGCGCTGCCGGACGGGTACGCCGCCTTCGTGCACCCGCGCTCGGGGCTGGCCGCGCGCTGCGGGATGTCGCTGCTCAACGCCCCCGGCACGATCGACTCCGGCTACCGCGGCGAGGTCAAGGTGATCGTCATCAACCACGATCCGGGGCAGCCGCTGCGGCTGTCCCGCGGTGACCGCATCGCCCAGCTGGTCATCCAGCGGGTGGAGCGGGCCGAGTTCAGGCTGGTGGACGCGCTGCCCGAGTCCGACCGCGGCACCGGCGGGCACGGCTCCACCGGTGGGCATGCCGGGCTGGTGGCCCGCGCGGTACCGGCTGGCGAGGGAGAACGCTGATGGCATCAGGACGCCGCACCCGACGCTCCGAGCGGGCCAAGCTGGACGCCACTCCGCCGTGGGACGAACGGCCCCGGGAAGAGGCCGAGCCGACGACCGGCCCCTGGGACGAGGCGGACAAGCCCGAAGACGACCTGGAGCGCCTCGACCTGGGCGCGCTGCAGATCCCGGTGATCGGCGGGGTGGAGGTGCGGGTGGACGTCAGCCCGGAGGGCCAGGTCGCCGCGGCCACGCTGAGCTACGGCGGCAGCGAGATGCAGGTCGGCGTGTTCGCCGCGCCCCGCACCGCCGGCATCTGGGACGAGGTTCGCAAGGAGATCCGCGGCTCGATCGCCTCCCAGGGCGGCACCGCGCAGGACGAACGCGGCCGGTTCGGGTTCGAGCTGACCGCCCGGGTGCCGGCGCAGGGCGGCTACCAGACCGTCCGGTTCGTCGGCGTGGACGGACCGCGGTGGTTCCTCCGCGCGCTGTTCACCGGCCAGGGCGCCACCGACCCCGCCCGCGCCGCCGCCCTGGAGGACGCGCTGCGCAACATCGTCGTGATACGCGGCACCGACCCGATGCCCGTCCGCGACCCGCTGCCGCTGCGGCTGCCCAAGGACGTGGCCGAGCAGGCGGCCAAGGAGACCGGCCTGGCCAGCCTGGCACCCCCGGCCCCCGGCGACGCCCCCACCCGACCCGGCGACACCCCGCCCGCCCGCCGCCCCAGCGGCCGCCGCCGCCGCTGACCGGCCGCCGGCTCGACC
>JBBWZH010000097.1:0-11279 GCA_039648995.1 Mycobacteriales bacterium
CCGGGCAGTACCCGCCGGCGCAGTACGGGCAGTACCCGGATGCGGCCCCGCCGGCTCCGAGCGGCCAGTACCCCGGGCAGTAAGCAGCGTCCGAGCCCGGCGGTGCCCCACAGTGGCCCCGCCGGGCTTCGTGCTGTGCGGGCACCGATCACCTTTGTTCCGCGCGCTAGCGCCGGCTGCTCGGTGACCCCGGCCGCCCGGCGGCGCCGCGGCAGGTGTCAGCGCCGGCGAGCCGTTGGGCGGCCCCGGTCGAGCCGGTCGGCGCGGGCACCGGGCGGCTGTGGCTCCGGCCGGCCGGGAGTACCCGGCGGCGGCCCGGGTCGAGCCGGGCGGCACTCCTCCCGGGAGCCGCGGGCGGGGCCCGGCTAGGCTGAGACCCACGGGGGCTGGAGGGATGGTCACCCGTGATCGCGCTGCTGCTCGACCTCGCCAACATCGTCGGCGGGTTCCTGCTGGCCGCGGGCCTGCTGCGGCACTCGCCCCGGATCGGTGACAACCTCGCCCGGGCGGCGGTCGCGATCGCGGCGTTCCGCCCGGTGGTGGGCGTCGTCGCGCTCGCGGCCGGCGGGTACTACCTCATCGTCCACGCGGTCTCCGGGCCGCACGTGTTCCATTTCGAGCTGGTCGCGATCGGCGTCGGCGTGATCCTGCTCTGGGATCGGCTGACCGGGCGGCCATCGCCCGCGGCCACCCGGCGGGACGCCACGACCGGTGCCGGCCTGGTGCTCGCCGTCTTCGGCATCATCGCGATCATCGTCGGCGTGCAGGGGTTGTTCACCCCCGACGGCTGAGCTGCGGCTTGCGGCAGCCCATACCGTGGTAGCGGTCGGTCGAATGACAGGGGTGCGGTGGAGGCTGGCGCGGAGATCGTCGAGTTCCGGGTGTTGGGGCCGTTCGAGGTCGAGTGTGGCGGCCGGCTGCTGGAGCTCGGCGGCCCACGGCTGCGCGCGGTGTTGGCACTGCTGGTGGCCGGCGCCGGCCGGGTGGTGAGCCTCGCGGCGCTGGTGGACGGCGTCTGGGCTGAGCAGCCCCCGCCGGACGCCGACCGCACGATGCGCAGCTACGTCTCGCGGCTGCGCGGCGCCCTGACGCCGCCGGCCGAACGGGCCGGCCCGGGCGGCCAGGCCGGCCGGTTGCTCGTCACCCGGCCGCCGGGATACCTGCTGCGACCGGACCCCGACGCCGTCGACGCCGGCCGGTTCGAACAGCTGGCGGCGCAGGGGCGGCAGGCGCTCGCCGCCGGGCGGCACGCGGCCGCGGCGCGGGAGTTGACCACCGCGCTCACGTTGTGGCGCGGCGACCCGTACGCCGAGTTCGGCGACGTCACCGCGCTGCGGGCCGAACGCGGGCGGCTGGAGCACCTGCGGCTGACCGTGCTGGAGGACCGGATCGAGGCGGACCTGTCCCGCGGGCTGGGCAGCGGGCTCGTCGCCGAACTGGAGGCGCTGACCGGGCAGCATCCCGGCCACGAACGGCTGTGGGCGCACCTGATGACGGCCCTCTACCAGGCCGGCCGGCAGGCCGCGGCGCTGGAGGCGTTCGCCCGGGCGCGGGCGGGTCTGGTCGAGCAGGCCGGCCTGGAGCCGTCGCCGACGCTGATCGAGATCCACCGCCGGGTGCTGGCGCAGGACCCGGGCCTGCTCGGCGCCCCTGCCACCGCCGCGGCCGGCGGCGGCACCGCGCGGCCCGCGCAACTACCGCCGACGGTGCCCTCCTTCGCCGGCCGGCACAGCGAGCTGGCCGCGCTGGACGCCGCCCTGCCCGCGCCCGGTTCACCGCCGGCGGCGGCCGCGATCTGCGCGGTCTCGGGGACGGCCGGCGTCGGCAAAACCGCGCTGGTGGTGCGCTGGGCGCACCGCGTGGCCGACCGGTTTCCGGACGGACAGCTCTACCTGAACCTGCGCGGGTTCGATCCGGACGGGCAGCCGGTCGCCGTGGGTGAGGCGGTGCGCGGCTTCCTGGACGCGCTGGGCGTCCCGGCCGAACGCGTCCCGGTCAGCGTCGACGCGCAGGTCGGCCTGTACCGCGGCACCGTGGCCGGCAAGCGGATCCTGGTGATTCTGGACAACGCCCGGGACGCCGAGCAGGCCCGCCCGCTGCTGCCCGGCACCGCCACCGCGATGGCGGTGGTGACCAGCCGCGACCGGCTCATACCGCTGGTCGCCGCGGACGGCGCCCGGCCGGTCATCCTGGATGTCCTGCCCCCGGCGCAGGCCGGCGAGCTGTTCGGCCGGCGGCTGGCCGCCGACCGGCTGGCCGCCGAGCCGGCCGCCGCGGCACAGATCATCGCCGGGTGCGGCGGGCTGCCGCTGGCGCTGGCGATCGCGGCGGCCCGCGCGGCCACCAACCCGCACCTCCCGCTGGCCGCCCTGGCCGGTGAGCTCAGCCAGGCCCGGGACCGGCTCGACGCGCTGAGCGGCGGCGACCCCGGCAGCGACGTCCGGGCCGTGTTCTCCTGGTCCTACCAGGCGCTGAGCCCACCGGCGGCCCGGCTGTTCGCGCTGCTGGGCCTGTACCCGGGCCCGGACATCGCCGCGCCGGCCGTCGCCAGCCTCGCCGGCACGGCCAAGCCCGAGGCCCGCCGGCTGCTGGCCGAGCTCACCCGCGCCTCCCTGCTGACCGAGCACACCCCCGGCCGCTACGCCTACCATGACCTGCTGCACGCCTACGCCGCCGACCTCGCCCAGGGCGCGGACCTCGCACCGGACCGTGCCGGCGCGGTCGAACGGCTGCTGGACCACTACCTGCACACCGCCCACGCGGCCAACCAGCTGCTGGACCGGGCCCGCGACCCGAGCCCGCTGCCGCTGGGCCCGCCCGCCCCCGGCACCGCCCCGGACCGCCTGACCGACCGCCAACACGCCATGCCCTGGCTGAGCATCGAGCACCCCGCCCTGCTCGGCGCGCTGCGGCTCGCCGCCGACAGCGGGTTCGACACCCACGCCTGGCAGCTGGCGTGGGCACTGTCCACCTTCCTGGACCGGCAGGGGCACTGGCACGACCTGGTCAGCAGTTGGCACACCGCGCTGGCCGCCGCCGAACGCCTCGACCACCCGACCGCGCAGGCCTGCGCCCACCACTTCGTCGCCCGCGCCTACGCCCTGCTCGGCGACCTCGACAAGGCCCACAGCCACCTGGAGCGGGGCCTGCGCCGGTACGTCCAGGCCGGCGACCGCATCGGCGAAGCCAACGTCCACCTCGGGCTCGCCTACCTCGTCGAGCGGCTCGACCGCCCCACCGAGGCGCTCGACCACGCGCGCCGCGCTTTCGACTGCTACCTCGCCTCCGGCCACCGCCGCGGGCAGGCCAACGCCCTGAACACCATCGGCTGGTACCACACCCAACTCGGCGACCACGCGCACGCCGTCACCGAGTGCCAGCGCGCCCTCACGCTGTTCCAGGAGGACGGTGACCGGGACGGCGAGGCGGCCACCTGGGACACCCTCGGCTACGCCCACCACCACCTCGCCCAGTTCGCCGAGGCCATCGACAGCTACCGGCACGCCCTCGACCTGTTCCGCGATCTCGGCGACCGGTACTACGAGGCCGACACGCTGGCCCACCTCGGCGACACGCACCAGGCCGCCGGCGACCACACCGCCACCCGCGAGACCTGGCAGCAGGCGCTGGCGATCCTCACCGCCCTCAACCACCCCGACGCCGACCACCTGCACACCCGGCTCAACGCCCACGCCGCCACGCGGGCGTAACCCGCCGCACGGACTGCCGCCGTGTCATGGTTTTTGCCGACAGCAGCGACCTTGTCCGGCCCAGGAACGGTGGTGAGACTGGCTGTAGATGCGGTGCGCACGATGTGGCGGGAGGCGCTGAGATGCGATGAGCGGCGCAGAATCCGGCCGCAGCGGCCTTTCCGCGACCTGGCTGCTGGCGATCGCCACGCTGATCGGCGCGATTGTCGGCAGCGGCGGACTTCTCGGCATCCTCTCCGTCCACAATGGACCGTCATCGGCGGGTGCGCCGGCCAGTTCCTCGCCGCCCGCGGCCGCCCATGCGGCCACCGGACGTCCGCCGGGTGCGGCGTCGGCACCGCCGGCCGTCCCGCCCGGCCGGAAACTCGGCCACTACGCGGTGGACCTCTCCGACGGGTACACGCTGCGGTTCACCGCGAGCAACCAGCGCCCGCGGCCGGTCGAATGCTGCCCCGGCGACGCCGACGTCACGTTCTTCAGCTCCGGCGGGCAGTTCACATCCAACTACCAGCTCGCCCTGTACGACGGCGCCGCCACCTACCAGGCCTGCCGCGACGACACCCGCTACACCTCGAACATCACCTACTTCACCGACATCACCGGCCAGACGGTCTGCTTCACCGGCCGGCACCTGATCGTCGCCGCCCGGATCACCAAGATCGTCGGCCGGCTCAGCGTCCTCCCCGGCTCGTACGTCAGCCTCGACGTCACCGTCTGGCAAGGCTGACCGCCGACAGGCAGCTCGCCACCGCGGTCAGCTGGCCGACGAGGCCGAGCGGATCACCGGGCGCCGCCCGGGCCGGGTCCCCGCGTCCAGTGAGCAGTTGCCGTCGCCGGTGAGCAGTTGACGCGCGAGTCGCGATGCCCACTCACCGCGGGCGCGCCCCACCGTCCAGCGTCGCGGGCGCCTACACCCCGGTGCGGGCGGCCGGGTCGAGCGCGGCCTGCACGGTCACGGCTTCCGCCGCGCGCAGGAACGCCTCGATCGTGGCCGGCGGGACGTGGTGGGTGTCGATGGCGACCTGCATCTCGACGGTGCCCGGCACGTCGTTGACGCGCAGCGAGAACCGTTCGCTGACCGGGTCCACCGGCACCTCACGCCAGTTCAGCCGGCCTGCCGGCAGCGCGGCGCGGATCTCGTCCAGGCCGGGCGGCGGCCCGCTCACCTCCCGGCGGGGCGGGTCGCGGCGGTCGTTCACGAGGCAGAAGATGTCGATGTCCTCAGCCCGCTCCCGGCTGAGCCGGGCGACCAGCCGGTCGCGCTCCGCGGGGTCGTAGTAGGCGTTCTTGTAGGCGGCGAGCGAGCTCTGCCAGGCCCGGGTCACCGCCTCGTCGAAGGTGCTGTCGGCGGCGTCGATGACGCACAGGCCGGGCAGGCTCACCGCGCTCACCGAGTCCGCGAGGCCCGGTCGGAACCGGTTGCTGACCACGACCAGCGCCACGCTGGGGTTGATACCGGTGGCCCGGGCCAGCGCGACGGCGATCGCGGCCAGCAGCACCGGTGAGGTGTCCAGGCCGACGCGGGCGGCGACGACCCGGGCGGCCAGGTCCATGGCCGGGGAGCGGTACTCGGCCTCCTGGAAGCGCGGCCCGCCGTGGCTGGCGGGGACGGGGAACCGGCGGGCCGGGATGCCGCGCAGCAGCCGTTCCCAGTGCTGGAGGCTGGCCGCGCTGCGGCGCTGGCCGGCCGGCCCGGCCTGCCACCGCGCCTGCTCCAGCGGCGGCAGGCCGCGCGCCGGCGCGGTCGGCCGACCCGTACTCGCGTCCACATTGGACAGATCGGCGACCAGGACGGCCAGCCCGCCACCGTCGATCGCGAAATGGGGGTAGCTGACCACCATGTGGGTCAGCGCGGCGCGGTGCCGGATCACGGCCATTCGCACCGGCCACTCGTCGGCATAGTCGAACTCCACCGAATGGAGGCGCCCCCACACCGCCTCGGCGACCGCCGCCGGTTCGGCGTCGCCGGCGTCCACGATCTCCAGCGTGGCCGTGCCGGCGGCGGCGACCGCCTGGCGCACCCGCCCGTCGGCGTCGAACCGCAGCCGGGTCCGCAGCGACTGGTGCCGGCTCATGATGAAGCTGAGCACCGCCGCCGCCTGCTCCGGCGACATCCCCGGCGGCAGCAGGCTGACACCGCCCACCGCCATCGACGACCCCAGCCGCTGGATCGCCCCCCACATCTCCCGCTGGCCCCAGCTCAGCTCGCCGACACCGGAACCCTCGCCCTCGAACGGCACCAGCAGCCGATCCGCAACGCCTACTGCAGTCACGACCACCCCCACGGAATCGGACAACACTAGAACATCCACCACGGACCCGGCAGCCCCGGATGACGCCGCCGCGACGGCGTCATCCGGGGCATGTGCCGAGCCGAGTTGTCCGCCCGCCCCGGCCCGCCCGGCGCGGGCCGGGGCACCGGGTGGTCAGTTCGTGACGTGCGCGGCCGACCAGCAGGCGGCCGTACCGGAGCAGTGCCGCAGCGCGTCGAGGGTGGCGTGCAGTTGGGCCAGCTTGGACGCCGGCAGCTGGGCGGCGACGTTGTGCAGCTCGTTCGGATCCCGGGCGCGGTCGTAGTACTCGCGCTCGCCGGTGCTGTACTCGACGTAGGTCCCGGTCGTCGTGCGGATCGCCTTATAGCTGGTCGGGTTGCCGCTGTGCGGCGCCGGCCGGTCCGGGTCGGCATTGTCGAGGTCCGGCCCGTGGTGTTCGACCAGGGCGGCATCCCGCCATCCGGGCGCCTGTGCCCCGTGCAGCAGCGGCACCAGCGAACGCCCGTCGACGGCGGCGGGAACGGCCGCCGCACCGAGTGCGAGGAAGGTGGGGGCGAGGTCGACGTTCTCCACCGGCTCGGTCCGGGTACGGCCGGCCGGAACACCCGGGCCGGTGACCACCAGCGGCACCCGGATGTCGGTGTCGAACGCGGTCATCTTCCCGGGGTTCAGCCGGTACTCGCCCATGTGGTAGCCGTTGTCGGAGCTGAACACGAGGTAGGTGTCGTCGGCGACGCCCGCCGTCCGCAGCGTCGCCCGCAGCGTGCCGACCATGTCGTCGACCGCCTGCACCGCCCGCACCCGCTGGCGGAAACCGGTGTCGATGGCGGCGGTCTCCCGCGGCGTCAGCGGCGCCCGGCCGGCGAGCCAGGAGGGGGCATCGGTCGGCAGCCGGTCGAAGGCGGGGCCACGGGGTGCCCGCAGGCCGGGGAAGTCCGCCGCGTCGCGGGGCGCCGGCGTGTACGGGGCATGCGGGGCGAACGTGGCCAGCTCAAGCAGGAACGGCGTGCCGGCCGCCGCGGAGTCGGCGATGAAGGCGGCGCCCTTGCCTGCGATCACGTCGGTGAGGTAGTCCTGCGGGCGGTGTCCATAGTGGACGAGCGCGTGGTTCTCGTTCAGCGTGTAGTCGAACTCCGGGTAGCCGTTACCGGCGACGTCCCACTCGTTCCAGCCCGGCGGCACGTACGGGGTCGCCCCGCCCTGGGTCGCGGCCGGCTGGTAGCCGTTGAGGTACTTGCCCATCATCGCGGTGCGGTAGCCGGCCGCCTGCAGCCCGGTCGCGAAAGTCTGCGCCTCCTCGCCGCGGCCGTGGAAGACGCCGAAACCGCCGTCCGGCGCGGAGTTGGTGAAGACGCCGGTGTTGTGCGGGAACCGGCCGGTGAGTATCGAGGACCGGGACGGGCAGCACAGCGAATCGGTGACCGTGTAGTCGGTGAACGTGCTGCCCGCACGGCGCAACTCACGGACGTGCGGCATGTACTGCAGCAGGTTCCAGGACAGATCGTCGGTCAGCACGAACACGACGTTCGGTCGACCGGCCGGCACCGGGGCTCCGGTCGCGGCCACACCGCCGGCCGGCGCACCACCGCCGGCCAGCAGGGCCGCACCGGCTGCCGCCGTGGCGACGAGGGATACGACGCGCCACCGCGGCCGGCGCCACAGGGCTGATCTACGGGTGCTCTCCATGCCGGCCGAGCCTGCCGACCCTCCCCCACACCGCCGGCCAGGATCCGGTTAGCGTTCGGTAAAGGCCCGCGGAGCACCCAACCGGGCGGCTAGCTTTATTACCGTACAAAACAGGTTCTACGGCGTCAGTCGGCGCGTTCCCCGCTGACCGACCGGCGCCCACCGGTGGTCATGTAGTGGGGCGTTTCGGCGTGGGTGCAGACTTCGGTGGTGCTGCAGCTGTGGGTTCACCCGCATCACACGGTTCTCCGGTGAAAGCACCACGATTCCGCATCCTTGGCGCGCTGGAGGTGTGGCAGGGCGGGCGGCGGGTGCTGATCGGTGGTCGGCAGCAGCCGGCGGTGCTGGCGACGCTGCTGCTGCACGCCAACCGGGTCGTGTCGGTGGATCGGCTGGCGGACAGCCTGTGGGGGGACGAGCCGCCGGCGGCCGCGCGCCGGCTGGTGCACGGGTGCGTGGCGGAGCTGCGCCGCACGCTGCGGGCCGAGGCCGGCGGCGGCGAGCCGCCGGTGCTGACCCGGCCGCCCGGCTACCTCGTCGAGGTCCGGCCCGGCGAGCTGGATCTGGACGTCTTCGCCGAGCTGGTCGGCGCCGCCCGCGAGACGCTGCGGCAGCCGTCGGCCGCCGCGCTGGAAGAGGCCGGCGGCATGCTGCGCGACGCGCTGGCGCTGTGGCGCGGGCCGGCGCTGGACGGTGTCGCGCTGCACGGCTTCGAGGGCGCGCTGGCGGCGCTGGAGGAACGGCGGCTGGCGGCGCTGGAGGAACGTGTCGACGTCGACCTGCGGCTGGGCCGGCACGCGGCGCTGGTGGGCGAGCTGCAGGCGCAGGTGCAGGCCCACCCGGCGCGGGAGCGGGCCTGGGCGCAGCTGATGCTCGCGCTGGCCCGCAGCCACCGGCAGGCCGACGCGCTGGCGGCGTACCAGCAGGTGCGCACCGTGCTGGTCGACCAGCTCGGGATCGAGCCGGGCGCGGCTCTACGCACCCTGCATCAGGCGGTCCTGAACGGTGACGACCCGGTTGAGGCGTACCTGCCGGCGCAACCGGGCACGGACGGCGACGCCACCCGGATGGAAGACGCACCGCTGGCCGCAGCCCAGCCCCGGCCCGAGCCGCAACCACGGCCACCGCGCCAGCTGCCGCTGGGTGTCTGGGGGTTCACCGGCCGGCCGGCCGAGCTGGCCACGCTCGACGCCGCCCTGCCGGCGGCCACCGGCCCGGACGCCACCGGCCGGGCCGCGCCGGCGGTGCACGCGGTCTCCGGCCCGCCGGGCGTCGGCAAGACCGCGCTCGCCGTGCACTGGGCGCACCGGGTGGCCGACCGGTTCCCGGACGGCCAGCTGTACGTGAACCTGCGCGGCTACGACCAGGGCAGCCGGGCGATGGACCCGGACGAGGCCGTCCGCGGCTTTCTCGGCGCGCTGGGGGTGCCGCCCGACCGCGTGCCGGCCGGCCTGGACGCCCAGGCCGCGCTCTACCGCAGCACGCTGGCCGGCCGGCGCGTGCTGGTGCTGCTCGACAACGCCCGCGACGCCGAGCAGGTCCGGCCGCTGCTGCCCGGCACGCCCACCGCGCTGGCCGTGGTGACCAGCCGCGACCAGCTCACCGCGCTGGTCGCCGCGGACGGGGCGGTCCCGATCACGCTCGGCTTGCTGACCGCGGCCGAGGCCCGCGAGCTGCTGGCCCGCCGGCTCGGGCCGGACCGGATCGCCGCGCATCCGGCGGCGGCCGACGCCATCCTCGACAGCTGCGCCCGGCTGCCGCTGGCGTTGACGATCGCGGCCGCCCGCGCCGCCGTCCGCCCCGGTCTCCCGCTGACCGCGCTGGCCGCCGAATTGGCCGAGGCCCGCGGCCGGCTCGACGTGCTCACCGCGCACGACCCGGCGGCCGACGTGCGCGCCGTGTTCTCGTGGTCGTACCAGGCGCTCACCCCGGCCGCGGCCCGGCTGTTCCGGCTGCTCGGCCTGCACCCCGGCGTGGACACCTCCGAGGCCGCGGCGGCCAGCCTCGCCGGGCACACCCCGGCCGAGGCCCGGCCGCTGCTGGCCGAGCTCGCCCGGGCCAGCCTGCTCGCCGAGCACGCCGCGGCCCGGTACACCTTCCACGACCTGCTCCGCGCGTACGCCACCGAGCTCGCCCGGGGCACCGACCCGGACGGCGAGCGGGCCGCCGCGGTCGACCGGCTGCTGGACCACTACGTGCATACCGGGCACACCGCCGAGCAGCTGCTCAACGGGCACCGGGATCCGCCGGTCCTCCCGCTGCGCCCGCCGGCGCCCGGCGCGCATCCCGAGCGGCTCACCGGCCATCAGCAGGCGATGGACTGGCTGGCCGCGGAGCGCCCCGTGCTCCTCGCCGCGCTCCGGCTGGCGGCCGAGACCGGGCACGACACCGAGGTGTGGCAGCTGGCCTGGGCGCTGGACACGTTCCTCGACCGGCGCGGGTACTGGCACGACCTCGCCACCGCCTGGCAGGCCGCCCTCGCCGCCGCCGACCGCCTCGCCGACCCGAACGCGCAGGCCTACGCGCTGCGGCTGCTCGCCTGGGCGGACACGTTCGTCGGCCGTACCGCCGCGGCCCAGGCCCACCTCGAGCGGGCCCTCGACCTGTACGCCCAGGCCGGCGACCTGGCTGGGCAGACCCACGCCCACCTCAACCTGAGCGTGCTGTGGGAGCGGCAAGGGCGCCTGGACCAGGCCCTCGTGCACGACCGGCACGCGCTCGAACTGTCCCGCGCCGCCGGCCACCGCCGCGGCCTGGCCCAGGCGCTGAACGCCTACGGCTGGGATCACGCCCAGCTGGGCGACTACGCGGCCGCCCTCGTCCACTGCCGGGAGGCCCTCGCGCTGCACCAGCAGGAGGGCCACCGGCTCGGGGAGGCCAACACCTGGGACAGCCTCGGCTACGCCCACCGGCACCTCGGCCAGTACGCCGAGGCCATCGAGGCCTACCAGCACGCCATTGACGGCTTCCGCGACCTCGGCGACCGCTACAACGAGGCCGACACCCTGGTCAACCTCGGCGACGTCCACCAGGCGGCCGGTGACCCCGACGCCGCCCGCGCCACCTGGACCCGGGCGCTGCGGATCCTCATCGAGCTCGACCACGCCGACGCCGAGGCGGTCCGGGCCAAGCTCCGCTGATCTGCGTCGTGCCTCGCGAAGGCAGGTAACCTGCTGGATCAGCGATGATGCAGGGGGCGTCGGTTGACGCGGCGGCCGGTGCCGATCCCCTTCGGCGGGGTGTGAGGAGGGCCTGATGGGCGCTCCGTATGTGCTGCTGAGCTGCGCGATGTCCGTTGATGGGTACATCGACGACACCAGCGCCGAGCGGCTGCTGCTCTCGAACGCCGAGGACTTCGACCGGGTGGACGCCGTCCGGGCCGACTCCGACGCCATCCTGATCGGGGCCGCTGCGCTGCGCCGGGACAACCCGCGGCTGCTGGTCAACTCCGAACTACGCCGGGCCGCCCGGGTGGCGCGCGGCCTGCCCGAGTACCCGCTCAAGGTGACCGTCACCGGCAGCGGCGACCTCGACCCCGCGCTGCGGTTCTGGCATCACGGCGGCGAGAAGGCCGTCTACTGCCCGGACGCCGTCGTCGCGAGGGTCGCCG
>JBBWZH010000105.1:0-7497 GCA_039648995.1 Mycobacteriales bacterium
GCACCAGTGCCTCCGCGGACAGGTCGATGTGCTTCTTGTCCTCCACCGCGTCGGTCGAGATGCTCTTGTAGCAGAGCTCCGACAGCTTGATGCGGATCTCCGCGGCGGCGACGCGGTTCGGACCGGAACCGACCACGGCCCAGTACGGGTACCGGCTCGCCACGTCGGCCGCCGCCTGGGCCAGCCGGGGCTCCTGCGCGCGGAGGGCGCGAAGCTGATCGGGGATCCGTCGCAGCGCGCCGATGAGCACGGCCTCCCGCTGTGGGCTCAACACCCCCAGTTCTCGGGCGAACTCGATGCCGAGCAGGCAACCGCCGGCGATCTGGGCATAGAACGCCTTCGTCGACGCGACCGACATCTCCACGTCCCGGCCGTCGGACGTGTACAGCACGCCGTGGCTTTTCATCGCCAGGTCGCTGTCCCGCCGATTGACGATGGACAGAATCGTCGCGCCGCGATCCCGGGCGAGGTCGACGCTGCGGTTGGTATCCGTGGTGCTGCCCGACTGACTCACCGCGAGGACGCAGAGGTCGGTCATGTCCGGCCGCAGCCGCCACGCCGAGAATTCGCTGGCCGGCTGGGCGGCAACGGTGACGCTGTCCCCGACAACGGCCTGCACGATCTGTGCGATGCCCTGGCAGGCGACGGCGGCGGTGCCCTGCCCGATCACGACGATCTCGCGGATCTCCCGCCCGCGCAGTCGCGCCCGGAGCGAGTCCGGCAGCGACGACTCGGGCAGCACCACCGCCGGGCCGGTCGGCCCCTCCTGGATGCGCCCGCGCAAGGTCTTCCAGAACGACAACGGAGCCTCGTAGATCTCCTTCTGCAGGTAGTGCTGGGCCGAGCCGAGCGCGAGGTCCCGGGTGGTCACCTCGGCCACCCGCACCTCGCCCGGCTCGATGGGCCGCGCCATGCCGTCACCGTCGATGCGGCGAATGCCCGACAGCGTGCCGGACCGCGCGCCGGTAAGCCGGACGACGGTGCCCGGGCGGCCGGCGCCTGGCGCGGCGGCACCGTCCACCCGCAGGTACTCGTTTGTGCTGGCGACCAGGCCGTACACCTCGCTGGCGACCACGAACCCGCCTGGTCCGAACCCGACGAACAGGGACTGACCGCTGCCCTTGACGCCGAGCAGGAGCTCGCGCTCCGCGGTGTCCGCCTGCGCCGCGATGGCCATCGACCCGACGAAGTCGGCCAGGCACCCGCGCAGCGCCCCGTCCAGGTCCTCCCCACTGCCCAGCCGCTGGGCCAGCAGCATCGGGATGACCTTCGCGTCGGTCGAGATCCCGAGCTCGTTCGGCTGGTACCCGGTCTGCCCCACCAGCGTCATGTAGTTGTCGATGTCGCCGTTGAGCGCGGCCACAGCGAACGGGTCGCCGTGCTCGCTGCCGGGTTCGCCGCCGCGGCTGTCGACCGGGTGCGCGTTCGCCTCGCTGATCCGACCGACGCTGGCCCAGCGGGTATGCGACAGGACGGCAACGGCCGCCGACGGCAGGGCCAGCACGCGGTGTAGCTCGCTGTCCCGCCGGATCGCCCGGCGCAGCACGGCGATGTTGTCACCGAGCTTGCCGACGACCGCGGCGTGCTTGTAGGCAAAGCAGACGCCAGTGGCCGTCGGCACCACCGACCCGTCGCGGAAGTGCGGGTCGGCCCGCCCGGCGAAGCTCCCGTCGAGCGAGGCCCGGTCTGCCGCGTCCAGGTACACCCAGATCGTGATCCCGGCCGAATCCCGGCCGCGCACCTCAAGTCGGTCGACCGCGGCCAGCACGGTCTCGATCGCAATGTACGACGTCGCCGAGCGGCGCGTGGGTTGGGCCGGCGTGAGAGCCTGGGCCCGCTCGGCGACCTCCACCCGATCATGCAGTACGCCGTACAGCCGGTCGGTGAGCTGGCGAAGCATCCGCTGGACCACCTCGGTGGTCTCGGCTGCCCAGCCGACCGCGGTCGCTCCGTCCAGCGTCGCGTCCAGATCGGCCGCCCACGCCGACAGCGCGCGACCGGCCGCGGCCACCGCGGTCCGGACCGACTCGTCAGCGAGCAGAGCGGCCATCGCCGGCCCGGTGCTGAGCGCCGGCAGCGCGGCCGCGGTCTGCTCGAGCAGGGCCGTCAGCAGCTTCTCCACACCCGCCGAATCCGCGGCGATGGCGGCAGCCGGCGCGGGTGGCTTGGGCAGGGTGGCCAGCAGGTCCGCGAGGTCCGGCGTCGGTGCCTCGTCCCCGTCCTCGTAGACCGGCAGCGCCGCAACAATGCCACACACGTCATTTGCTCCCTTCTAGTGCCGCGTGCCCCCCGGGGTCCGCGGCCAACGCCGCCCGCGGCGGTCGGCCGGTCGGCAGCACAGCCGAGCTGCCTACCGAGCCGGGCACCTGACTCGGCCAAACTTACCGAGCGCGCTCGCGGCCCGCGCCGGGTGACACGACACCGCGGCAGCACGGGCGCCCGCCCGCAACCAGCGGATCGGTCGGTATCCGGCTGTCTGTGACGAACTGCCGGTAACGCTCCACGGGTCACTTCACACTTCGGTGCACTGTCAGCGAACGGCGGTCATGCCGGCAGCTGGGCAGTACACGCCCGGGTCTGATCCCACCCGGCCAACGCTCGCCGGTTCCGGGACCTCAGCTGGATCGTCGATAGTGGACAGACCGGCCGGTCGGTGCTCGGTGTCCGACATCGACTGTCGCGAAAGGTCATTGGCATTTCTCCAACGTGGTGCGGACAGAAAGCATCATGGCGCCACCGCAAGGCTGGCAAGCACTGTCCACATCGGACGGTGACGGCCCGGTCAAGAGCCCTCGGCACCCGCCCAGGTGGCGGGGGACAGTGGCGGGGCGAGGCTGGCGTCGCCAGGAGAAGCTTCGCATCACGCACGCCCTCCCCGGGCGGCGGTCTGGCGGGCGATAAAGGGATTTTTACCCCTTGTCGCTGTGTTGCGGACTCGTTACACTGGGCCGCGTGAGAGCGCTCTCACAAGTTCCGCTGGAGGGTGGGTCCGGCGGCGACGAGCGGATGTCCACGGGATAACGAAGGGGCCCATGTGGTGGCGGACCGGATAGCGCTGCTCCGGGGCCGCCAGCGGCAGGACATGAGATGCGGGTTCCGCTGGTAGCCCCCCGTTGTCCAACCCCCACAAGGAGTTGAAATGGTGTCGTCTCGGCGCTCAGGTGAATCAGGACCAAGCGCAGCCATCAGAGCTGCCCGGAAGCTGGCCTGGCTAGGGACCGGCTTGCTGGCGGTGATGTTCGTCTTCGGCTCCGTGCCGGCTGCCCAGAGCAGCGTCCTGCCGGCTGCGCAGAGCGGACTGAAGGTCCAGGACCGCTCGCATGACAACGAGAATCCCGACAACACGCTGTACGCGCTCTACCAGGTCGTCAACACCAGCACCAGCGCGGTGCCGCTGACTTCGGTGACGATGCGGTACTGGTTCACCAACCAGACCCCCGCCGACCCGCTGGTATTCGAGTGTGACTGGGCCCAGGTGAGCTGCGGCAACATCACGGCCAAGCTCGTGGTTCTCTCCTCGCCGGTGTCGAAGGCGAACACGTACGTCGAGATCGGCTTCAAGGCCGCGGCCGGATCGCTCGCTCCCGGCCAGAGCACCGGAGAGATCCAGACGCGGATCCACCACGTCCGCTGGTCGCTCTTCAACACCACCGACAGCTACTCGTTCATCTCCGACGAGAGCTTCGTCTACAAGGACACGCAGACCGTGACCCTGTACCAGACCGGCGCGCTGGTCTGGGGAGTCGAGCCGACGGCGTAAGCCCCTTCTCTCTCCTGGCTCACTGCTCTGCAGGGCCTGGTCGGCCCCGGCGATCCTGCCGCCCGTCCAGGCCCTGCGGCGTCGTTCACGGCGGATGTGCCAGGTCTGACCTGGGCGTGCGGGCGACCGCCGGGGCCCGCGTAGGGAGGTGTGGGCCGGCGGGTGCGGCCCTACAGCCACCGGCAGCGTACGGGCCAGTTGAGGAACTCCTGCGCGTGCCGCCAGCGGTGACCTCGCGGATCAGCGCCCGCCGGCCCCCCGGTACGTGGTCGGCAGCTGGGCCAGCGCGAGCCGGCGCGGTCGTGACGCGGCTACCGGCTCGCCGGAGCCGTCCGCGCCGTGGTCGACGAACGCCAGCAGCAGCGGCGCGGAATCGTCGCCGCCGGGTGCGGGGCAGCGTTGGGCGTTGCGGAGACCTTCGGACAGCCGGCGCTGTTGCGTCAGGTGTAGAGCACGGTTCGAGCGCCGTGGGGTTGGTAGCCGATGGCTTCGTACAGGACTCGGGGTGCGGGATAGGCGTCGTCGCCGCGAGGGAGGATGACGGCGGTGGTGGCGCCGTGGTCGGTGAAGGCATGGAGCAGGGCAATGTTGAGTGCCGTGGCCAGGCCGCGGCGGCGGTGAGCCGGGACGCAGGAGACCGGCTCGACAAGGCCGACCCGGTTGACGGGGTCATACCAGCCGAGAGCGGAGGCGACCCAGGTGTCGTCAGGGGCAGCGACTACGAGATCCAGTTCAGGGCGGTAGGGGTAGGTCTGCATCAAGTGGGCGTAATCCTCGGCGGGCAGGTCGGAATTGAAATCCGACCAGCCGGCTCGGTGCACGGCGGCACGCTGCGCGGCCTGGCCAGGTCGGACGTGCCTGATGGTGTAATCGGGCGGCGTTATGGGCGCGGGAAGATCGGCCAGATCCCGGATGAGCCTGAGGAAATAGGGACCGGTGCTGGCAGGCGAATATCCTCGTCGCTGTAGTTCGGTGGCGGTGTTGATGTCGCCGGACATGACAATGCAGGCCCGATCCTCGGGCGCGGTGGTCTCCTCGAACCAGTCCATCACAGAAGCCGCGATGTCAACGCGGTCCGGATCAGCCAGAAATTCCAGGTGGCCCGGCGGCTCCACCCAGGCTCCTGCGATCGCCGTTCCGCCGACGGACCACTGTCGTGTCCGTACGTGACCCGCGCGCGTTGACCAATGTTGCCAGGCCAGATCTCCGATATGGAATCGCCGTCCAGGCGCCCATATCCGCTGCGCCAACTCCTGCATAGGAGCCAGCCTGAGGTCGCCGTATCGGCGGACGAGTTCAGCCATTCTGCGGTAGTCATCCTCCGTCAGATCCACGGGAGTGGAGTCACCGACGGTCAGCGACTCCAGGAACATGGCTTCGACGTCAGCACCGACCGCGCGCTACAGCAGGTAGCCGACCTATGCGACCACCGGGCCCGGCACCAACAGCATTCGCCGAGCGAGATACAGCCCGGTGAACAGCTCCACGCAGGCGTGATGATCGGCATCGTTGACGAGACCGGCCGCGACCAATGGCCCTGTATCGCAGACGATCACACCTGCTGACCGAACCCATCAGCGAGAAGCTCCTCGCTCCGCGCCGCCGTGTCCGTCCGCTTGCTTCGCCCTGCGCCGAAGCAGCGCGGGGGCCACGGACGCGCTCGCTGCTCATGTCGCAGGTGCACAGCATGTAGGGTCCTCTGCCACTTCGTCTTCGGGCAGTTCATCTACGAGCCGGTGCAACTCATCCCGTTCGGCGCTCACCCGCACATCCTAGTGCGGCACTAGATGGCTACTCGGGCTTCGGGACGGCGATCGTCCTCGAAGCGGACGTGGCTGACGGGTTAGCCAGCGCGCCGCAGAGCAGGACAGGTCATCCTGGTCTCCGAAGTCGTCACCGCCGGGACTGTGGCTGCCGGCTGCGGATCCGGTCCGGCCGAGCCGCCGCCGGCCTGACCAAGCCGGCAGGTCCGTCTCGTCCGTCATTCAGCCGTCGTCGCCGGATCGGCGGCCCGCGCGCAGCGGGGCACCGAGCTCGCCGACCCGGTCGAGGTGCCGCAGTTTGTCGGGATTGGTGATGGAGTGGATCGTCTGGACCTGACCGCCGGCAATGCCGAGCCCGATGACCCCGATCAACCGGTCCGCTGAGTCGAACGCCATGGCGCCGGGCTGGCCGTTGACCTCGGTGACCTGCATGCGGATGCCGAGGCGCGGCAGCGCGGACATCCCGGCCGACAGGATCCGGGCCACCCGCTCCCGGCCGTTGACCGGCCGCGCCAGCGCCGGGACCTTGCCGCCGCCGTCGCCATGCAGTGCCACATCCTGCGCCAGCAGCGTTTCCAGTGCCCGCAGGTCGCCTCGCTCGGCGGCGCCGAAGAAGCGCTGAGCCAGATCCTCCCGCTGCCGCCGAGAGGCGTGGTAGCGCGGTCGGCGCTCCTGGAGGTGGCTGCGAGCCCGCGCTACCAGATGCCGCGTACTGTCCACATTGGTGCCGATGATCTCGGCGACCTCCACGTACGGGTACTCGAACACCTCACGCAGAAGGAACGCGGCCCGCTGCTGCGGCGACAAGCTCTCCAGCAGCACCAGGAACGCCAGCGACAGCGAGTCGGCGGTCTCGGCGTGCTCGGCCGGTGACGGGCCGGTGGCCAGCGGCTCCGGCAGCCACTCGCCGACGTACCGCTCCCGCCGCAACCGCGCCGAGCGAAGCTGATCGATGGCCAGCCGGGTGACCAGCGTGGCGATGTACGCCCGCGGCGAGGCGATGGGCTCGTCCTTCCGCAGGGTCTGGTGCATCCGCAGGAACGCCTCCTGCACCACATCTTCGGCCTCGCTGACACTGCCGAGCATCCGGTAGGCGATGGCGAACGCCCGCGGCCGCAGCTCGCCGTCCAGGTCCGAGGCGGACATGCTGAGCTATCACAGTCCCTCGGTGAAACCCGTGCGCCAGCTCGGGTACCGCGGCGTCCAGCCCAGTTCGCGCTTGGCCTTCTCGCTGGAGATCCCGCGGGCCTGCGTCATGATTTCCGCCGCGCCCTTGCCGGCCAGCAACCGGACGGGCCACGCCGGCACGCGGCGCGGCGGTTTGGCGCCGAGCACGCGGACCAGCTCCAGCAGCACTTCGCGTACCGGCGCCGGCTCGTCATCGCCGACATGGTAGATCCCGGGCTTGCCGCGTTCGATCGCCGTGACCGTGGCCGACGCGGCATCGGTGATGTGCACCATCGACCACACCCCACCGCCGCCACCGACGATCGGGAACCTCCGCTTGCGGATCAGCTCGGCCATGACCGCGTCCGGCGCCGCCGCGATGCCGGTCCCTGGGCCGTAGAAGCCACCGTAGCGAAGCACGATGCCGTCGGCCCAGGTAATGCCGGTCACCGCGTCCTCCACGTGGCGTAACGCGGCCACGCTCTCCGCGACGTCCCTGGGCGGGCTCGGATCGATCCGCCCGCTCTCGTCAAGGGCCGGCCCACCGGCGTGTTCCAGCAATGCGTAGTTGCTCTGCGCCACGAACTTGCCGACGCCGACGGCGCGGCCGGCGGCCAGCAGGTGGTCGGTGCCCTCCGTGCGCAGCCGGTTGGTGGCAGCCACCATCCGCTTCACGTTCCGCAACCTCATCGGTCCGCTCAGGGCGCTGAGCTGGTGGACGATCACCTCGGGCTCGGCCTTGGCCACCACGTCGGCCACCGCGTCGGGGTCGAGCACGTCGACGATGACCGGTTCGGCGCCGAGCGC
>JBBWZH010000264.1:0-5913 GCA_039648995.1 Mycobacteriales bacterium
CCACCCGGGTCGCGCTGCTGACCGGCTCGCTGCCCGCGGCGGCCCGCCGCGCCGCGCTGGCCGAGGCGGTCGCCGGCGAGGCCGGCATCGTGGTCGGCACGCACGCGCTGCTGTCCGAGGGCGTCGAATTCGCCGACCTCGGCATGATCGTCATCGACGAGCAGCACCGGTTCGGCGTGGAGCAGCGGGACGCGCTGCGGGCCAAGGCGGGCGCCACCCCGCCGCACGTGCTGGTGATGACCGCGACGCCGATCCCGCGCACGGTGGCGATGACCGTCTACGGCGACCTGGAAACGGTCGCGCTGCGCGAGCTGCCGCGCGGCCGGTCGCCGATCGCCAGCAACGTGGTGCCGGCCGCGGAGAAGCCGGGCTGGCTGGACCGGGCCTGGACCCGGCTGCGCGAGGAGGTGGCCGCCGGCCACCAGGCCTACGTGGTCTGCCCGCGCATCGGCGAGGCCGCCGACCCGGATGAGGACGTGTCCGATGCGGACAGTCGCGATGAGACGGACGATGTGGACGGTCCGGTCCGCCGGCCGCCGGTCGCGGTGCTGGACGTGGCGCCGATGCTGGCCGAGGGTCCGCTGGCCGGGCTGCGGCTGGGCGTGCTGCACGGCCGGCTGCCCACCGACACCAAGGACGCGGTGATGCGCGCCTTCGCCGCCGGCGAGCTGGACGTGCTGGTCGCCACCACCGTGGTCGAGGTGGGCGTGGACGTTCCCAACGCGACCGTGATGGTGGTGCTCGACGCCGACCGGTTCGGCGTCTCCCAGCTGCACCAGCTGCGCGGCCGGGTCGGCCGGGGGAGCGCTCCCGGGCTCTGTCTGCTGGTCACCGACGCCGCGCCGGACACTCCCGCCCGCGAGCGCCTGACCGCCGTGGCGTCCACATTGGACGGTTTCGAGCTGGCCCGGATCGACCTGGAACAGCGGCGGGAGGGGCAGGTGCTCGGCGCGACTCAGTCCGGCAGGTCGTCGTTCAAGCTGCTCTCGCTGCTCCGGGACGAGGACATGATCGGCGCCGCCAAGGAGGAGGCCACCGACCTGGTGGCCGCCGACCCGCAGCTGACCCGGCACCCCGAGCTCGCCACCGCCGTGGCCGAGCTGATCGACGAGGAGCAGGCCGAGTTCCTCGGGAAGACCTGAGCCCCGCGGCCGGACCCGCGAAATCGGTGGCACCCGCCGGCCGGCCCTGGCAAGGTCGCCTCATGCGATGTTGACGCGCCCGCATCCCACGAAGCACCGGCCCGGCCCATCGCCTGGTTCGCCGGGTGTACGCGATGGCCGCGCTGGACGAGCTGGTCCCGCTGTACGCGGTCTACCCCCTGCTGTTCGCCGCGCACGGCCTCTCGGTCGGCCAGATCTCGGTGCTGTACCTGCTGTGGTCGCTGACCGGGTTCGTCCTGGAGGTGCCGTCCGGCGCGCTGGCTGACCGGGTGTCCCGGCGCCGGCTGCTCGCGGTCGCCGGGCTGCTGCGGGCGGCCGGCTTCGGCGTGTGGGTGTTCGCCCCGTCCTACCCGGCGTTCGCGCTCGGGTTCGTGCTGTGGGGCGTCGGTGGCGCGTTCACGTCCGGCACCCGGGAGGCGCTGATCTACGACGAGCTGGCCGCCGCCGGCGCCGCCGAGCGGTACCCGGCGGTGATCGGCCGGACCGAGGTGCTCGGCACGCTCGGCGTGGTGGTCAGCACCGTGCTCGCGCTGCCGGCCATGGCGCTCGGTGGCTACCGGCTGACCGGCGCGCTCAGCGTGGCCACATCCGTCGGCACGGCGCTGCTCGCGCTGGGGTTGCCGGAGCGCCCCAGGGTCGAGCAGGCGGACGAGGCCGGCGGCGTAGCCGGCTACCTGCGGACGCTGCGGGTGGGCGTGGTCGAGGCGCGGTCCGACCGCCGGCTGCGCCGGCTGGTGCTGCTGGCCGCGCTGCTGCCCGGGCTGACCGCGCTGGACGAGTACATGTCGCTGCTCGCCGGTGGCACGGGGGTCCGCCCGGGGCTGGTGCCGGTGCTGATGTTGGCCCCGTACGCCGGGCTCGTCGTCGGCGCCGAGCTGGCCGGCCGGCGGTCGGGCATCCGTCCGGGGCGGCTGGCCGCGCTGACCGCCGGAGGCGCGGTGCTGCTGGCCGGCGGCGCGCTGTCCGGCCATCCGGTCGGCTTCCTCGGCGTCGGCGGCTGGTACCTGGCCACCTGGTACGGCAGCGTGGTCTCCGGCGCCCGGCTGCAGGTGGAGATGACCGGCGCCGCCCGCGCCACCGTCACCTCGGTGTCCGCGCTGATCGAGGAGACGTGCGCGCTGCTGACCTTCGCCGCGTTCGGTCTGGCCGGCGCCCACGCCGACCTCCCGATCCTGATCGCCGCCGGAGCCGTACCCACCCTGCTGATCGCCGCCGTCCTGCCGCGCTGGCTCCCGCCCGCCCGCCGCACCCACGTCCCCGTCGCCGACCCGCCCGAGCCACCGCCGCCGGCTCCCGGACCGCCACCGACTCCCGGACCGTCGGCGACTCCCGGACCGCCACCGCCGCGTGCACCTGTCGGGCCGCCGGCGAAGACTCCCGGACCGCCGGTGGCGCCTGGGCCGGCCGGGCCGTCGGTGAAGACTCCGGAGCCACCGGCGGCGACGCACCGGACCCGGCACCGGTGGCGTAGCCGGTACCGTCGGGCGGCATGAGCCGGATCGTCGGGGGACAGCTGGGCGGCCGCCGGCTGGCGGTGCCGTCCGGGCGGGACGTCCGGCCGACGTCCGACCGGGCCCGGGAGGCGCTGTTCGGGACGGTCGGCTCGATGCTGGAGCTGACCGGCGCCCGGGTGCTCGACCTGTACGCCGGCTCCGGCGCGGTCGGCCTGGAGGCGATCTCCCGCGGGGCGCGGCACGCCCTGCTGGTCGAGGCCGAGCCCCGCGCGGCCGCGGCGATCGCCGCCAACGTGGGCACGTTCGGCCTGACCGGGCAGGCGACGGTCGCCCGGGAGCGGGTCGAGCGCCTGCTGCCCGCCGGCCCGCCGGACGGCAGCCCGTACGAACTGATCTTCGCCGACCCGCCCTACGCGCTGCCGGACGGGGAGATCAACGCCGTGCTGGCCGCCCTCGCCGACCACGGCTGGGTGAGCCCGGGCGCGGTCGTCGTGGTCGAGCGGCCGAGCCGCGGTGGCGGCCCGGCGTGGCCAGCGTCACTGAGACCGACGAAACAGCGCCGCTACGGAGAGGGCACGCTTTGGTACGGTCGCGCGACATGAGGCGTGCCGTCTGCCCCGGCTCATTCGACCCCGTGACCAACGGTCATCTCGACATTATCGGCCGGGCCAGCGTCCTCTATGACGAGGTCGTGGTGGCGGTCCTGATCAACAAGAGCAAGGCCAGCCTGTTCACCGTCGAGGAACGGATGAACATGCTCACCGCGGTGACGGCCGAGTATCCGAACGTCCGCATCGACTCGTTCCACGGCCTGCTCGTCGACTACTGCCGCACCCACGACATCCCGGCCGTGGTCAAGGGCCTGCGCGCGGTCAGCGACTTCGACTACGAGCTGCAGATGGCGCAGATGAACCATCAGCTGGCCGGCGTCGAGACGATGTTCATGGCCACCAACCCGCTGTACAGCTTCCTGTCCTCCAGCCTGGTCAAGGAGGTGGCCACGTACGGCGGGGACGTGACCGCGCTGGCGCCGCCGCTGGTGCTGGAGCGGCTGGCCGCGCGGATCGCGGAACGGCGGTAGCCCCGTTAGAGTGAACGCCATGTGGCGCCAGCCGCGCGGCGCACCCACGACCTGAGACGGCCTCCGTGTCCCGTGCCCACGACGCGATGCGTCAGGTCTACGACTCGCTCGACGAACTGGTCGCGCTGGTCGAGACCGCGCGGGCGATGCCGCTGTCGGCCTCCTGCGTGCTGCCCCGCGAGCAACTGCTCGACCTGCTGGACGAGATCCGGGCCGGTCTGCCGCGCGCCTTCGACGACGCCCGGGAGCTGGTCGCCGTCCGCGAGGAGCTGCTCGGGCAGGCACGCGACCGGCGCGACCGCGCGGTGGCCCAGGCGCAGGTCGAGGCCACGTCTATCGTCACCGCCGCCCGCGCCGAGGCCGACCAGGTACGCGCCGCCGCGCGGGCCGAGCACGAGCAGCTCGTCGCCGACAGCGAGGTGCGCCGGTCCGCGGCGGCCGAGGCCCGCGGCATCCTGGAGGCCGCCCGGGAGCGCGCCGACCAGCTCCGGGCCGACGCCGACGAGTACGTCGACGGGCAGCTCGCCGCGCTGGCCGACGCGCTGAGCCGGACGCTGCGGACGGTCGACCGCGGCCGCGAGGTGATCCGGGAGCGTTCCGCCGATCCGCCGCCGCCCCGCCGCCCAGCCGTGCCTGATAGGGCAGCCGGATCGGTCTAGACCGCGCGAATCGACTCTGACACTCTCCTCAGGTACCCTCGACAGCCGGCCTACCTGCGGTCTTACCTTTACTTATGCCTGAGAAGACGATGTCTCGCGCCCGCCTCGACCCCCGCGGTCCCCTCGTGCTTGATGTGCGCGAGCTGGGCCGCCGTCCGGGGTCCATGCAGCCTGTCCGGCGCGAGGTTCCGGCTCCCGACGGCCTGGCGGTGGAGCTGGCCCGGGTGCCGGCCGGTGCGACGGTGACGCTCGACCTGCGGATGGAGTCGGTGGTGGAGGGTGTGCTCGTGTCCGGCACGATCACCGCCCCGGTCGCCGGCGAATGCGGCCGCTGCCTCGACCCGGTCGACGACGAGCTCACGGTCGACGTCCAGGAGTTGTTCGCGTATCCGGACAGCGCCACCGACGACACCGCCGATGCCGAGGAGGTCCGCCGGTTGGCCGGCGACCTGCTCGATCTGGAGCCGATGCTGCGCGACGCGGTCGTGCTCGCGCTCCCGCTTTCCCCGCTCTGTAGCGCCGATTGCCGTGGCCTGTGCTCGGGCTGCGGCGTGCGGTGGGACGATCTTCCCGCCGATCACTCGCACGAGACCCTCGATCCCCGCTGGGCCGCGCTTACCGAGCGGTTCAGCACCGGTTCCACCGACAGTCAGGAGAGTTAGCTGTGGCCGTCCCCAAGCGGAGGACCTCCCGGAGCAACACGCGCTCGCGCCGGGCGCAGTGGAAGACCGCCGCGCCCACGCTGGCCGCGTGCAACAACCGGGCCTGCGGTCGGCTGAAGCTGCCGCACACCGCCTGCCCTGCATGCGGTCAGTACGACGGCAAGCAGGTCATCTCGGTCTGACGGCAGCCGTCCACCGCTACGTGACTGGAGGCCAGCGCCCGGCCGCGGATCCGTCCGCGCTGGAAGAGGCACTCGGCGTCGAAGTCGACGCCGAGCTGTTGTCGCGCGCGCTGACCCACCGGTCGTACGCCTACGAGAACGGTGGCTTGCCGACCAACGAACGGCTGGAGTTCCTCGGCGACGCGGTGCTCGGCCTGATCGTCACCGACGCCCTGTTCCGCGATCATCCGGAGCTACCCGAGGGCCAGCTGGCGAAACTTCGCGCCTCGGTGGTGAACATGCGGGCGCTGGCCGATGTCGCCCGCGGCCTGGGCGCCTCGGGCCTCGGCGCGCACCTGCGCCTCGGCCGCGGCGAGGAGGTCACCGGCGGCCGCGACAAGGCCAGCATCCTGGCCGACACGCTGGAGGCCGTACTCGGTGCGATCTACCTGCAGTACGGGCTCGGCCGGGCGTCCGCCGTGGTGCACCGGCTGTTCGACCCGGTGCTGGCCGACGCGGCGCAGCGCGGTGCCGGCCTCGACTGGAAGACCAGCCTGCAGGAGCTCACCGCGGCGTTCGGCCTCGGCGTGCCGGAGTACGTGGTGAGCGAGGAGGGCCCGGACCACGCGAAGTCGTTCACCGCGATCGCCCGGGTCGGCGGCGAGTCGCTGGGCAGCGGTGCGGGCCGGAGCAAGAAGGAAGCGGAGCAGAAGGCCGCCGAGGCCGCCTGGAC
>JBBWZH010000266.1:0-3830 GCA_039648995.1 Mycobacteriales bacterium
CCGACGGCCACGGCCTGGGCCTGTCGATCGTCGCCGCGATCGCCACCGCCCACGCGGCCGAACTCCGCGTCCACGCCCGCCCGACCGGCGGCCTGGCAGTCGAGATCCACTTCCCGCGGTAGCCGCCGGGTCGGCACCTGGCGGCAGCCGCGGTTGGATCCGGACGTCTACGCTTGCCGCCGTCGCGGCCCTGTCACGCTCAGGCGGGGCCGACTGGCCCGGGCGGCCAGCGGGTTCGCGGACGCGGTGGCCACCGACCCGCGCGGCGACCTGCCCCGGCGCAACCTGGAGGTGACGCTGTCGACCGCGCTGCTGCGGCTCTCGCTGGTCCAGGAGGTGCCGGCCGCGCTGGCCTGGTCGACGGTGCGGTCGACGATCCCGCCGGCCGCCGGCGCGGTCTGCGTCGCCGGCTCGCTCGGCCTGGTGCTGGTCGCCGCGGCCTGGCGGTGGTGGTCGCTGCCGCGCCAGGTGCGCCGGTACGCCGCCTCGATGCTGCGCACCGACCGCGACCTGCGGGTGCCGATCGGCGCCAACCTCGCCGCGTTCGCCGTTTTCGCGATCACCGCCGCCCTGCTGCCGGCCGCCACGCTGCCCGCCGAGTTCACCCTCGGGGCGGCGTCCGCGGCGCTCCTCGCCGCCGTCATCAGCTGCAAGCGGCACAGCCAGATAGTCGCCCGGCCGTACCCCGGCTGACCGGCCCGATCAGCCGCTGTCGCGCAGGTGGGCGGCCGGCTGGCCGCGCCGGTGGTCGGGTCAGCCGCGGCGGGCGCGGGCGCGGCGCTTGCCCTCGTGCATCGCCTGCACCCGGGCGATCGGGATAGCGCGACCTTCGTCGATCAGCTCCCGGCCCAGTGGTTGGGGCGGCGGCAGTTGCTCGGCCCACGGGTCGCGGCCGGCGAGCAGGCCGGCCGCGGTGCGGACGGTGAAGTCGGTGGGGGTGACCCGGTCGAGGTCGTCCCAGCCGACCGGGAACGAGACCGGCGTGCCCGGCCGCAGCCGCGGGCTGTAGGCGGCCACCACGGTCGCGCCGCCGGCCCGGGTGGAGTCGAGGAACACCTTGCCGCCGCGGTCCTCGCGGATGAAGGCGGTGGTCGCCAGCACCGGGTCCAGCCGCTCGGCCCGGGCCGCGATCGCCCGGGTGGCCGCGGCGGCCTCCTCCAGCGTGACCGGCTCCGCGAGCGGGACGAACACGTGCACGCCCTTGGCGCCGCTGGTCTTCACCGCGCCGGCCAGCCCGGCACCGTCGAGGGCGTGGCGGACCAGCCGGGCCGCGCCGACCGCTGCCCGGAAACCGTCCACAACGGACTTGTCCACTGTGGACTCCGCCGGCTCGGGCGGGTCGAGGTCGAGCACCAGGTAGCTCGGGTGCTCCCACTGCCCGACCTGGACGAGCGTCGGGTGGTATTCGACCGCGCGCTGGTTGGCGAACCACAGCAGCGTGCGCCGGTCGTTGCACAGCGCGTAGGAGACCTCGCGCTTGGACGTCTCCGCCCACAGCCGCACGGTGCGCACCCACTCCGGGGTGTACTTCGGCACGTTCTTCTGCATGAACGGCGGCTGCCCGCGCAGCACCCGGCGTACCGACAGCGGCCGGTCGGCGAGCACCGGGATGATCCGGTCGGCCAGCGCGTCCAGGTAGTCGACCAGATCCCGCTTGGTCGCGCCGGCGCCCTCGAACAGCGGCTCGTCCAGGTTGGTCAGGGCCACCCCGTCCCGCGTCTCGGTGCTGCTCACCGGCCCACCCTGCCACTGACCCCGGGGCCGGCGCGAGTGCCGCCGCCAGCCGGGTCAGCCGCCCCGGAACTGTCGCAGGTACCCGCTAGCGTGCATGGCATGGATTGGAAGATCGAACTCGTGGCCATCCCGGTGACCGACGTCGACCGGGCCAAGAAGTTCTACGTGGAGCAGGTCGGCTTCAACGCCGACCATGATCATCAAGTCGGTCCCGACCTCCGGTTCGTGCAGCTCACCCCGCCGGGCTCGGCCTGCTCGATCGTCCTCGGCACCGGCACGACCGATATGGCGCCCGGCTCCCAGCGGGGCGTGCAGGTCGTCGTCTCCGACGTCGCCGCCGCCCGGGAAGGCCTGGTCGAGCACGGTGTCGACGCCAGCGAGATCGACGTCCAGCCATGGGGGTCGTTCGTCCGGTTCGCCGACCCAGACGGCAACACCTGGTCGCTGCAGCAGCTCCCACCTCGCGGGTAGCCCGGCCCGGCGGCGCGCCGGGCTAAGGTGCCGGCGTGGCTGACCTTGGTGACTTCGCCCGGCTGGTGGCCGGCGATCACGGTCTGTGCGTCGTGTCGACGTTGCGGCCGGATCACACGATCCAGTCCTCGGTGGTGAACGCCGGCGTGCTGGCGCACCCGCTGACCGGGGTGCCGGCAGTGGGTCTCGTCGCCCGCGGCGGCACCCGCAAGCTGGCGAACCTGCGGGCCCGGCCGCGGGCGACGGTGGTGGTGCGGTCCGGCTGGGAGTGGGCCGCGGCCGAGGGCGCGGTCGATCTCATCGGCCCGGACGACCCGGCCGCCGGTGTCGACGCGGAGGCGTTGCGGCTGCTGCTGCGCGCGGTCTTCACAGCCGCCGGCGGAACCCACGACGACTGGGAGACCTACGACCGGGTGATGGCCGACGAACGCCGCACGGTCGTGCTCGCCACGCCCGAACGCGTCTACGGCAACGGCTGACGGCCGGCCCGCCGTCCGGGCTGTTGCGTGTGGACGTCCAAACCGGACAGTCGCCCCAGGCCAGCCCGGTCCCGGTGGTCGGCGCGCGGGGTCGGCCGGCGCTGGGCCTGCCGGTCGGCGCCGGCGCGGCCTACGATCGCCACATGCCTGGACCCCCGCCGCTACTGCCCGAGCTGCGTGACGACTGGGAGCGCGCGCTCTGCGTGGCAGCGCACCCGGATGACCTGGAGTACGGCGTCGCGTCCGCGGTGGCCCGGTGGACCGCGGCCGGGAAGCAGGTCACGTACCTGCTGGCCACCCGCGGCGAGGCCGGGATCGACTCGATGGACCCGGCGACGGCGGCCTCGCTCCGCGAGGAAGAGGAGCGGGCCGGCGCCCGCGAGGTCGGCGTCGACGTGGTCGAGTTCCTCGACTACCGGGACGGCGTGGTCGAGTACGGCCTGCCGCTGCGCCGCGACATCGCCCGCGCGATCCGGCGGCACCGGCCCGAGGTGGTGATCGGCGGGGCGTTCACCGTCCGCATGGTCGGCGGCGTGACGAACCAGGCCGACCATCGCGCGGTCGGGTTGGCCACCCTGGACGGCGCCAAGGACGCCGGCAACCGGTGGATCTTTCCCGAACTCGCCGACGAGGGCCTCGCGCCCTGGCCCGGCGTCCGGTATGTCGGCTTCAACGGCGCGCAGGAGCCTACCCACGGCGTCGACGTCACCGGCTACCTCGATCGCGGCATCGCCTCACTGCGTGCGCACAAGGTGTACATGGACGGGCTCGGTGCGGCCGGCTTCGACCCGGAGCCGTTCCTGACCTGGGTCGCCGAGGCGAGCGGCGCCCGGCTGGACGTGGCTGCCGCGGTGCTGCTCGACGTGCACGAGCTGATCCCGGACGGGCCGCCGCCGTGGGTCACCCCGGAGCCCACCGGCTGACCGGCCGCCGCCGAGGCCGGGGCCGCCGGGGCCGCCGGAGCTGCCGGGGCGGTGGTTCCGGCCACTGACCACAGTGGACTGATCGTGGCGTTGTACGGCAGCGCCGGGGCGGCGTTCTGCGTCGGCCAGCACCCGCGGGCGATCGACCACTACCGGCGCGCGGCGGAGCTGAGCCGGTCCGGCGGCTGGCCGCAGGCCGAGGGCGCCGCGCTCGGCAACCTCG
>JBBWZH010000269.1:0-2984 GCA_039648995.1 Mycobacteriales bacterium
CCACCCGGGCGTTCGGCGCGGTCGACCTGCTCGACCGCCGCCAGTTGCGGGCCGGGCTGGCCGCCACGCTGGTCAAGCGGCTGGCGTACCGGCGCAGCTTCGACACGCTGTTCGACCTCTGGTGGCCACCCGGGGTCGGCGAGCTGGAGCTGGTCGGCGGCGACGGGCCGCCGCTCGACCCGGACGGCGGCGGGCCGCCCGGCGAGGTCGACGTGGACGCGCTGCGCGGCGAGCTGGCCCGGCTGCTGGCCAGCGGCGACGACGAGGCGCTGCGCAGGTTCGCCCGCCGCGCGGTCGCGCTGCTCGGCCGGGCCGAGTCGCAGCCGGGCCGGCAGTCCTGGTTCGCGTACCGGGTGCTCCGCCCGCTGAGCCCGGACACGCTGGTCGCCGACCTGCTGGCCGGCCTGCTCGCCGGCGAGCCGCGCGGCGGGCTGGCCGAGCAGGTGGCCCGGCAGACCCTGCGCGACCGGATCGCCACGCTGCGCACCGCGATCGAGACCGAGGTGCGCCGCCGGGTCGCCGAGGAGCGCGGGCCGGACGCGGTCGCGCGCTCGGCGCTGACCCCGCTGGTCGACCAGGTCGAGTTCCTCCGCGCGCAGCGGGACGACCTGGCCGCGATGCGCCGAGCCGTGCACCCGCTGGCCCGCCGCCTCGCGGCGCGACTGACGGCGCGGAGAAGGCTCGGTCGCGCCGGCCGGCTGGACGTCCGGCGCACCGTGCGCGCCTCGCTCGGCACCGGCGGCGTGCCGGTCGTCACCCGGCACCGGCCGCACCGGCCGCACAAGCCCGAGCTGGTCGTGCTCTGCGACGTCAGCGGCTCGGTGGCCGGCTTCGCCCATTTCACGCTGATGCTGACCGCGGCGCTGCGCGAGCAGTTCACCCGGGTCCGCGCGTTCGCGTTCGTGGACACCACCGACGAGGTCACCCGGCTGTTCCGGCCCGGCGCCGACCTGCCCGACGCGGTCACCCGGCTGTCCCGGGAGGCGGCAGTGGTCGCCTGGGACGGGCACTCCGACTACGGCCGCGCGTTCGAGGCGTTCGCGGAGAAGTGGCCGGACGCGGTCGGCCCGAAGACGTCGCTGCTCGTGCTCGGTGACGCCCGCAACAACTACCGCGACCCGGGGCTGCCGACGCTGCGCCGGCTCGTCGGCAAGGCCCGGCACGCGTACTGGCTGAACCCGGAGCCGCGCCGGCTGTGGGGCAGCGGCGACTCGGCCGCGCCCGCGTACGGCGAGACGATCGAGATGGTGGAGTGCCGCACCGCCGCCCAGCTCGCCGACTTCGTCACTCGGCTGCTGCCGGTCTGACCAGTGCGATTACGCTCCCCGGGTGGCGGCGACCCGGCTCGGCGTGATGGGCGGCACCTTCGACCCGGTGCATCACGGGCACCTGGTCGCGGCCAGTGAGGTCGCCAGCCAGTTCGAGCTGGACGAGGTCGCGTTCGTGCCCAGCGGCCATCCGTGGCAGAAGGAGCACCGCCAGGTCGCCCCGGCCGAGCACCGCTACCTGATGACGGTGATCGCGACCGCGTCCAACCCGCGGTTCTGGGTCAGCCGGGTGGATATCGACCGCCCCGGCCTCACCTACACCACCGACACCCTGCGTGACCTGCGTGCCGAGCGGCCGGACGCGGACCTCTTCTTCATCACCGGCGCGGACGCGCTGGAGCAGATCCTGTCCTGGAAGAACGCCGACGAGCTGTTCGGGCTGGCCCACTTCGTCGGCGTGACCCGGCCCGGCTACACGCTGTCGGACGCGCACGTGCCCCGGGACGCGGTCAGCCTGGTCGACGTGCCGGCGATGGCGATCTCGTCCAGCACCTGCCGGGCGCGGGTGCGCAAGGGGCTGCCGATCTGGTACCTGGTGCCCGACGGCGTGGTGCAGTACATCGGCAAACACCGGCTCTACATCTGACCGTAGGCACCGGACGTGAGAGGCTGGAACCGAGACTACCGGCAAGGAACGGGAGAAAGCACGCATCGTGACCGCAACCGACCGTGCCCGAGAGATGGCGCTCGTCGCCGCGCAGGCCGCCGCCGACAAGCTCGCCCACGACATCGTGCTGCTGGACGTCAGCGAGCGGCTCGTCATCACCGACGTGTTCGTGATCGCCTCGGCGCCGAACGAGCGTCAGGTCGAGTCGATCGTCGACGAGGTGGAGTTGAAGCTCCGCCAGTCCGGCGCGAAACCCGTCCGCCGGGAGGGCGAGCGCGACGGCCGCTGGGTGTTGCTCGACTACGTCGAGATCGTCGTGCACGTCCAGCACTCCGAGGAGCGGACGTTCTACGGCCTGGAGCGGCTGTGGAAGGACTGCCCGGCGATCCCGTTCACCGACGCCGCCCCGGCCGACGCCGGCGCCGGCCGCGGGCCCGGTCGCCCCGGTCTCGGCAGCGCCGGGCTCGGCACCGCAGAGGCGTGACCGCGCGGCGCATCCTGCTCTGGCGGCACGGGCGTACGGCCTGGAACCTCCAGCGCAGGTTCCAGGGCCAGGCCGATCCGCCGCTGGACGACGTCGGCGTGCGGCAGGCGCGGGCCGCGGCCGCGATGCTGGCGTCGTTCGCCCCGTTCTCGATCGTCTCCAGCGACCTGCGCCGGGCCAGCGGCACCGCGGCGCCGCTGGCCGAGATGCTCGGCCAGCCGGTCACCCTGGATCCGCGGCTGCGCGAGCGGTCGCTCGGCCACTGGGAGGGCCTCACCCGCGACGAGGTCGGCCGGCTCTACCCGGACGAGCTCGCCGACTGGCTCGCCGGCCGGGAGGACTGCCAGCCGGACAGCGAGCCACGCTCCGAGGTGGCCGGCCGGGCGCTGGCCGCGCTGACCGACACCGTGGGTGGCACCGCCGTGCTGGTCACGCACAGCGCCACCGCGATCGCGCTGACCGGCGAGCTGCTCCGGCTGCCGCGGGCGCTCTGGCGCGGCGTCGGCCCGCTGGCCAACTGCCACTGGAGCGAGCTGGTCTGCGACGACCACGGCTGGCGGCTGCG
>JBBWZH010000275.1:0-25047 GCA_039648995.1 Mycobacteriales bacterium
TCGCGGAACCCGGTGAAGACCGTCGTGTTCGAGGGGCACACCGGGGTTGCCCTGTTCATGGTGCTCAGCGGGTTCATCTTCATGACCGGCGCGGTGGACCGGGAGGTGTCCTACGGCCGGTTCATGGTCAACCGCCTGCTCCGGATCTACCCGCTCTACCTCGTACTGCTGTTCGTCGCTGTGTCCACCCGGCGGGGGTCGTTCCAGCTCGGCCCGTTCCTGCAGGCGATCCTGCCGCTGGGGAACTACACCGCGATCGGCGGCGCCTGGGGGGCGATGTTCTGGGCGGTCAGCCTGGAGATGCAGTTCTACCTGCTGTTCCCGCTGCTGCTGCGGTTGCTGACCCGCGGCGGCCCGGCGACGCTGGTGCGGATCATCGCGGCGATGCTCGCCCTGCGCACCCTGGCCTACCTCGCCGACCCGGGCGGCGTCGACCTGAACTGGCTGACGTACTACACGATCGTCGGCCGGATCGACCAGTTCCTGCTCGGCATGCTCGCCGGGTGGGTGTTCGTCAAGCACCGGCACCGGCTCGGCCCCGGGCTGCTGACCGTCTCGGTCGTGCTCGCGGTCGCGATGCTGTGGGCGTTCAACCAGGCGCACGGGTACGCCGACCCGAAGTGGTGGCGGGTCGGCTGGGTGGACGTGGAGGGCGCCGTCTGGGCGGCGGTCATCGCCTCCTACGTCGCGGTCCTGGAGCGGCGGGCGGGCCTGCTGTCCCGCGGCGTGGCCAGGCTCGGCGAGACCAGCTACTCGATCTACCTGCTGCATTTCGTCATCGTCAGCCGGATCGCCACCAGCCGCCTGGTGCTGCATCTGGGCGGTGCGGTCTCGACCGCCGTGCTGACCGCGGTCGTGGTCGTCGTGCCCGGCACCGTCGCGCTGGCCTTCCTCACCTACTACGCGATCGAGCGGCCGTTCCTCGCGCTGCGGGTCCGGTACCTGCGCGATCAGCCACAGCCCGAGAGCCCGGCGCAACCCGGGGCGACGCTGCCCGGCGGGCCGGCGCAGCCCGGGGCGACGCTGCCCGGCGGCCCGGCGCAACCCGGGCCGGCACAGCCCGGCGGGCCGGCGCAGCCCGTGCCCGCGCAGCCCGGCGGGCCGGCACAGCCCGGCGGGCCGGCGCAGCCCGGGCCCGCGCAGCCCGGCGGGCCGGTACAGCCCGGCGGGCCGGCGCAGCCCGGGCCGGCTGGCGTGCTGGACCCGCCGGCCGAGCAGGCGACCGCGGTGCCGGCCGGGTCCGGCGGGGCGGCCGACGACGGCCGGCCGCCCGTGCCGATGCCGCGCGGCTCCGTCCTGCGGTAGTTCCGTGCGCTGTGCGCACACAGCCGGAGCCGTCGCGCCGACGCGCCCCGCACCCGCCGCCGGCCGCGCGGAGCGCTCGTCCGCGGCGTCAGCGGACATCCACCCTGTACGGTGGCGTCCGGTGACGGACTGGTGGCACGACGGGTCAGCCGGCCGCGCTGCCGACGGCGCCGGCCGAGCGGGCCGGCGCCGAGGGGCCGCGCCGTCTGGCACCGGGGTGCGCCAGGGTGCGGAGGCGGGAGTTTCGTCGGCCGGGAGGCGTTCGACGGTGGTCTGCCAGGCGGAGGTTCGGTACCGCGCCGCCGGGCCGCGGGCTGCCCGGCGGCGTGCGGATCGGGGCCGCGGAGGGCGGCCGTGAGGTTGGTCTCCGCCATACCAGCGCTCGCGGAACTGCTGACGGTGTGCCTGGTTGTCGCGTTGGAGCGCTGCGTGTACGCGCACATGTCGCTGCGGCAGCTGCGCGGCGCGCGGGGCGGTGACGACCGCGGCGGGCTCGCCATGTCCTACGCCTCGCTGCCGCGCCGGCTGCTGGTACTCGCCATCGCCGCGGCGGTGCTGACCACCGGGCTCGCGGTCGGTGCCGGTGCCCGCCCCGCGGCGGCGGCCGGGGCCGGCTCGCCGACCGACCCGAACGTGAAGTTCTTCGGCCGCTGGGACACCTCGTCGCCGACCGCGTACGTGTCCAAGTGGGCCGGCGGGTACGTGAAGCTCGGCTTCACCGGCACCACCGTGCGGCTGCGGCAGCGGGGCGCGATCGACCTCTTCGCCAGCGTCGACGGCGGCCCGGATGTGCCGTTCACCGACGTCAGCGGCACGGTGAACCTGACGCCCACACCGCTGCGCGCCGGCAACCACACGCTGCGCGTCTCCTACCGCCCGGTCGCCGGCTCCTACCACGGCGACGCCGTCTACCGCGGCGTCCTGCTGGACCCGGGAGCGCACACGTTCGCCCCGCCGGTCGCGTCGAAGATCATCGAGTTCGTCGGCGACTCGATCACCGTCGGGGAGCTGTCGTCGGAGCGGGCGCTGACCGCCTACGGCTGGCTGGTCGGCGAGCGGTTGCGGGTCGAGCACACCCAGATCGCCCAGTCCGGCGCGTGCCTGGTCGCGACCGCCGGCTGTGTCGGGCTGAGCACGCAGTTCCTCCAGACCGGGTCCACCGCGGACTCGCCGGACTGGGATTTCCGCCGCTACCAGGCCAGCGCGGTGGTCATCAACCTGGGCACCAACGACGTCGGCCCGGGCGTGGACACGCCGGAGTTCCAGGCGGCGTACGTGACGCTGCTGCAGCGGGTACGGGCCAAGTACCCGGGCGCGGTGATCTTCGCGATGGAGACGTTCCGGAAGCGGTTCGTGGAGCAGACCCGCGGCGCGGTGGCGATCCGCAACGCGGCCGGCGACGCGAACGTGTTCTTCGTCGACACGACCGGCTGGATCACCGAGGCCACCGACACCGTCGACCACCTCCACCCCAACGACGCCGGCCACCAGAAGATCGCCGCGCGGCTGGCCCCGATCATCGCCGCCCGGATCGGCACCGGCCCGTAGGCCGCCGCCCTGGCCGGGCAGCGAGGCCGCGGCGGCGGCTCTCCCAGCCGCAGGCTGACGGCCAGCGCCCGGCCGCCACAGCGCCGTCACCGGCGCCGCCGGGCCCCCGTGGCACGGTCCGCCATGCCCTCGCGTTCGACACGGCCGGCGTGCCGGTGAACATCCGGCCCGGCATTCACCGGCTCGCCGGCTCGCCGGGTAGCCGGGTAGCCGAACTGGGCACACACCATGCGCGATCGGGCAGGCCTTCGACGCCGACCCGGTGCGGGGAACCCCGTACCGGCCGGCGTCGTCCCTGCGGTGTGGAGATTTCCGGCTGCCGATTCGCGGCTTCCGCTGGCGGCCGGCGGCCGCGCTGGCGACGATGGGCGACATGACCGCGGTCGCCCGGTTCGGCGGGGCCCCGGCCCGCGACTGGCGCTCGGCGGCGCGCCGGCTGGCCGGGTCGGCCGCCACCACTCCCGGCCGGTTGCAGCTCGTGCGGGCCGGCCTGCTCATCCTGGCGGTGCTGACCGGGCTGCTCGGCGCGCTTGCGGCCGGCGCCGCCGGCAGCGGGACGCGGCAGGTCGCCCGGGCCACCGAGCCGCTGCTGGTGAATGCCGAGACGATCTACACCTCGCTGGCCGACGCCGACGCCACCGCGGCGCAGGCGTTCCTGGCCGGGGGCCTGCCGCCCGCCCAGCAGACCGCGCGCTACCGGTCCGACCTGAACCGGGCCGGCACGCAGCTGGCGCTGGCCGCCGCGCGGGCCGGTGATTCCGGGGCGGCCGCCGACGCGGTGCGCACCCTGGCCACCCAGCTGCCGGTCTATGCCGGGCTGGTCGAAGCCGCCCGGGCGAACAACCGGCAGGGCTTCCCGGTCGGTGCCGCCTACCTGAGCGAGGCGTCGCAGCTGTGCCGGGCGCAGCTGCTGCCCGCGGCGCAGCGGCTGTTCACCCTGGAGCAGGCCAACCTGGCCGGCGGGTACCGCTCGGCCGGAGCGCGGTGGCGCCTGCTGCTGGCCATCCTGGCGGTGCTCGCGCTGCTGGGCGCGCTGATAGCCGTGCAGCGGTCGCTCTACCGGCGCACCCACCGGGTCTTCAGCCCGCCGCTGGTCGCCGCCGCGGTGCTCACCGTCGTGCTGGCCGGCGTGCTCGGCGGCGTCTTCGCGGTGCAGCACAGCCGGCTGTCCCGGGCGCAGTCGCAGGGCTCCGATCCGGTCGGGATCCTGGCCCGGGCCCGGATCGCCGCCCTGCAGGAACGGGCGGACGAGGCGCTGACCCTGGTCGGCCGGGGCAACGGGGCGGCCTATGAGACCGACTTCACGGCCGTGCACAGCACGCTGGTCGGTTCACCAGGCACCACCGGGCTGCTGCCGGCGGCCGCGGCGCAGGCCACCGGCGCCGAGCAGCGGCAGCGGGTGGCGGACGCGCAGGCGGCCGCCACCGGATACGCCGCGGTGCACCGGCAGATCCGGGCCCTGGATGACGGCGGCGACTACAACGCCGCCGTGCGGCGGGCCACCTCCAGCGATCCGAACGACGCCGCGGCGGCGTTCGGCCGCCTGGACGGCGCGCTGACCGCCGCGATCGACGCCGACCAGGCCAGGTTCAGCGCGCTGGCCGAGCAGGCCGGTGGCGGGCTGGGGTTGCTGACCGGCCTCGTCCCGATCGTCGCGGCCGCGGTCGGTGTGCTCGCCGCGCTCGGCCTGCGGGCCCGGTTGCAGGAGTACCGATGACGATCCCGCCGCGCCGAGGCCGGATCGTCCCGGCCCTGGCGACCTTGTGTCTTATGTGGACAGTCGCGGCCTGCACGTCCGGCTCGCGGCCGGAGCCGGTGGCGAGCGGGCCCACGTCGACGCCGACCCCCACCGCGACAAGCGCGGCGCCGGCCTGCGACCCGCGGGCCAGCCGCCGGCCGGCCGGCCCGCTGCCGGCACCCGGCAAGCCGCCCGCCGGGTCCTATATGGACACTGTCCGGAAGCGGGGGCTGCTGCGGCTGGGCACCAGCCAGGACACCTTGCTCTTCAGCTCCCGTAACCCGCTCACCGGCGTGGTCGAGGGCTTCGACGTCGACATGGGCCGCCAGGTCGCCGCCGCCATCTTCGGTGACCCGAGCAAACTGCAGATCGTGGTCATCCCGAACAAGGACCGGGCGGCGGCGGTGATGAGCGGCCGGGTGGATCTGGTCGCCGAAACCATGACGATCAACTGCGAACGGCTGAAGCTGGTCGACTTCTCCACGGTCTACTACCAGGCCGGGCAGAAGGTGCTGGTGGCGCGTGGCTCGGCGGCCAGGAGCATCGCCGATCTCGGCGGCAAGCGGGTCTGCGCGGCGGCCGGCTCGACCTCGCTGGCCAACCTCGCGAAGGTGCCGTCGCACCCCGTCGGCGTCGCCGCGCCCACCCAGGCCGACTGCCTGGTGCGGTTCCAGGAGGGCACCGTCGACGCGGTCTCCACCGACGACACGATCCTGGCCGGGCTGGCCGCGCAGGACCCGTACGCCAGGGTGGTCGGGCCGGCGTTCACCGACGAGCCGTACGGCATGGCGATTTCCCGGGCGCACCCGGAGTTCACCCGGTTCGTCAACGCGGTGCTGGAGCGGGACCGGAGCGACGGCACCTGGGCCCGGCTCTACCGCGCCTGGCTCGGCGCGCAGTTCGGGCCCGCACCCGCCCCGCCGGCCGCCCGGTACCTGGACTGACCGCCGTGCCCGCCCCGCCGCCCAGCCTCGACGCGCTCGACGCCGAACTCGCCGCCCTCCAGTCGGCTGCCGGCCAACTCGCGCTGACGCTGATGGCCCTGGACGCCGACCCCACCCGCGGCACGCTCGACCGGGCCAGCGGCACGACCGCGGCGCGCTGGCGGCCGGCCGCCGCCGACCTGGCCAGCGCCTGGACCCTGTACCCGCAGCTGTCGGCGCGGGTGGACGGGCTGATCGAGCTGCGCGGCACCGGTCGCAGGCCCGGCCGCGACGCGGTCGCCAAGCTGGAGGCGGCCCTCCGCGCCCGGATCGACCCGGCGGCCGCCGGCCTCCCGCCGGACGCGTGCGCCCGGCTGATCGCCGGAGCCGGCGCGGGCGGGCCCGGCGGCGCGGGCGAGCCGGCCGGCGCAGCCACGCCGACGGCAGCGGGCGGGGCTGGCGGGGGCGGGCCGGCGGCAGCCGGCAGGGCCGGCGGGGGCGGGCCGGCGGCAGCCGGCTGGGCCGGCGGGGGCGGGCCGGCGGCCGCGGCCGGCGGAGCCGGGCCGACGGCAGCCATCCCGGCGGCAGCCGGCGGAGCCGGTGGCCCCGGCCGGGTCGGCGCGGTACGGCTCGACGCCGCCGGGCTCGAACCCGCGGAGCTCGCGGCCGCGCTGCGCGGGCTGCTCGGCGGGGTCGCCGACCTGCTCGCCGACGTCCGCGAGGTGCTGCGGGAGCTGATGCCGCGCGCCGAGGCGTCCGTCCGGGCGCTGGACGGGCTGCGCGGCGCGGTCGACGGCGTGGCCGGGAGCCGGGCGGGCCGGGCCGTCATCACCAGGCTGACCGAGCTGACCGAGGCCATGGCGGCCGACCCGCTGAGCGTGTCGGCGGCCGACTTCGACGCGGTCGACGAGGCGATCGCGGCCGCGCACGCGGCGGCCGGCAGTGCCGAGGCGCTGCGGGCGCACCTGGCCGAGCGACTGGCCGCGGGTCGGGTGCTGCTCGCCGCGCTGCCCGCGCTGCTCGCCGAGGCCGCGGCCGCCCGCTCCCTCGCCGCCAGCAAGGTGATCGACCCGGCGGCCGGCTTGGACCGGCCACGCCCGGCCGGACGGACCTGGGCACCGGCCGGCGCGCGGCCGGCGCGACCACCCGGGGCCGACCCGCTGACCGCCGGTGAGCCGCGCCGATTGGCCGGCGAGCTGACCGCGCTGGACGCCCTCGCCGCCGCCGACCAGTGGCGGCCGCTGGCCGCGCGGCTGCCGGCCTGGTCGGCCCGCGTGCACGCGGCCACCGACCTGGCCGCCGCGACCCGGGACCGCTGCCGCGCACTGCTGGCGCAGCGTGACGAGCTGCGCGGCCGGCTCGGCGCGTACCGGGCCAAGGCGCAGGCGTACGGGCTGGCCGAGGACGCCGAGCTGTGCCGGCTGGCCGAGCTGGCCCAGGGAACGCTCTACACCGCGCCCTGCGACCTCACCGCCGCCGGCCAGCAGGTCACCGCCTACGCCGCCGCGGTGGGCGCGGCCACCGCGGCCCGCGGGCCGATCGCCGGCCGCGCCACCGGGCCGGCATGAGCCGACAGGGACGCCGATGACCGCCACCGCCACCCCGTGCGCCGCCACCCCGGGCTGCCCGGGCAGCATCGACCCCGACGGCTACTGCGACGAGTGCGGCGTCGCCGCCCGGCCCGGCGCCGCGGCCCCCGGGACGGGTACCGGCGGCTCCAGCCCGGCCACGCCAGCCCCGCCCGGCGGGACTGCCGCCGCCGGCAGGCCCACTGGATCCGGCGCGGCCGGCGCCTCCGGCGGCCCCACTGCGTCCGGCGCGTCCGGCGCGGCGGCCTCGGGCCGGACGGTGGGGACGGGCTCGGCGGGGACGGGCTCGGGAGGTTCGGCGCGGACGGCGGCGGCCGGGGCGGCGACCTCGGCCCGGTCGGTGGGGACGGGCTCGGCCGGGTCCGGGCGGACCGCGGTGACCGGCTCGACCCGCAGCACCTCGCGGCGCCGGTTCGGCCGCGGGCTGGTCGCCGTCGATCCGGTCGCGGTCACCGACCCCGCCGACGTCGTGCTGGCCGATCCGAAGGTGCCGGAGGACAAGCGGTACTGCGCCGCGTGTGGCAGCCCGGTGGGCCGGAGCCGGGACGGCCGGCCGGGCCGGTTGACCGGCTTCTGCTCGGCCTGCGGCGCCCGGTACTCGTTCGCGGCGAAGCTCGACCCGGGTGACCTGGTCGGCGGCCAGTACCGGATCGCCGGCTGCCTGGCCCACGGCGGGATGGGCTGGGTCTACCTGGCCACCGATACCCGCGTCGCCGACCGCTGGGTGGTCCTCAAGGGCCTGCTCGACACCGGCGATGTGGCCGCGGCCGAGGCCGCGGTGGCCGAGCGCCGGTTCCTGGCCGAGGTGGAGCACGCCAACACCGTCAAGATCTACAACTTCGTCGAGCACGACGGCGCCGGCTACATCGTCATGGAGTACGTCGGCGGCCGGTCGCTCAAGGACGTGCTGAAGGCGCGCCGCACCGCCGCCGGCCGGCCGGACCCGCTGCCGGTCACCCAGGCCGCGGCCTACCTGCTGGACATCCTGCCGGCGTTCGGCTACCTGCACGAGCGTGGCCTGCTGTACTGCGACTTCAAGCCGGACAACATCATCCAGACCGCCGATTCGGTCAAGCTGATCGACCTCGGCGCGGTGCTGCGGATCGACGACACCGAGTCGTCGATCTTCGGCACGGTCGGCTACCAGGCGCGGGAGGTCGCCACCGACGGCCCGAGCGTCGAGTCCGACCTGTACACGGTGGGCCGCACGCTGGCGGTGCTGGCCACCGACTTCCGCGGCTACCAGAACACGTTCGTCACCTCGCTGCCGGACCCGATCGACCAGCCGGTCTTCGCCGACTACCCGTCGCTGTACGGCCTGCTGTGCCGGGCCTGCCACGCCGACCCCGGCCAGCGGTTCCACTCGGCCGAGGAGATGGCCGACCAGCTGCTCGGTGTGCTGCGCGAGGCGCTCGCCATCGACGGGAAGCCGCAACCCGGCCCGTCCACCCGGTTCACCGCCGAGCGGGCCAGCGCGCTGGACGGCCCGGACCGGCGGGCGCTGCCGGTGCCGCTGGTCGACACCGACGACCCGAACGCGGCGTTCCTGGCCAGCGTCACGATCGCGGATCCGACCGAACTCGCCGCGCTGCTGGAGACCGCGCCGGCGGACAGCCCCGAGCTGGGCCGCCGCGCCGTCCTCGCGCTGCTCGACGGCGCCCAGCCGGCCGGCCGCGCCGGCACAGGCCCCGGCACCCCGGCCGGTGCCACCGCCGACCCAACCGCGGCCGACCCCACTCCACCCGGTACCGCCGCCACCGGCACGGCTACCGCCAGCACGGCCACCACCCGCGGCGCGGCTGCCGGCACGGCCCGCACCTACGCGGCCCACACCGGCACGACCGGCGCGGGCACGACCGGCGCCAGCACGACCGGCGCCAGCACTGCAGCCGCCAGTACGGCCGGCGCGGCGGCCCGGCTGGTGGCGCTGAGGGCGGCCTGGGGCCAGGACTGGCAGGCCGACTGGCTCGGCGGGCTGGTCGCGCTCGCCCAGGAACAGCCCGCCGCGGCGGCGGAGGCGTTCGAGCGGGTACGCGCCGAGCTGCCGGGCGAACCCGCGCCGAAGCTGGCGCTCGGGATGTGCGGCGAACTCCTCGACCGGCCCGAGGACGCGGCCCGCTGGTACGACCTGGTGGCCACCACCGAGCCGGCCTGCACCAGCGCCGCGGCCGGGCTGGGCCGGGCGCGTGCCGCGGCGGGTGACCGGGCCGGCGCGGTCAGCGCGTTCGGTCGGATCCCGCCCGCCTCCGCCGCCTGGTCCGCCGGGCAGGTCGCGGCCGTCCGCGCGCTGACCGCCACGGCCGGCGACAGCGGCCAGCCGCCCAGCACCGCCGACCTGGTCCGGGCCGCCGACCTGATCGGCAGCCTGACGCTGGCGCCGGCGATCGCGGCCGAGCTGCGGGTCGACCTGCTCCAGCAGGCGCTGCGGGCCGCCCTGGCGGGCGCACCGCTGCCCGCGGCCGTGCTCGGTGCGGCGGCCGGCCGCGGCCCGATCGGGCCGGCGAACGGCGCGAACGGGACGGCGGATGAGCGCCGGGTGCGGTTCGCGCTCGAGCACGAGTACCGGGTGCTGGCCCGGTCGGTCGACGGGCCGGACCGGTTCCGGCTCGTCGACCTGGCCAACGAGATCCGGCCCCGGACGCTGACGTGATGGGCGGGACCAGCCGGGCGCTACCGGTGCCGGACCTGCCCGCCGGCGGCTGCCCGGGCTGCGGCGAGCCGGTCGCTGCCACCGACCGCTTCTGCGAGCAGTGCGGCCGGCCACTCGCCGCGGTCGACCCGACCGCGACGGACCGCGCCGCCACGGGCGCGCCCGACCGCGCGGCGGCACCCGACCGCGCTGCGCCGCCCGACGGCCCGGGGATGCCCGGTGGCCCGGCGGCGCTCCCCGGCGCGGGCGCGCCCGGTGGCGCAGGGGTGCCCGGTGGCCCGGCGGCGCCCGCCGACCCGGGGGCGCCCGGCGGCACGGGCGCGCCCGACCGCGCAGGGATGCCCGGTGGCCCGGCGGCGCCCGCCGACCCGGGGGTGCCCGGTGGCGCAGGGGTGCCCGGTGGCGCAGGGGCGCCCGTCGGCGCGGGGCCGGCGGTGCCGCGTGGGGCGGTGGCGGCAGGGGCGCGGCTGGGCTGCGGGTGCCCGGACGGGCGGCCGGACGCCGACGGGTACTGCGACAGCTGCGGCACGCTGATCCCCGGTGCCGCCCGCCGGGACGAGTGCCGCGCCCGCGGCGCGGCCCTGGTCAGCGACCCCGGCCGGGTCTACACCAGCAACCAGGACGCCGGCGCCGTCGGCGAGGTCGCCGGCCTGGTCTTCGGGGTGGTCTGCGACGGCGTGTCCAGCGCACCGCAGTCGGCGGCCGCGGCCCGCGGCGCGGTCGACGCGGCCGCCGCGGCGCTGCGCGCCGAACTCCGCCGCCCGGCCGCCAACACCCCGGCCGCCGGCACCCAAGCCGCCGACGCCCCGGCCGCGCTGCGGGCCGCCGTCGCCGGCGCCGGGTCGACGGTCGCCGCGCTGGCCGGGCCCGTTCCCACCGGGCCGGACGACGACGTGCCGGCCTGCACGCTCGTCCTCGCGGTGCTGGACCCGGCCGGCAGCCTGCACGTGGCGAACGTCGGCGACTCGCGCGCCTACTGGCTGCCGGACGGCGGCCGGCCCAGCCAGCTCACCGTCGACGACTCGTGGGCCACCGACGCCCTGGCGGCCGGCGTCGAGCCCGACCGGGTCTGGGCCGATCGCCGGGCGCACACGCTGACCGGGTGGCTCGGCGCCGACACCCTCCCGGTCGAGCCGTCGCTGCGGTCGGTCCGGCTGGCCACCCCGGGCCTGGTCGTGCTGTGCTCGGACGGGCTGTGGAACTACCTGCTGGACGCGGCCGCGTTCGCCGACCGGGTCTGGGCGGCGTACCGGCAGGCCGGCGACGACCCGCTCGGCTGCGCCCGGCTGCTGGTCGACTTCGCCCGGGACTGCGGCGGCCGGGACAACATCACCGTCGCGGTGGTGCGGCACGACCCGGCGCCGGCCACCGGCGGCAGCGAGCCGGCGCTGCCCGACCCAGCCCGTACCGAGAAAGGCCGCAACCCATGAGCGAGCTCGGGAGCGATCCGATGACACAGCACGCCTGGAGTCTCGTGCCGGGTCCGGCCGCCGACCATCGTGCGGCGCCGGCTCTACCCGGCGCGGCCACGGGGGCGGAGCCGGCATGAGCACGTTCACCGCCGTGACGTTCCAGAACGAGTACCTGCCCGCGGGCACCGGCGAGGTGGACGCGGTCGTCACGGTCACCGCGGCCGACGACACCGACCCGGCGCTGGCCCCGGCCGGCGACCGCACCGAGATCATCCTGCTGGACAAGTCCGGGTCGATGGGCGGCGGCAAGATCACGGCCGCCAAGGGGGCCACCACCGCGGCGATCGACTGCATCCCGGACGGCACCCACTTCGCGGTCATCGCCGGGGACGGCAGCGCGTCCGTCGTGGTGCCGCTGACCGAGGCGGCCGAGGCCAGCCGCCGGGACGCCCGGGACCGGGTCGGCCGGATCCGGGCCGGCGGCGGCACGGCGATGAGCACCTGGCTGTCCGCGGCCGCCGAGCTGTTCCAGCAGCGCCCGGGCGTGATCAACCACGCGATCCTGCTCACCGACGGCAAGAACGAGTCGGAGCAGCGGGCCCGGCTGGACGCGGCGCTGGCCGACGTCACCGGCCTGTTCCAGTGCGACTGCCGCGGCGTGGGCACCGGTTGGCTGGTCGAGGAGCTGCGGCACATCGCCGGCACACTGCTCGGCACCGTCGACATCGTCGCCGAGCCGGACGGCCTCGCCGCCGACTTCACCGCGATGATCGGCACAGCGATGGGCCGCAACACCCCGGACGTCCGGCTGCGGGTCTGGACGCCGGCCGGCGCGACGGTGACGTTCGTGAAGCAGGTCGCCCCGCAGATCGGCGACGTGACCGGCAAGCGCATCGAGGTCAGCGCCCGGGTCAGCGACTATCCGACCGGCGCCTGGGCGGCCGAGGCCCGCGATTACCACATCCAGGTCGTGGTCGTGCCGGGCCAGGTGTCCGAGGAGAAGCTGGCCGCCCGGGTGTCCGTGGTCACCGTCGACGCGGACGGGGCCGAGCAGGTGGCCGCGCAGGCGCTGGTGCGGGCGGTGTGGACGGACGATGTCGCCCTGTCGACCAGGATCAACCGGCAGGTCGCCCACTACACCGGGCAGGCCGAGCTCGCCCAGGTCATCGCCGAGGGTCTGGAGGCGCGCAAGGCCGGCGACGACCGGACCGCCACGGTGAAGCTCGGCCGCGCCGCGCAACTGGCCGCCGCCTCCGGCAACACCGCCACCACCGACCTGCTGGCCAAGGTGGTCGAGATCGACGACCCGGCGACCGGCACGGTGCGGCTCCGGCGCCGGGTCGAGGCGGCCGACGAGATGGCGCTGGATACCCGCAGCACCCGCACGGTACGGGTGGGAAAGCAGGACTGATGCCGGTCACCTGTCCCAACGGGCACCGCTCGGACTCCGGCGACTACTGCGACGAGTGCGGTGTCCGGCTGGCCAGCGCCGTCGCCGCGACGGGCGGCGGCGACCCGGCCGGCGCGGTGCCGGTGGCCGTCGACCCGCCTACGTTCACCGGCCTGGGGCCGGCCGATCCGGGCCCGTCCACCGGTTCGCGGGGTTCCGGCGCGCCCGCCGCGCCGGCGGTCGGCAGCCCGCCGCCCGCCTGCCCGGTCTGCGGGGAGCCCCGGGTGGGCGCCGAGCGGTTCTGCGAGAACGACGCCTACGACTTCCTGACCGGCCGGCTGCCCGCCGCCGACCCGGCCGACCTCGCCGGCCCGGTCGGCGACCCCGGTGCTGCTCCGGGTGCCGGCCCGGCCGCCGCGGGGCCGGCCTGGGCGCTCACGGTCGCCGCCGACCACGGCTGGTGGGAGCAGATGGCCACCGACCTGCCGTTCCCGCAGAGCTGTCCGGTACGCACGTTCACGCTGGTCGGGCCGCAGGTGCTGCTCGGCCGGCCGCGCCCGTCCCGGGGCATCGCGCCGGAGGTCGACCTGACCGGGCCGCCGCTGGACGAGGGCATCAGCCACGCCCACGCGCTGCTCACCCGGGTCGACACCGGCTGGCAGCTGTCCGACGCGGGCTCCACCAACGGCACCTGGCTGCCCGGCGCGGGCGCGCCGCTCGCGCCCGGCCAGCACGTCCTGCTCGCCGACGGCGACACGTTCCTCATCGGTGCCTGGACCGCGGTGACCGTACGCACGACCTGACCGGAGGCACCGGGTCGGGGCGCCCCGGTATCCGGGGCGCCCCGATCTGTTGGTGCGCCGGCACGCGCGCCGCCGTCAGCCGTGCCCGGTGCGGTCGGTGCGGTCCGTGCTCAGGTGATCGTCAGGGTGACCCACGCGTTCACGCTGTTCTTGCACTGGCCGCCGGTGCCGTCGTCGTGGCCCCAGTAGCCGTTGTCGGAGTAGTCGTCGTCCTGGTAGCCGAGGGTGAGGCCGCCGCCGGCGGCACCGACGACCACGCTGCGGCCGACCAACGTCCAGAGCTGCTGCAGGCCAGCGGTGGCGCCGGGGATGCTGATCGAGCCGTGGTAGAGGCCGTTGTCGGAGGCGGGGTTGACGTAGCGCTTCCAGGTGGCGCCGAGGCCGCCGGTCTGGGCACAGCCGCCCGCGTCGATGGCCACGTGGTCGCCGGGCAGGAACTGGATCTGCGAGTAGGGGGTCGATGCCTGGTTCACGTTCGGCTCGATGACCTTGCAGACGATCGGCAGCGAGCGGCCGAGGCAGAACGCCTGCGCGGTGGCGGGCAGCGCGACACCGGAGCGGGTGACCTTCGTCGGGGCGGCCGGCGCCTTGCCGGGCGCCGCGGCCGCCGCCGGGGAGACGGCCGCCAGGACCGCCACCAGGCCGATCGCCGCGGTGATCGAGGCGCGCAACAGCCCGCCGCGAGAAGCCAACTTCACCTTCATGCGTACTCCTCTCACTGGAACAGGACCGCGCCGGCGGGCCGGGGGTAGCCGGCCGCTGTGCGCGTTGTGACAGGGGCAATCTGGTCGGCGGGGTGGAAATGTGACGGACACGGCGCGGAAAGGACGTGGACCGCACGCGTCCCGTGTCCGATGCGGACATCGGGTGCCTGATAGGGCAATACCTATCGGTCACGCTGGATATCGCCGTTGACACATCTCTATGGTCTCGGTGCGGCTCAGCGTCAGGGCCGGCGGGAGCACGACCGGCCGGCCCGATCGTGAGGGGCGTCGACATGCAGGTGCGGCTTCTGGGGCCGGTCGATGCGGTCGTCGACGGCGTGCAGCGCCCGGTGCCCGGGTCGCGCCGCAAGGCGGTGCTGGCGGTGCTGGGGCTGCATCGTGGCGAGGTGGTCAGCACCGACCGGCTGGTCGAGGCCGTCTGGGGTGTCGCCGCGCCGCCGACCGCGGCCAGCACAGCCCGGCGGCATGTCTCCCACCTGCGGCAGATCCTCGGGAGCAAGACGGTCATCCGAGCCAGCCCGCCGGGTTACTTTCTGGACCTCGGGGCCGAGGGCACCGACATCACGGTCGCCGAGTCGCTCATCCGCGGTGCCGCCGGCGTGGTCGATCTCCACTCCCGCGCGGACCGGCTGCGGGCCGGGCTGGCTCTCTGGCGGGGCCGCCCCCTCGCCGATGTCGCCGGGGCGTGGCTCGCGGAGCAGGCCAGCCAGCTGGACCTGCTGTGGCTGCAGGCGGCCCGGGCGCTGCTGGAGGCGCGGCTGGCTCTCGGCGAGCACACCGAACTGCTGCCGGAGCTGGAACGGTTGGCCCGCGATCATCAGCTGGACGAGCAGATCCACGGGCAGTTGATGATCGCGTTCTACCGCGCCGGTCGACAGGCTGACGCGCTCGCCACGTACCGCCAACTGCGGCACACCCTCAGCGCGGACCTGGGCATCGACCCCAGCCAGCCGCTGCGCGAGCTGGAAGCCGCGGTGCTGCGCCAGGACCCGGCCCTCGACCCACCCCGCCCGGCGACCCCGGCGCCTGACGCGGTCACCGGGGCGAACCCGGCGCCCCGGCCGGTACCCGCGCAGCTGCCGTCGGTGGTACCGGCCTTCACCGGGCGCGATCGGGAGCTGGCGGCCCTCGACGCGGCTCTCGCCGGCGCCGACCCCGGGCCCGGCCCGGCGCCGAGCGGCGCGCCGGCCCCGGACACGGCCGGCGCGGTGGTCATCGTCGCCCTGTCGGGCACCGCCGGGGTGGGCAAGACCGCGCTGGCCGTGCACTGGGCACACCGGATCCGGCACGAGTTCCCGGACGGGCAGCTCTACCTGAGCCTGCGCGGCTACGACCCCGAGCAGCCGGTGGCACCGGCGGAGGCGCTGGCCCGGCTGCTGTCCGGGCTCGGCGTGGCCGGCCAGGACATCCCGCCGGGCCTGGACGAGCGCGCCGCCCGGTACCGCTCCGAGATCGCCGGCCGCCGGGTGCTCGTGGTGCTGGACAACGCCGCCAGCCCCGACCAGGTCAGCCCGCTGCTCCCGGGCACGGGCACCTCGATGGTCGTCGTCACGAGCCGGGACAGCCTGGCCGGGCTGGTCGCCCTGCACGGCGCCCGCCGGCTGGAGCTGGACCTGCTGCCAGCCCGGGACGCGGTCGTGCTGCTGCGCAGGCTGGTGGGCCGGCGGGTCGACACCGAACCCGAGGCGGCCGCCCGGCTGGCGCAGCAGTGCGCGCAGCTGCCGCTGGCCCTGCGGGTCGCCGCCGAACTGGTCGCGACCCGCCCGTACCTGCCGCTGGCCGACCTGGTCGCCGAACTGGCCGACCAGCAACGGCGGCTGGACCTGCTCGACGCCGGCGGCGACCCGCGGGCCGCGGTCACCGCGGTGTTCTCGTGGTCCTACCGCCACCTCCCGCCCGCGGCGGCCCGCGCCTTCCGGCTGGCCGGCCTGCACCCGGGCCCCGACCTCGACGCCTACGCCGCCGCCGCGCTGACCGACACCACCCTCGACGAGGCCCGCCGGCTGCTCGCCGCACTGGCCCGCGCGCACCTGAGCCACCCCACCGCCGCGGGCCGGTACGGCATGCACGACCTGCTGCGCGCCTACGCCCGCGGGCTGGCGACCGAGCTCGACCCGGACGACGAGCGGCGGCTGGCCCTGAGCCGCCTGTTCGACTACTACCTGTCGGCAGCGGCGGCCGCGGCCGATGGCCTGCACCCGGCCGAGGCCCACCGCCGCCCCCGCATACCGCCGGCGGCAACCCCGGTGCCGTCACCGGCCGACCCGGCGGCCTGCCGGGTCTGGCTGGACGCCGAGTTGCCCGCCCTGGTGTCCGTCGCCGCCCATGCGGCCGGCCACGGCCGGCCCGGCCACGCCGTCCGGCTGTCGGCCACGTTGTTCCGCTATCTCGCCGGTGCCCACCCCACCGATGCCGAGGCCATCCACGGCCACGCCCTGCACGCCGCCCAGCTCACCGGCGACACGGCCGGCGAAGCGCAGGCCCGCAACGATCTCGGCACCGTCCAGGCGCGACTGGGCCGGCATCAGCTGGCCGCCGAACACCTGCGCGGGGCGCTGGTCCTGTACCGGCGGGTCGGCGACCGGGCCGGCCAGGCCCGCGCGCTCGGCAACCTCGGCTCCATCGAGCACGGCCTGGGCCGCTACGGGCCGGCAGCCGATCAGTTCCGGCCGGCGCTGGCGCTGTTCCGCCAGACCGGCGACCGGGTCGGCGAAGCCTGGGCACTGACCAGCCTCGGCGTCGTCGAAGGGCGGCTCGGCCGGCACGGGCTGGCCGTCGACCACTTCCGGCCGGCGCTGGCGCTGTTCCGCCAGGCCGGGGACCGGGTCGGCGAGGCCTGGGCGCTGGTCAACCTCGGCTTCGTCGAGGAGCAACTGGGCCGGTACCGGCAGGCCGGCGCGACCCACCGGCAGGCGCTGGGGCTCTACCAGCAACTCGGTGACCGGGGCGGCGAAGCCTGGGCGCTGACCGGCATCGGCGTCGTGGCGACCCGGCGCGACAAGCCCGACCAGGCCACCGCGGACCACGGCCGGGCCCTCGTCCGCTTCCGCGCGGTCGGTGACCGGGAAGGCGAGGCCTGGGCGCTCAACGGCCTCGGCGAGGCCGCGCAGGCCGCCGGCCACGCCGCGACGGCGCTGCGGCACCACAACGCGGCTCTCACCGGCGCCCGCCGCACCGGCGACCGCGACCAGCAGGCACGTGCCCACGCCGGCATCGCGCGCGCCGACCCGGCCGGCGCCCGCGGCCACCTCCGGCGGGCCCTGGCGCTCTACACCGAACTCGGCACGCCCGAGGCCGACCAGACCCGGGCCCAACTCGCCGTGCTGGAGAAAGCCGTGTCGGCAGCCGCCGACCGGTCACCCAGCACGGCCGGCCGCGGCCGCCGGGCGCCGGGCTGACCGGGCTGACCGAGCCACGGGCTGACCGGGCCACGGGCTGACCGGCGGGGTTGAGGATCAACTCGGGGACAGCGATCGTCATGGCCGCCGTCCCGTTCGCCACACCGTCCCCGCCGGGAACACGGGCCGGCTCGCCGCGGCACCGGCCTGTCTAGACTGCCAGCACAGTGCACTATTCGTCCCTGGGAGGCCGTTGTGCCGGTCGTCGTCCTGTCTCGTCAGGCAGTCGAGGTGCTCCGCGCGGCACGCCGCCCGGCCGGGAGGCCGCGGTCGGCGCTGGTTCGGCTCGCCGCGGTCACGGCCGTGACCGCCGGCGCGGTGATCGCCACCGGGGCCGGGCCGGCCGCCGCCACGACCGGCCCGCCGCGCACCACGCACGGCCCGTGCCAGTACACGCAGACGCCGGACGAGCCGGCGGCCCGGCCGGTATCCCTCCCGCCGGACCCGCGGCGGACCCCCGACCGCGGCCGGGTCGAGGTGTTGCTGCGGACGAACCTGGGCGAGATCCCGCTGATCCTGGACCGGGCGCAGGCGCCCTGCACGGTGCAGAGCTTCGTGCACCTGACCAGGCACCGGTTCTACGACCGCACGATCTGCCACCGGCTCACCACCTACCCCACGCTCAAGGTGCTGCAGTGCGGCGACCCGACCGGCACCGGTGAGGGCGGCCCGGGCTACAGCTTCAAGGACGAACTGCCCACCAACCTGCCGCCCGCGCCGACCGACCCGACCGGGGCGCGCCGCGTCTACCCGCGCGCGGCACTGGCGATGGCCAATGCCGGCCCGGACACCAACGGCAGCCAGTTCTTCCTCGTCTACGCCGACTCGGCGCTGCGGCCGAACTACACGATCTTCGGCACCGTGCCCGGCCGTGGCCTGGCCACACTCGACCGGATCGCCGCCGGCGGCGTCCAGCCGACCGCCGAGGACCCCGCGCCGCTCGACGGCCCGCCCGCCCTGCCGACGCGGATCCACCGGGCCACCGTCCGCCACTGACCATCCACGGGCCGACCGGGCGCCGGCCGCGGCGCCCGGTCACGAAGGCTGGGCCGGCGGCATCGCGCCGGCGCCGGCGGTAGATCGCGATTCTCAGCGATAGGTGGCGGACGCCACGCCGTCAGGCGTGCCCCACCCGACCAGTTGTCGGTGTCTTCGGCAAAGCGTTGGGGCCAATGTGGTGCGGCGGCTCGACTCCCGGTGCGGCGGTACGGCTCCCCCGGCGCGGCGGTATGGCTCCCCGGCGGGCGGGGTGCGGCGGTGCGTCGCTAGTTGAGCAAGCGCTTGATAGAGTGCCGCCGTGTGCACGGAATTCGCCGGGCGGCGCGGGGCGGCGCTGGTGCTCGGCGCGGGTGGTGGGCTGGGGGCCGCGATCGCCGGCGAGTTCGCCGCGCGCGGGAGCGCGGTCGCGCTCACCTACCGGCGCGATTCGGCGCGGGTCGAGCGGCTGCTGGCCGGGCCCGGCGGGCCCGCACGCCGCGGCTACCACCTCGACCTCACCGACGCGCCCGCCTGCGCGGCCGTCGCAGACGCGGTGGCCAGCGACTTCGGCGGCATCCACACGCTGGTGTACGCGGCCGGGCCGCATGTCCCGATGGTGCACCTGAGCACGGTCAGCCCCGAGCAGTTCCGGGCGCAGTTGGACGGCGACGCGGCCGCGTTCTTCAACGCGGTCCGGCCGGCGCTGCCGCACCTGCGCACCGGGCGCGGCAGCATCGTGGCGGTGACCACCGCGGCCACCCGCCGGTATCCGGTCCGGGACGGGCTGTCGGCCGCGTCGAAGGGGGCCGTCGAGGCGCTGGTCCGCGGGTTGGCCGCCGAAGAGGGGCGGTTCGGCGTCCGGGCGAACTGCGTCGGCCCCGGCATGCTCACCGACGGGATGGCGCAGCGCCTGATCGAGTCGGGCGAGTTGGACGAGCGCGCGCAGGCCGCGGCGCGGGCGAACATCCCGCTGCGCCGGTTCGGCACCGCCGCGGACGTCGCGGCCGCGGTCTGCTTTCTCGCCTCGGACCGCGCCGGCTACATCAGCGGGCAGAAGCTCGACGTCGACGGCGGGTTCGGGGTCTGACCCGGACGGAAGGGCAGGGCGGCAGATGCAGCAGATCGCGCTCGGGTTCACCCCGGGCGATGTGGTGATCGTGACCGGCGCCGGCAGCGGGATCGGCCGTGCCACCGCCCGGAACGCCGCCGCCATCGGGCTCGCCGTGGCGGCCTGGGACGTCGACCCGGACAGCGTCGCGGAGACCGCCCGCGGTATCGGGCAGGCCGGCGGGCGGGCGGTCGCGGCGACCGCGGACGTCGCAGACGACGCGCAGGTCGCGGCCGCGTTCGAGGCCTGCGCGGCCGTGGTCGGCGAGGCACGCTACCTGGTCAACAACGCCGGGCCCGCCAGCGCCAGCGAACTGGAGTTCGACCGGGCGATCACCATCTGCATCGGCAGCATGCGCCGGGTGGCCACCGGCTGGCTGGCTCGCGGCCGGCAGGACGGCGCGGCGCTGGTGAACGTCTCCTCCGTGGCGGGCAACCTCATCGGCAGCGCGCCGGACTGGTACCCCGCGGCGAAGGCCGGGATCGCCGGCTACACCCGGCACCTGGCCGCGTACCGCAGCGACGCGGTGCGGGCCAACGCGGTCGCGCCGGGCATGACCGACACCCCGCGGCTGGCCGGCTTCACCGCGAGCGAGACGGGCCAACGCGCGCTGGCCCGCATCCCGCTGCACCGGCTGGCGACGCCGGACGAGGTCTCCTGGGCGATCCTGTTCCTGCTCTCGCCGCTCGCCTCGTACATCAACGGCGTTCTGCTCACTGTGGACGGTGGATGGACGGTGACCCAGTAGCCGCGCACCCGGCGGCGGAACCCGCAAGCGCTTGATAGGTACCATTTTTGCCGCCCGGCCGCCGGCCGGGCGAGGCACCGCCCCCCTCCGGAAGGCATTGCGCATGCCCGAGCCTCAGGATCGTCGCGAGCTCATCCTGACCAGCGCCGCGGAGATGTTCGCCCGCAAGGGCATCGGCGCCACGACCGTGCGCGAGATCGCCGACGCGGTGGGGGTGCTCTCCGGCAGCCTCTACCACCATTTTGAGTCGAAGGACGCGATCGTCGACGAGATCCTGGGCGGCTACCTGGAGGCGATCCGCACCCGGTACGCCGGTGTGCTCGCCAGCGACAAGACGCCGGCCGACCGCCTGCACGATCTGGTGCTGACCTCGCTGCAGGTGGCCGAGGAGCAGCCGTACGCCACCGCGATCTACCAGAACGAGCTGCACTACCTGCGCGAGCAGCCGCGGTTCGCCGAGATCCTGGACGCCGCCGCCGACGTGCAGCGGACCTGGCTGCAGGTCATCGAGAAGGGCGTCGCGGACGGCAGCTTCCGCGACGACATCGCGCCGCGGATGTTCTACCGGCTGATCCGCGACGCGGTCTGGTTGTCGGTGCGGTGGCACCGGCCGGGTGGCGCCTACTCCACCGACCAACTCGCCGAGGACGTCACGTCGATCTTCCTGCACGGCTTCGCGGCCGGGCCGGGCGCCAGCCGGGGGCGCACGCAGCGCCCGGCGAAGGCGACCAGCCGGCCGCGCACCCGCAAGTCCTGACCCGGCGGGCCGCGTGGCGAGTCAGGAGAGCCGCTGCACGACCATCGCCATGCCCTGCCCGCCGGCCGCGCACATGGTCTCCAGGCCGATCTCCTTGTCCTGCCACTCCAGCCCGTGCAGCAGCGTGGTGGTGATCCGGGCTCCGGTCATCCCGAACGGATGGCCCACGGCGATCGCACCGCCGTGCACGTTCACCACGGACGGATCCAGGCCCAACTCGCGGACGCACGGGACCACCTGCGCCGCGAACGCCTCGTTGATCTCGACCAGGTCCAGGTCGGCGATCGACATACCGGCGTTCGCCAGCGCCCGCCGGGTTGCCTCGATCGGCGTGACCCCCATGATCTCCGGGGAGATCGCCGAGACGCCGGTGCTGACGATCCGCGCCAGCGGGGCGATACCCAACTCGGCGGCCCGCACGTCGGACATGATCACCAGCGCGGCGGCGCCGTCGTTGAGCGGGCAGGCGTTGCCGGCGGTCACCGTGCCTCCGGCGCGGAAGGCCGGCTTCAGCCCGGCGAGGCCGTCGAGTGTGGTGCCGGCCCGCGGGCAGTCGTCGGCGTCCACCACCGTGCCGTCCGGCAGCGTCACCGGGGTGATGTCGCACGCCCAGAAGCCGTCCGCGACCGCCTTCTCCGCCCGGTGCTGGCTGCGCAGCGCGAACTCGTCCTGCTCCACGCGGCTGACGCCGTAGCGCTGCGCCACGTTCTCCGCGGTCTGTCCCATTGCGACATACACGTTGGGGAGCTCGCCGCGGGCGCGCGGGTCGGCCCACCGGTCGACCGCGGCCGCCGCCGCCTCGGCCGCCGCGAAGTGCGGGCTGTGCGTGCCCGGCATCCCGTCGGCCTTGCCCAGCCCGTACCGGGACACCGCCTCGGTGCCGGCCGAGACGAACACCGAGCCCTCACCGGAGCGGATCGCGTGCAGCGCCATCCGGGTCGTCTGCAGGCTGGAGGCGCAGTAGCGCTGCACGGTCGGGCCGCCGACGCCGTCCAGGCCGAGCAGCACCGTCACCACCCGGGCCAGGCCGTGCCCCTGCTCGCCGGCCGGCTGCGCGCAACCGAGGAACAGTTCGTCGATCCCGGCCGGGTCAAGCTGCGGCACCTGCTCCAGCGCGGCGCGGACCATGGCCACAGCGAGGTCGTCCGCCCGCATGTCGCGCAGGGATCCCTTGTACGCGCGGCCGATCGGCGATCGGGCCGCGGCCACGATGACGGCCTCGGGCATGCGTCCTCCGGCAGGTAACCTAGCAAGCGCTTGGTCGGAAGATACGCGGACGGCACCGCCCCGTCAAAGGACGGTGGAGCCAGGTCAGCCAGCCGGCAACGGCGGGGTGGGACAGGGTGGTGGCCAGTCAGGGGGTGGTCGTCCGGGCCTGGTCGCGCAGGGCGTACCGCAGCACCTTGCCGGAGGCGTTGCGCGGCAGGGTGTCCACAATGCACACCGAGCGGGGCACCTTGAAGTTGGCCAGCCGGTCCCGGCAGAAGGCGACGATCTCGTCGGCGGTGAGGGTCGCCCCCGGCCGCGGGATGACGTACGCCCGGCCGACCTCGCCGAGCCGCTCGTCCGGCACGCCGACCACGGCCGCCTCGGACACCTTCTCGTGCCGGGTGATCGCCTGCTCGATCTCGGCCGGGTAGGTGTTGAACCCGCCGACGACGAACATATCCTTGAGCCGGTCGGTGATGCGCAGGTTGCCCGCGCCGTCCAGGGTGCCGATGTCGCCGGTGTGCAGCCAGCCGCGCTGATCGATGGCGGCCGCGGTCGCGGCCGGATCCCCGAAGTAGCCGCGCATCACGTTGTAGCCGCGGATCAGCACCTCGCCGCTCTCGCCGGCCGGCAGCGGCTCGCCGTCCGGGCCGGCGACGATCACCTCGGTGCCCTCGATGGCGGTGCCCACTGTGCGGGCGATCGTCTCGGCGTCGGCGGCCGGGTCGCCGACGGTCGCGGTGCCGCAGCTCTCGGTCAGCCCGTACGCGATGACGACTTGCGGGAACAGTTCGGCGCGCATCCGCTCGACCAGGGTCACCGGCACCACCGACGCCCCGGTGACCGCCAGCCGCAGCGACGACAGGTCGAAGCCGGCCCGGCCCGGGTGATCCAGGATCGCGGCGTACAGGGTGGGCGGTCCAGGTAGGACGGTGACCCGCTCGCGTTCGATCAGCCGCAGTGTCCGGTCCACATCGAACACCGGCTGCGGCACGATCGTCGCGCCCTCCAGCAGGCAGGCCAGCACGCCGGCCTTGTAGCCGAACGTGTGGAACATCGGGTTCACCAGCAGGTAGCGGTCGCCGGGACGCAGCCCCACACCGGCGATCCAGGCGCGGTACACCCGCAGGTTCTGCCCGTGGGCCGCCATCGCGCCCTTGGGGCGGCCGGTGGTGCCGGAGGTGAAGAACATGTCGGCCAGCTCGTCGGCGGTGATCTCGGCCGCGCGCGCCAGCACGGCGGACCGCGGGACGCCCGCGCCCCGGTCGAGGAACCGCTGCCACGGCAGCTCACCGGCGCCGTCCAGGGTGACCACCGCGGCCAGGGCGGGCAACCGCGGCTCGGCCGCGCGCAGCATGCCGAGGTAGTCGTGGCCGAGGAAGCCGTTGTCGACCAGCAGCAGCCGGGCGCCGCTGCGGCGCAGGATCCAGCCCGCCTCCTCGCCCTTGTACCGGGTGTTCACCGGCACGAGCACCGCGCCGGCGGTGACCGCCCCGAGAGCGGCGACGACGAACCGGTGGCCGTTCGGCGCCCAGAGGGCGACCCGGTCGCCGCGCCGGACACCGGCGGCGAGCATCGCGGCGGCGCACCGGTACACCTGCTCGGCCAACTCGCCGTAGGTCAGCCGCACGTCACCGTCCACAATGGCCTCGCGGTCGCCGAACTCGGCCGCCGCGCGGGCCACCGCGGCCGGGATCGTGCTGGGGGCAGGCATCGGCGGGCCACCTCCATCCGGGACGTGATCAGTCTAGTCCTCCGAACAAGCGCTTGGTAGGATGACCGACATGCCGGAGGCCTACCTGGTCGACGCCGTCCGCAGCCCGGTGGGCAGGCGGGGTGGCGGCCTGTCGGCGGTTCACCCGGCCGACCTCGGCGCCGCCGTCCTCACCGCGCTGATGCGCCGCACCGGCCTTGACCCCGCCGCGGTCGACGACGTGATCTTCGGCTGCGTCGACACGGTCGGCCCGCAGGCCGGCGACATCGCCCGCACCGCCTGGCTGGCCGCCGGGTTACCTGACCACGTGCCCGGCACCACGGTCGACCGGCAGTGTGGCTCATCGCAGCAGGCGGTGCATTTCGCCGCCCAGGCGGTCATGAGCGGCACGGCCGACGTGGTGGTGGCCGGCGGCGTGCAGAACATGAGCATGATCCCGATCGCGTACGCGATGACGGCCGCCCGACCGCTGGGCTTCGCCGACCCGTTCAGTGGCTCGGCCGGCTGGCGGCGGCGCTACGGCGACCAGGAGGTGTCGCAGTTCCGGGCCGCCGAGATGATCGCGGAGAAATGGTCGCTCACCCGCGAGGCGATGGAGGAGTACGCGGTCGGCTCGCACGAGCGGGCGCTGGCGGCGCGAGCCGCGGGCCGGTTCGACGCGGAGATCGAGCCGGCCTTCGGGCTCGCCGCCGACGAGGGCCCGCGCGAGCCGGACCGGGCGAAGATCCGCTCGCTGCCGGCGCTGGTGCCGGGTGGCCGGCTCACCGCGGCGCTCGCCAGCCAGCTCTCCGACGCGGCGGCCGCGCTGCTCGTCGTGAGCGAGCAGGGCCTGCGCACGCACGGGCTCATCCCGCGGGCCCGCGTCCACCACCTCTCGGTGCTCGGCGCCGACCCGATCTGGATGCTCACAGCGCCGATCCCCGCCACCGCGCACGCGCTGGCCCGCACCGGGCTCTCGATCGGCGATATCGACCTGGTAGAGATCAACGAGGCGTTCGCCCCGGTGGTGCTCGCCTGGCTGGCCGAAACGAGCGTCGACCCGGCCCGGGTGA
>JBBWZH010000280.1:0-11583 GCA_039648995.1 Mycobacteriales bacterium
GGATCAGCCCGGCGTGCAGCCAGTCCGCGTACGGGTGCTGGGCGGCCAGCGCGCCCTTGATCTCGTCATCGGTGACCACCCGGCGGGCGGCGGTGTCGACCAGGAACATCCGTCCCGGCTGCAGCCGTCCTTTCGCGACAACCCGGGCCGGGTCTAGGTCCAGCACGCCGGTCTCGGAGGCCAGCACGACCAGGTCGTCGGCGGTGCGCCACCAGCGGGCCGGGCGCAGGCCGTTGCGGTCCAGCACCGCGCCGATCAGCGTGCCGTCGGTGAACGTGACGGCGGCCGGCCCGTCCCAGGGCTCCATCACGCCGCCGTGGAACTGGTAGAAGGCGCGGCGGGCCGGGTCCATCTCGTCGTGGTTCTCCCAGGCCTCCGGGATCATCATCAGCACCGCGTGCGGCAGGCTGCGGCCGCCCAGGTGCAGCAGCTCCAGCACCTCGTCGAAGCTGGCCGAGTCGGACACGCCCTCGGTGCAGATCGGCAGCAGCCGCTCGACGCCGCCGGGGCCGAACAGGTCGGTGCCGAGCAGGGCCTCCCGGGCGCGCATCCAGTTGCGGTTGCCGCGGATCGTGTTGATCTCGCCGTTGTGCGCGATCAGCCGGTACGGGTGGGCCAGCGGCCAGGACGGGAACGTGTTCGTGCTGAACCGGCTGTGCACCAGGGCCAGCGCGGTGACCACCCGCGGGTCACGCAGGTCCGGGAAGAAGGTGCCGAGCTGGGCTGTGGTCAGCATGCCCTTGTACACCAGCGTGCGGCTGGACAGGGACGGGAAGTACAGCGGCAGCCCCGCGTCCCGGGCGGCCCGTTCGGCCCGCCGGCGCAGGCAGTACGCCCGCCGCTCCAGCGGCAGCCCCGACTCCCAGCTGATCTCCCCGACCCAGCCGTTGCTGCCGGCGCCGGCCGTGCCGGCGGCGCTGGCCGCATGGCCGACGGTGGCAGGGCCGGCGACGTGGCCGACGGTGGCAGGGCCGGCGGCGACGAACAGCTGGCGCATCCGCGGCATCACCGAGAGCGCGGTCGGGCCCAGGTCGGCCGGGTCGACCGGGACCTCGCGCCAGCCGAGGACGGTCAGCCCCTCCTCGGCGGCCAGCCGCTCCACCAGGGCGACCGCGTCGGCCGCCGTGTCGTCGTTGGTCGGCAGGAACGCCAGCCCGACCGCGTACCGGCCGGCCCCGGTGACCGGGTCCGGAGCCGGCAGCGGAAAGTCCACAATGGACCGCAGGAACCCGTCCGGCACCTGCAGCAGCATGCCCGCGCCGTCCCCGGAGCTGGGCTCCCGGCCGGCCGCGCCACGATGGTCCAAGTTGGACAGTGCGGTGAGCGCCTGCTGGACGATGCTGTGCGACCGGCGGCCCTGCACGTCGACGACGAACGCCACCCCGCAGGCGTCGTGCTCCTGGCCGGGGTCGTACAACCCCTGCGCCGGCGGCACCGCGGAGAACGGCACACCGGGCTGTGCCCCGCTGGGGGGACAGACGGAGGGGGTGGACGGAGTCACGGCGGCTCCCGTCATCGGCTGCGCTCAGGACATCGGCAGGGGACGGCGTCGGCCCGGTTCGCGCCAGGATACCGAGAGTCCGGTGATTGTGCCGGTCCGCGACGGGCCGCTCACATCACAACCGTGCCGTCAATCACCCCCGAGGGGCAATCAACCGGGAGTAGCCGGCGCAAATCGTCCAGTGTCGGGCCGGCAAGTGTGGCCAACCGGCCGGCCTGCCGGGTGATCATCTCCTCCAGCACCTGGCGGGCGTACCGGCCGTTGCCGAACGCCCGACCGCGCGGCACCGCCTGTAGGTGGGTGAGCAGCGAGCCGCGGGTTTCGGTGGTCAGCTCGTAGCCGGCGTCGCCCGCGTGCCGCTCGATGATCGTCAGCAGCTCGTCCGGCTGGTAGTTCTCGAACTCCACCCGGTGCGGGAACCGCGACGCCAGGCCGACGTTCGCGGCCAGGAACCGGGCCATGTCGTCGGTGTAGCCGGCCGCGATGACCACCACCTCGTCGCGGTGGTCCTCCATCAGCTTCACCAGCGTGTCGATCGCCTCCCGGCCGAAGTCATTGCCCTGGCCCGGCGGGGCCAGCGCGTAGGCCTCGTCGATGAACAGCACGCCGCCGCGGGCCCGGTTGAACGCCTCCCTGGTGCGCTGCGCGGTGTGCCCGACGTACTCGCCGACCAGGTCGGCGCGGGCCACCTCGATCAGTTGGCCGCCTGGCAGCACGCCCAGCGCGGCGAGCAGCTGGCCGTACAGCCGGGCCACGGTCGTCTTCCCGGTGCCGGGGGCGCCGGAGAAGATCATGTGCCGGCTCAGCGTCGGCACCGGCAGCCCCGCCTGCTGCCGGCGTCGGGTCGCGGCCAGCACGTTGACCAGGTTGGCCACCTCGCGCTTCACCGCGGCCAGCCCGATCATCTCGTTGAGCTTGCGGAGCAGCGCGTCCGGATCGGGGCCCGCCGGCTCGGCCGAAGCCGGGGCGCCGGCGTCCACCGGGAGCAGCCGGGTCAGCTCGGCCGCGGTGATCTCCCCGTCGCTGGCCAGCCGCTGCGCCTGCCGGCCGATCATCTCCTCGAAGACCCGGCGGGCCTCCCGGCCGTTGGCGAACGTCGCGTCCCGGGGCATCCCTGCGAACCGCGCGCGCAGCGCGTCGGCGGTGCCGTCGGCCAGCTCGTACCGGTGCCCGGCCGACAGCCCGGCGACGATCGTGACCAGCTCGTCCACCGTGTAGTTGGCGAACTCGACGGTCCGGCTGAACCGGGACGCCAGGCCCGGGTTGGACGAGAGGAAGCCGGACATCTGGTCGGTGTAGCCGGCGGCGATCACCACGACGTCGTCGCGGTGGTCCTCCATCAGCTTCAGCAGCGTGTCGATGGCCTCCTGGCCGAAGTCCGGGCCGCTGCCGGCCTTGGCGGACAGCGTGTAGGCCTCGTCGATGAACAGCACCCCGCCGAGCGCCGACTCGAACTTCTCCGCGGTCTTGATCGCGGTCGCGCCGACGTACTGGGCGACCAGGTCGGCCCGGGCCACCTCGACCACGTGGCCGCGGCGCAGCACCCCGAGCGCGGCCAGGATGCCGCCGTACAGCCGGGCGACCGTGGTCTTGCCGGTGCCGGGCGGGCCGGCGAACACCAGGTGCCGGCTCATCGGCGGCACCGGCAGCCCAGCCCGGGCGCGCCGCTGCGCCAGCTGGTTCAGGTTGACCAGCATCTGGACCTCCTGCTTGACGCCGGCCAGGCCGACCAGCTCGGCCAGCTCGGCCAGCAGCTCGTCGGCGGTCTGCGCGCCGGCGCGCCCGCCGGCCCGGGCCGGTGCCGGGCCGGCCGTCGCCTGGGCGAGGGCGGCGGTGCCGGCCTGGTCGGCGCCGGTCAGGCCCTCGGCGGTCAGCTGCGGGTGCGCCGCCGTGACCCGCAGGTCGCCGCCGGCGTTGTCACGGACCGCGCAGTCCTTCAGCAGCACGGGCCGGTCGGTGTCGACCAGCACGCCCGCGCCGTCGTTGCCGAACAGCTCGGTGCCGGTGAACGACCCGGTGGCGCCCTCGGCCAGCCGCAACCCGGTGCCGCCGCAGTCGTGCACCCGGCACCGGGCAGCGGACAGGTCGCCGCCGTCGGAGACCAGGATGCCGTCGCCGCCGACCTCGACGACGTCGCAGTCGCGCAGCATGCCGCGGCCGCCCGCGGTCACCTGCACGCCGGCCGCCGCGCCGCCGCGGACCCGGCTACCGCGCACGTCCGGGTCGCCGCCGGCGTCGACGCGCAGCCCGGCCAGGTTGCTGCCGGTCAGGTCGGCGTCCTCGATCCGGCCACGCCCGTCGTCGGCGACCAGCACGCCGTGGCCCCGGCAGTCGGTCACCGACAGCCGGCGCAGCAGCGGGTTGGCCCGGCCGGCGATGCTCACCCCGTGCGTCCGGCCGTCGGTGATGTCGAGTTCCTCGAACGTGCCGGTGGCGCCGCCGCCGACGGTCAACGCGACATCCGCGGATCTCCTGATCTGGCAGCGCGCGACCGCCGGGTCGCTGTCCGCGTCCACCCAGATGCCGGCCGCGACCTCGGTCAGCGCGCAGTCCTCGTAGCTGCCCCGGCCGCCGCCGACGATCTGGATGCCGGTGCCGCGGACCCGGGCGATGCGGGCCCGCCGCAGCCGCGGGTCGGCGCCGTCGACCAGCACGCCGGCGCCGGACATGTCCGTGATGTGACAGTCCTCGATCACCGGGCGGGCGTCGCTGGCCACGTACACCCCCGCGTCGGAGCCGTCCACGATGCGCAGCCCGCGCAGCTGCGTCTCGCTCTTCTTGTCGATCGCCACCGCGGGGCCGCCGGTGCGGGAGATCGTGGTGTCCTGCACGATGCCGCGCGCCTCCTCGGTGCCGTAGACGCCGTTGCCGCGCACGTCGGCGATCGTGCAGTCGCGGATCGCCAGCGTGGCGCCGGTGCGCAGCACGACCGCGGACGAGCTGATCTGCTCGATCACGGTGTGCTCGATCGTGCCGCCGGCGCCGTCCATCGCGACGATGCCGGCGCCGGCCCTGTTCTCCACCCGGCAGTCGCGCATGGACAGCTCCGCGCCGGCCCGGACGAACGCGGCCGCGCCGGACCGGGCCTGCAGCTCGCACTGGTCCAGCCGCAGCCGGCCGGTGCCGACGTCGACGGTCGCCCGGTCCGGGTCGGCATTGCGCAGCACCAGCCCGTCCAGGCTGGCGGCGGTGGCGGCCATCACGACCGCGCTGCCGTCCGGCGGCTCGATCACCACGCTGCCGCGCCGCTCCTGCACAGTGATCATCACCGGCAGCTTCAACACCAGCCGCTCGCGGTAGGTGCCCGGCAGCACGCTGACCGTCGACCCCGGCTCCGCCTCCGCCAGCGCCGCCCCGATCGTCCGGTGCCCGTCCGGCCCGGCCGGGGACACCAGCAGCACCCGTCGACGTACCTGCTCGCTCACACCCCTGGTACGTCACAACCGGCGCCCGCGTTCGGCTCCCGCGGGTGGGTGTTGCGCCCGCGACCACGCTCCGCGCCGGCCGCGGCGGCCGGGTCAGGTGCGTCGGGGTCAGGTGCGTCGGCGGCGGGCGCGGAGCAGGAGGACGAGCAGCAGCACGCCGCCGAGAGCGGGGGCGAGCCGCTTGAGCACCGGGACGCCGGCGGCGCCGAGCAGGTCGATCGCGTCGTCGGTCTCCCGCTCCGGCGCCGCGGCCGGCCGGGGCTGGCCGGCCGGTGTGCTGTCCAGCACGGTGGCGGGGGCCGTGCCGGACTGCCGCGCCGCCGCCTCGCCGCCGTGCGCGGTCGCCCCACCCGGGCTGGCGCCGCCCCCGGCCGTGCCCGAGCCCCCAGCCGTGCCCGAGCCCCCAGCCGTGCCCGTGCCCCCGGCCGGGGCGGCCGGGGCGGCGGCCGGTTCCGCTGTGTCGCCACCGGCCAGCTTGCGCGCGAGGCAGTCGGAGAACTGGCCGAGCAGCTTGTTGCCGACGTCAGCCATCACGCCCCGGCCGAACTGGGCCGGCTTCCCGGTGATCGACAGGTCGGTGTTCACCGTGGCCCGGGTCTGGCCGCCCTCGTCGTGCAGCACCGCGGTCACCCGGGCGCTGGCCGTACCGCTCCCCCGGGATTCTTTGCCGCGCGCCTCCAGCACCACCCGCCGGCCGGCCTCGTCGGTCTCCAGGAACGTCGCCGTGCCGTTGTACGAGACCGTGATCGGGCCGACCTTGACCTTGACCGTGCCCTCGATGTTCGGTCCGTCCACCTTGGTCACCGTGGCGCCCGGCATGCACGGGGCGATGCGCTCCACGTCCAGCAGGACCGGCCAGGCGTCGGCCACCGGCACGGGGATGGTGAACTCGTGATCGAGCTGCACGGTTACTCCTTCGTCACAGCAGCGCCCGCCGGGGTGCGGCGGGCCTCGGTCAGTGCGCTGAGCTCGGCGGGGGTGTCGATGTCCGTCGGGTCGCCAGCATCGTCGCAGGCCACCTGCTGTACCAGCGTTGGGTGCCCGCGCAGCCAGGCGCGGGCGCCGCGGTCGCCGGTGGCGCTGGCGGCGACCTCGGCCAGCACCGGCCCGGTCAGCAGCACCGGGTTGCGCGGCTCGCCGCCGTAGGTGGCCACCGCCGCCACCGCGCCGGCCCGCCAGGCGGCGGCCAGCCGGCGGATCGCCTCCGGCCGCACGAGCGGCTGGTCGACCAGCCCGACCACCACCGCCCCCGCCTCGGCGGGCAGCGCGGCCAGCCCGGCCCGCAGCGACGACCCCATCCCGGTCGGCCAGTCCGGGTTGACCACCACCGTCGCCCCGGCCGGCATCGCCGCCTGCGCCCGCACCTCGTCGGCGGCGGCGCCGAGCACGACGACCAGCGCGGCGCAGCCGCCCCCGATCAGCACCCGGCAGGCCCGCTCGACCAGCAACTCCCCGTCCAGCCGGACCAGCGCCTTCGGCTGCCCCAGCCGGCTTCCCGCGCCGGCCGCCAGCACCAGCCCGACCAGCACCCCGGCCGGCGCGGGCGCCGACGGGCGACCGGTCCCGGCCGGCGCGGGCGGTGGCGGGCGACCGGCCCCGGCCGGCGCCGGTCCGCCGGCGGGCGGTGGCGGGTCGGGGGTCATCGGGCGGGGGTCATCGGGCGGGGGCCGGCTCGCGGGTGGCGTCGACGTGGATGGCGCCGGCGGTGCCGGTGAGCGGTTGGCCGGAGCCGCCCCAGCGGTCGGCGATGATCTCGGCGGCGATCGCGACCGCGGTCTCCTCCGGGGTCCGCGCGCCCAGGTCGAGGCCGATGGGTGAGCGCAGCCGGGCCAGCTCGGCGTCGGTCAGGCCGACCTCGCGCAGCCGGGCGAGCCGGTCCTCGTGGGTGCGCCGCGACCCCATGGCTCCGACATACCCCGCCGGTGTGCGCAGTGCCACCTCCAGCAGCGGCACGTCGAACTTCGGGTCATGGGTGAGCACGCAGATGACGGTGCGGGCGTCCACCGTGACGCGGGACAGGTACCGGTGCGGCCACTCGACCACCACGTCGTCCGCCTCCGGGAAACGCTTCGCGGTGGCGAACACGGCGCGGGCGTCGCAGACGGTGACGTGGTAGCCGAGGAACGCGCCGACCCGGGCGACCGCGGCGGCGAAGTCGATCGCGCCGAACACCAGCATCTGCGGCGGCGGCTGGTAGGACTCGACGAACACCGTCAGCTCGTCCCGGCGCCGCTCGCCGTTCGGGCCGTAGTGCCGCTGCCCGGTGCCGCCCTGGGCGAGCATGCCGCGGGCGTCGTCGGTGACCGCGGCGTCCAGGCCGGTGCTGCCGAGGGTGCCGGACGTGTGGTCGGGCCAGATCGCGAGCCGGGCGCCGACCCTGCCGCCGGCCTCGCCCCCGGCGATCACGGTGGCGACCGCGACCGGCTCGTCGGCGTCGATCGAGGCCAGCGCCTCGGCCAGCTGGGGCATCGCGGTCGCGTCGACCGCCTGCACGAACACGGTCACCGAACCGCCGCAGGTCAGGCCGACCGCGAACGCGTCCGAGTCGCTGTAGCCGTAGGTCTGCAGCACCGGCTCGCGGGTCTCCATGACCTCGGTGGCCAGGTCGAAGACGGCGCCCTCGACGCAGCCGCCGGAGACGCTGCCGGCGACCTCGCCGTCGGCGCTGACCGCCATGGCCGCGCCGGGCTGGCGCGGCGCGCTCTTGCTGGTGCCGACCACGGTGGCCAGCCCGAGCGGCCGGCCGTCGGCGAACCAGGACCGCAGCGAGCCGAGAATGTCACGCACCGCGCCGTACCTCCTGTCGGGCCGCCCGCCCGCTGGCTCCCGCGACCACCCGGGCCAGCCGCTCCAGCGCGGCCAGGCTGTGGCCCTCGACGAAGTCGTCCACGTGCGGCAGCGCCGCGGCCAGACCGCCGGCCAGCGGCGCGAACCCGGGCTGGCCCTTGCGCGGGTTGCACCAGACCACCCGGTGCGCCAGCAGCGCCAGCCGCCGCATCTGCGCGCCGAGCAGGGCCGGGTCGTCCCGCTCCCAGCCGTCGGAGAGCACGACCACCACCGCGCCGCGGGCCATGCCGCGGTGCCCCCACCGGTCCAGGAAGTCGCGGACCAGGACGCCGAGCCGGGTGCCGCCGGAGTAGTCGGGGACGGCGGCGGCGACCGCGGCCAGCGCGGTGTCCGGATCCGGCGAGGACAGCTCGCGGGTGACCCTGGTCAGCCGGGTGCCGATCGTGAAGACCTCGGTCGACGCGGCCCGGCGGCGCCGCGCGGCCACGTGCGCGAACCGGAGCAGCACGTCGGCGTACGCGCTCATCGAGCCGCTCACGTCGACCAGCAGCACGACCGGGCGGGCGCGCTCGGCGTGCCGGCGATGGTGCAGCTGGGCCGGCTCCCCGCCGGCCCGCAGCAGCGCCCGGATCGTCCGGCGCGGGTCGACCGCGCCCCGGTGCGGCGCCCGCTGCCAGCGGCGGGACGGGCGCGGCTCGCCGGGCAGCTCCAGCGCGGCCAGCGCCCGGTGCAGCGCGGCCTTCTCGTCCGCGTCGAGCGTGGTGACGTCCTTGTGCCGGAGCACCTCGACGGTGCTGGCCGTGGACCGCAGCAGGCTCGGCTCCTGCTCGCCGTCCTCCTCGCCGGCCGGCGGCGCGGGTGTGCCGGCCGGGTCGGTCAGCGTGATCGGCACCATCCGCAGCAGCGACACCGGCGCGGGCCGCGGCCGGGGCAGGCCGCCGCCGTCGAAGAGGGCCGCGAACACCGCGTCGTACCGCCCGATGTGCTGCGGGCTGCCGCACAGCGTGGCCCGGCCGGCCCAGTAGACATCCGCTCGGCTGACCGGGCGCAGCGCCGCGACCGCCCGGACCGCCTCGCCGACCCGGTCCGGCCCGGCCGGCACCCCGGCGGCCTGCAGCGCCCGCCCCAGCGCCACGATCACGCTGACCGGATCGTCATCCGCGACCGGACCCACGTCACCACCCCACCACCCCGCCCGCCCCGCGGCAACCTGCCGTACCCGGCCGGGCCGGGCGCCTTCGGCCGGTAGCGGCCGAACCGGATGACCGACCCGCGACAACCCGCGAAACTGTCAAGGCTGCCGCATCGCGTCTGCCCGGCCCGCCCGCGCTGTGCTCTGGATGTCTGTAGCACCTGGTAGCACATCTAGCTACGCTGCTGGATGTGGTCGACCGTGGTCCCCGCGAGATCACCCAACGCGAACTACGCAACGAGTCCGCCGCCATCATGCGGGGGGTCGAGCGGGGCGAGTCCTTCACGATCACCCGCAACGGCACCCCGCTCGGGCATGTCATCCCGCTGCGCCGCCGGATCTTCGTCCCGCGAGCGGAGGTCTTGGCCGCGTTCGCCACCGCTCCGGTCCTGGACGAACAGCGGTTCCAGGGCGACCTCGACGCCGCCGTCGACCAGGACCCGGTCGACCGTGACTGGTGAGACCCCGTCCCGGGGGCTGGTCGACACGAACGTCGTCATGCGCCTGGCCGCGGCCGACCCGGCCGAACTGCCGGACGAGATGGTGCTCAGCGCGGTGACGCTCGCCGAGCTCTCGGCCGGCCCGCATCACACCGACGACCCGGCCGAGCGGGCCCGCCGCATCAGCGTCCTCCAGCATGCCGAGGCGACGTTCGAGCCGGTCCCGTTCGACGCCGAAGCGGCGCGGACCTTCGGACAGGTACCGGCGGCGGTGCTCGCCACCGGGCGTACGCCGCGCCGCCGGGTCACCGACGTGATGATCGCGTCGATAGCCATCGTCAACCGGCTGCCGCTCTACACCATGAACCCCGGGGATTTCGTCGGGCTGCGCGACCTGCTCGCGATCATGGCCGTCACCCGGCCATGATCGGGGGCCGGCGCTAGGCACCGGCGACCGCGCGGGCCACCAGCGCCCGCACGTCCAGCTCGCGGGCGCGTTCGGCGTCCTCCCGGTATTTGACGACCGCGCCCAGGGTGGCCGCGGCCAGGCCCGGGTCGAGGCCGGTGGCGCCGAGGGCGGTCAGCGCCTGCGCCCAGTCGATGGTCTCGGCGATGCCGGGGGGTTTGACCAGGCCGGCGCCGCGCAGCGCCTGGCAGGCCGCGGTCACCTCCGTGGCCAGCCGCTGCGAGGCGGCCGGCACCCGGAGCCGGACGATCTGCACCTCGCGCTCGAAGTCGGGGTGCTCCAGCCAGTGGTAGTAGCAGCGACGCTTGAGCGCGTCGTGCACATCCCGGGTGCGGTTGCTGGTGATCACGACCACCGGCGGGGTGTCCGCGCGCAGCGTGCCCAGCTCCGGCACGGTGACGGTGAAGTCGGACAGCACCTCCAGCAGGAACGCCTCGAACTCGTCGTCGGCGCGGTCGACCTCGTCGATCAGCAGCACGCTCGGCGTGGTCTCCAGCGCGGCCAACAGCGGCCGGGCGATCAGGAACCGCCGGTCGTACAGCTCCGCCTCCAGGGTGTCCACACTGGACACCCCGGCCGACTCGGCGGCCCGCAGGTGCAGCAACTGCCGGGGGAAGTCCCAGTCGTACAGGGCCTGGCTGGCGTCGATTCCCTCGTAGCACTGCAGCCGGATCAGCGGTGCCGGCAGCAGCGCGGACAGCGCCTTGGCCAGCTCGGTCTTGCCGACGCCGGCCTCGCCCTCGCAGAACAGCGGCCGGTGCAGCCGCAGCGCCAGGTACGCCGCGGTGGCCAGCCCCTGGTCGGCCAGGTAGCCGACCCCGGCGAGCCGTTCGGCCAGCCCGGCCGGGGATTCCACCCCGGCCGGGACCAGCCCTCGATCGCTGTCCGACACCCGCGCCGGCTATCCGGCCGCGGCGGCGGCGCGCTGCACCGCGCGCCGGGTCAGCACCCGCGCCAGGTGACGGCGGTAGTCCGGCTGGGCGGACAGGTCGGCTGACGGCTCGGTGTCGTCGGCGGCCTGCTCGCTGGCCGCCGCGACCGCGCCGTTCGCGGCCGCCACACCGACCAGAGCCGCCTCGGTGGCCGACGCCCGCAGCGGGGTCGGCCCCATGTTGGTCAGCCCGACCCGGGCCTCGGCGATGCGATCGCCGTCGAGCCGGACCAGCGCGGCCACGCCGACGATCGCCCAGGCCTGGGCGACCCGGTTGAACTTCTCGTAGTGGCTGCCCCAGCCGGCGCCGAGCACCGGCACCCGCACCTCGACCAGCACCTCGCCGGGCCCGATCGCGGTCTCCAGGTAGTCGGAGAAGAACTCGGCGGCCGGCACCGAGCGGCGCCCGCCGGAGCCGGCGATCACGAGCTCGGCGTCCAGGGCCAACGCCACCGCGGGCAGGTCGCCGGCCGGGTCGGCGTGCGCGAGCGAGCCGCCGAACGTGCCGCGGTGCCGCACCGCCGGGTCGGCCACGGTCGCGGTGGCCTGGGCCAGCACCGGGCAGTGCTCGCGGATCACCGGGTCGTGCACGATGTCGTGGTGGGTGGTCAGCGCGCCGATCACCAACTGGTCGCCATCGCGCCGGACCCCGCGCAGCCCGTCCACCCGGCCGATGTCGACCAGCGTGGACGGGTACGCGAGCCGGAGCCGGAGCAGCGGGAGCAGGCTCTGCCCGCCGGCCAGCACCTTGGCGTCCTCGCCGGCGGCGGCCAGCGCGGCCACCGCGTCGTCCACAGTGGACGGCCGCACGTAGTCGAAGCTGGCCGGGATCATTCGGCAC
>JBBWZH010000310.1:0-3105 GCA_039648995.1 Mycobacteriales bacterium
CCACCCGGCGACCCAGTCGAACCTGTACAGCGAGATCCCGGCCGTGGAGTCGCCCGCGCTCGATGCCGTGCTCGCGACGGCGCCGGCCGCGGTGGTCGCCTATGTCGCTGATACCGGCGAGCAGGCCCGCCGGGTGCTGCGCCGGGAACTGCCCCGCTGGCTCGGGCCCGGGCCTGCCGGGTACCGCCGGGCCGACGGGCAGCCGCATCCGGTCCGTGACCCGCAGGCGTACGCGGAGAGCGATGTTCGCGCGCGTGATCACAGCCCAGGCCGGCGCCGAAGGATTCGACGGCGCCATCCGGGTGAGACGACCACGGTCGCGGTCAGGGTAGGCGGCGGCATCGTCCGGGTCGAGGTCACTGATCAGCGTCTCCGGGGTACCGGAACTTCGCCCTGCCGACGATGACACCGAAGGCGGCCGGGGATCAGGGCCAATCGGACCAGATCTGACAGAGACGCGGCCGACGAAAACTCGCGAGCGAGAACAGAGCGAGCAAACGGACCAATCGGGCGCGAAATATGATCAGGAACGGGTATATGCGCAGATCAGAAGTGGAGCGCTGCGAGAGACTCGAACCCCGAACCCGCGGATTAAGAGTCCGCGATCACCGCGGAACTGCCGTGCTGCTGACCTAGGAAGCAGCGCCAGACCCACCGCCGGACCGCGAGGCCGGCGTCGTAGCTGACGACGCGGTTCTGCTGCGCGAGGCCTTGTCCGCCTGCACGCCGAGGGCTGGCACCCCGGGGCGTCGTACCATTTTCATGCGGCACGCGAGAGGAGGAGAGGGGTCGATGTCGGAGGAGAACGGCCCGTCAGCAGACGAGTCGCTGGCAGGGCTGCTGGCGGGTGGTGAGGCCGGGCATCCGGCACTCGTCGTGCCGGACAGTGGCGAGGTGCTCACCTATACGCAGGTCGCTGCGCGGGTCGAGGCGCTCGCACAGCGGCTCGCCGGGCTGGGCGTGCGCCGCGGAGACCGGGTTGCTCTCGCGCTGCCTAATGGCCCGGACGTGGTCTTGCTGCTGCTCGCCGTGACCGCTCTCGGCGCCGCGGCGGCCCCGCTGAACCCCGCCTACACCGCGACCGAGTACCAGTTCTTCCTGACCGACATCGCCCCCCGGCTGATGCTGATCCCGGCTAGCGGCGCGGCCGCGGCCACCGCCGCGGCCGCAGCCGCCGGGATAACCGTGATCGGCGTCCGGCCGACTGAGGACGGGCCCCCGGAACTGCTGGCGCACGGTCAGGCCGCGACGCTCCAGCGCGCGTTCGAGCCGGGCAGCCCGGAGGACGTCGCGCTTATCTTGCATACGAGCGGAACGACGAGCCGGCCTAAGCAGGTCCCGCTGCGGCAGCGCAATCTCATGGCCTCGGCCCGCACGATCGCCGCGCATTACCGGCTGGGCCAGGCGGATGTGTCGTTCTGCGTGATGCCGCTGTTCCATATTCACGGCCTGGTGGCATCCACGTTCGCGGCGCTGGGCGCAGGCGGCGCCGTCATCGCCCCGCGCCGGTTCACGCCGCAGCGGTTCTGGCCCCAAGCCCGCGAGCACGGTGCAACCTGGCTGTCGGCGGGCCCGACTCTGCACCAGATGATCCTGGACCGGGTCGGCGACGGCGGCCCGCCCGGCACGCTGCGGTTCGTCCGGTCGTGTAGTTCCGCGCTGGCGCCCGCACTCCTGGAACGGGCCGAGCAGACATACCAGGCGCCGATGCTCGAGGCCTACGGGATGACCGAGGCCAGCCATCAGATGACGTCCAACCCGCTGCCACCGGCGGGCAGGGTCCCGACCTCGGTCGGGGTGCCGACCGGCACCGAGGTTCGCATCGTGGACCAGGCGGGCACGCCGCTGCCGACCGGCAGCGCCGGCGAGGTCGTGATCCGCGGGCCCGGGGTGATGTCGGGATACGTGAGCAACCCGGCCGCCACCGCCGAGGCGTTCTTCGGTGACTGGTTCCGCACCGGCGACCGCGGCGTACTGCGTGATGGGTACCTCTACCTCGAAGGACGGATCAAGGAGATGATCATCCGCGGTGGCGAGAACATCGCCCCGGCGGAGATCGAGCAGGTGCTCGCCTCGCATCCGGCGGTGCGCGATGCCGTCTGCTTTGGCGTGCCGGACGCCAAGTACGGAGAGCTCGTCGGAGCGGCGGTGACGCTCCGCGCCGACGCCGAACCCGGAGACCTGATCGAGCATTGCCGCGGGCAGCTCGCTGCCTTCAAGGTGCCTGCCCAGATCGACATGCTCGAGGAGATCCCGCGCACGCCTACGGGCAAGGTTCAGCGGCGCCGGGTGGGGGAGTTCATCGCGCGGCGCCGGGCCGGCGCATGAAGTTCGCAGTGCTTGGCGCCGGGGCGATCGGCGCGTATGTCGGTGCCGCCCTGACCCGCGGCGGCGCCGACGTCACGCTGATCGCCCGGGGCGCACACCTGCGGGCGATGGCCGAGCGCGGCGTGCGGGTCCAGTCGCCGCGCGGTGACTTCTGCGCCCGTCCGGAGGTGACCGGCGACACTGCCGCGGTCGCGGACGCCGACGTGGTCTTCGTCGCGCTGAAGGCGTACAGCCTGCCCGCGATCGCGCCGCAACTCGGCCGCCTGCTGGCCCCGGGCGCCGCGGCCGTCTGGGCCCAGAACGGCATTCCCTGGTGGTACTTCCAGTCCCTGCCGCAGCCCGCGGGCGCCGCCGGGCTGACCGGCCTGGAGAGCGTCGATCCGGGCGGGGTGATCGCGGCCTCGATCAGCCCCGGCCACAACATCGGCTGCGTCGTGTACTGCTCCACCGAAATCGTTGAGCCCGGTGTGATCAGGCACGTCGAGGGCACCCGGTTCACGATCGGCGAGCCGGATGGGTCGGACTCGCCGCGGGTCCGGGCGATCTCCCGGGCCTTCGCCGCCGGCGGCCTGCGCGCACCAGTCGACCCCAGGCTGCGCGATCAGATCTGGCTCAAGCTCGTGGGCAACGTCGCCTTCAACCCGATCACGGCGCTGACCGGGGCCACGCTCGGCCAGCTCGGCACGCTCCCGGCCATGCACGATCTGCTGCGCGCGCTGTTCGCCGAGTCCGCCGCGGTGGCGGCTCGTCTCGGCGTCACCTTCCCGGTGTCGCTAG
>JBBWZH010000315.1:0-12988 GCA_039648995.1 Mycobacteriales bacterium
GCGCTGCCGGCGCCGCTGGGCGAGGCGGCGTCCTTCGACCCCGCGGTGGCGCGGGCCTACGGCGCGGTGGAGGGCCGGGAGACCTGGGCCACCGGCCGGAACCTGATGGAGGGCCCGAACCTGAACATCGCCCGGACGCCGCTCAACGGCCGCACGTTCGAGGCGTTCGGCGAGGACCCCTTCCTGGTCGGGCAGATCGCCGCCGCCAACATCCAGGGCATCCAGTCCGAGGGTGTGATCGCCAACGCCAAGCACTACCTGGCCAACAACCAGGAGGCCGCCCGGGACACCATCGACGAGCACATCGACGACCGTACGCTGCACGAGATCTACCTGCCCGGCTTCGAGGCCGCGGTCAAGCAGGGCCGCACCGGCTCGGTGATGTGCGCCAAGAACAAGGTGAACGGCTCGTACGCGTGCGAGCAGCAGGCGCTGCTGAACGGCGTGCTCAAGGGCGACTGGGGCTTCGACGGTTTCGTGGTCTCCGACTTCGACTCCTGCCACAACACCGTCCGCTGCGCCACCAACGGCATGGACCTGGAACTGCCATCGGGCGCCCACTACGGGGCGCCGCTGGCCGCGGCGGTCACCGCCGGCCAGGTCCCGCTGTCCGATGTGGACGATCACGTGCGCCGGGTGCTGCGGACGATGTTCCAGTTCGGCCTGTTCGACCGTCCACACCAGACGGTGCCGATCGACGTGGCCCGGGACGGCGCGGTCGCCCGGGCCGCCGCTGAGGCCGGCACCGTGCTGCTGAAGAACACCGGCCCGGTGCTGCCGCTGTCCACGCGGCGGGACCGCTCGATCGCGCTGCTCGGCCCGGCCGCCGGCACCGCGATGACCGGCGGGGGCGGCAGCGTCGGCGTCGCGCCGCTCTACAAGGTAAGCCCGCTGGACGCGATCACCCGCCGGGTCGCCGGGCACGCCCGGATCAACTACGCCGCCGGCATGGGCCCGGTCGACCTCGGCCCGCAGCCGGCGCTGCCGGCGTACACGCTCACGCCCGAGGGCGCCGCGCCCGGCGAACACGGCCTGACCGCCCGCTACTACGCCAACACCACCTGGTCGGGCCAGCCGGCGCTGACCCGCACCGAGCAGTGGGTCGACATGGACCCGACCGGCGGGGTGCCCGCCCCCGGGCTGCCGCCGAACGGCTGGTCGATCCGGTGGACCGGCACGTTCACCGCGCCGGTGGACGGTGACTTCACCTTCCACCTGACCAACCACGCCCGGGCCACCCTGCTCCTGGACGGCACCCGGGTCCTCGACAATCCCGGCGGCTTCCCCGGCGCAACCCGGTCGGCCACCGTGCACCTGACCGCCGGCCAGCCGCACCCGATCCAGGTCGACTTCGCCAAGCCGGCCGGCCAGGCGATGATCGAGTTGGCCTGGACGCCGCCGGCCGGCACGCCGAACGTGGAGATCGCCGAGGCGGCGGCCGCGGCGGCGCGCTCGGACGTCGCGGTGGTCTTCGTGTCCACTAAGGACACCGAAGGGTTCGACCGCACCGACATCTCCCTGCCCGGTCACCAGGACGCGCTGATCGAGGCGGTCGCGGCGGCGAACCCACGCACCGTGGTCGTGCTCAACACCGGCGGCCCGGTACTGATGCCGTGGCTGGACCGGGTGGCCGGGGTGCTGGAGACCTGGTACCCGGGCGAGGAGGCCGGCAACGCCGCCGCCGCGGTGCTGTTCGGCGACGCCGATCCGGCCGGGCGGCTGCCGATCACGTTCCCGCGCAGCCTGGCCGACATGCCGGCCAACACCTCCGCGCAGTACCCGGGCGTGAACGGCGTCGCGACGTACTCCGAGGGCCTCGACGTCGGCTACCGGCACTACGACGCCAACGGCGTGACACCGCTGTTCCCGTTCGGGTACGGCCTGTCGTACAGCACCTTCCGGCTCAGCCAGATGCACGTGCTCGCGGGTCGCAGCGGTCCGGCGCTGGTCGGCGTGGAGGTGACCAACACCGGGCGGCGCACCGCCAGCCAGGTGGTGCAGGTGTACGTCGGCGGGGCGGACGGCGCCGGCCCGATCGCGCCCGGCCAGGTCGCCCCGCCGCGCCGGCTGGCCGGCTTCACCAAGGTGTCGCTGGCCCCCGGTCAGCACCGGTGGGTGCTGGTGGCGCTGCCCCCGCGTGCCTTCGCGCACTGGGACACCACCGGCCAGCGCTGGCTGGTCGACCCGGGCAGCTACCCGGTCTCGGTGGGGACGTCCTCTCGCGACCTGCCGTTGACCGCCGCGGTCCGCCGCGGCGGCGGTGCCGTGTCGTGACCGCCGCGGCGCCGGGCCGGCCGCGCCGAGCGATCGGCTAGCGCGGGACGACGCGGGGGCCGGGGCCACATCAGCCCCGGCCGCCGCGTCGCGGCACCCGGGCCGTCGCTGCCGCCGTGCCCGGGGCCCGCTGATCGACCGCTGGCCGCCGGGCGGCGAGCGGACGCCCAGTGCCACTGGGCGCCCGCGCCGGCGGGCCGACAGGACGGCGGGTTCAGCTGGTGTCAGCGAGGACGGCGTCGATGCCGGTGCGGGCGGTGGTGACCATGTCCGGGTTGGTGTGCTGGTAGTACGGCAGGGCGATCACGCCGCCGGACACGACCAGGCCGCGGGCTCGGGCACGGGCCGGGCCGTCCGCGGCGACCAGGTCCAGGAACGCCGGCCGGCTGCCAGCGTCGAGCAGGTGCCAGGCGGCGGTGGCGTCGTAGGCCGGGTCGCCGGTGCACATCGTGCCGAAATCGAGCACGCCGGCCAGCCGGCCGTCGCGGACCAGCAGGTTGCCCGGCAGCAGATCGGCATGCAGCCACACCGGCCGGCCCGTCCAGCCCGGCGCGCGCAGTGCCTGCTCCCACACCGCCGCAACCCGCCCGGTATCGACCAGCCCGTCACACTGGGCCAGCGCGTCGTGGAAGTAGCGGTCGCGCCGGGCCAGCGGACCGCCGCGGACAAACCCGGCGCTGCCCGGCTCCGGTGCGGAGGCGATGTCGATCGCCTGCAGTTCGGCGACGAACCGGCCCAACGTCAGCGCGGTCTCCGCCGGCGACGTCGGTGGTGCGCTCAGCGCGTCCCGCCCGGCCAGCCAACGCACCACCGCCCACGCGAACGGGTACCCGCAGCCGGGGGCGCCGACGCCGAGGACCGCGGGCACGTCCAGCGTGACACTCGCGCGCCCGGCCGGGCGGGTTGATCATCGATGGCGGCTACCCGGCTCAGCGCGGGAAGCGGACCGGTCGGCGGCGTAGGTGTCGATCTCGGCCAGCAGCCGGGCGCGGGTCGGCTGGCCGGCGAACGAGGCACGTACCGCCTCCCGGGCCAGTTCGACCAGCGCCGGCGCGTCCAGGCCGAACACCTGATGCGCGGTCAGGTACTCCCGGTTGAGGTCGGTGTCGAACATCCCGGGATCGTCGGTGTTCAGCGTGACCCTGACCCCCGCCGCGCGCAGCACCGGGAAGGGGTGGGCGTCGATCGTCGGCACCGCCCGGGTCCGCACGTTGGAGGTCGGGCACACCTCGAGCACGATGCCGCGGTCGACCAGCTCGGACATCAGCGCGGCGTCCTGGGCCGCGGCGATGCCGTGGCCGATCCGGTCGGCGCCGAGCAGTTCGATGCTGTCCCGGATGGTCTGCGGCCCGGTCGTCTCGCCCGCGTGCGGAACGCAGCGCAGACCCAGCTCACGGGCCCGCCGGAACACCGGGCCGAACTGGTCGCGCGGCACGCCGACCTCCGGGCCGCCCAGGCCGAACGCGACGCTGTGCTCGGGGCGGTGCCGGGCCACCCAGTCGATCGTGCGGACGCCCGACTCCAGCCCCAGCTCGCCCGGGATGTCGAAGATCCAGGCCAGTTCCACGCCGTGCTCAGCCAGCACCTCGGCGCGGCCGCGGCGCAGTGCCTCGGCGACCGCGTCGGGCGCGATGCCCATCTGCAGGTGGCTGTCCGGGGTGACGGTGACCTCCGCGTAGCGCACCCGCACCTGCGCGAGGTCGCGACCGAGACCGGTCACCAGCGCCTGGACGTCCTCGGCTGTCCGCACCAACCGGTTGACGCTGATGTAGACCTCGATGAAGTGCGCGAAGTCGGTGAAAGAGTAGAAGTCCCGCAGCCGCGCCTCGTCGGTCGGCACGCCCACCGACGGATGCCGCCGGGCCAGCTCGAGCACGGTCGGCACCGACGCCGCGCCCTGCAGGTGGACGTGCAGCTCGGCCTTTGGCAGGCCACGGACGAACACATCGATGCCGACCGGCTCAGTCACGCCCGCGAGGCTACGACAGCGGAGCCGCGTCCCCAGGGCCCGGCCCTGGACCACCACCTGGTGCCGCCGGCGCGGCCGCGGGCCGCGGTTTCCGCCCCCTCGCCCGGGCCCGTCCGGGGCCACCGCGGGGGAAGATGGCATGGACGGTCAACCAGTCACGCTGACCGCGGCGCCGGGCGGCCTTCGGCCCGGGATGGGGGAGTCGTGCCTGACACCGTCGACATCCTGATTCTCGATCTGCTGGAGTGGATCGGCCCCGACCCGCGCCCCTACGGCGAGGTGCTTGAGGCGTGGCGGACGTCCTGCCCCCGCCTGCCGGTGTGGGAGGACGCCAACGACCGCGGCTTCATCGTGCGCCACTACGCGCCCGGACGCGGCGCATTCGTCTCGGTGTCCGCGGCCGGCACGCGGCACCTGAACAGCCACCGCCGGCCGGCGTCCCGCTGACCGTCGACAACGACCGCCGGGGGGCGCGCGGGTGGCAGCGCGGCGCTCGGCCCGCGTCCTCCCGGCGCGCTCTGCCTTTGTGCGTCCGGGGACGACGGTCTCACGGGGCGACCTGCCAGAGCGCCTCTAGCGGGAGCGCGCGCAGGCGGTCCCCGAACGGCAGCGTCTGTTGCCCGGTGTAGAGCACGAAGCCGGCGGTGAAGCGGTCGCCCAGCCGGTCGGCCATGTGTCGCAGGCCGGCCAGGTCGTGGGTGTGGACGGTAGCGCCGGCCTTGACCTCAACCGCGACCACGCGTCCGTCGGCCGCCTCCAGGACGGCGTCGACCTCCACCCTGTCCTTGGTGCGGTAGTGGTAGAGGCGCGCCCGCTGGTCGCTCCAGCTGAGCTGCCTGGCCAATTCCATCAGGACAAACGTCTCCAGCACCGGACCGGCGGCGCCGCCGGGCTCGTTCAGCCGGCCCGCATCCTGGCCGAGCAGGTGTGCGGCGATACCAGTGTCGACATACGCCAGTTTCGGGGTTCCGATAGCGCGCTGCGTCGCCCCCGCGGACCACGCCGGTAACTCCTTGATCAGGAAGACGGCTGAGAGCAGGTCCAGGTAGCGGCGCAAGGTCGACGCGGGCAGCGCGGCGTGGGTTGCCAGGGATGCCGGCACGAGCAGCCCGCCGGATCGGCCCGCGAGCAGGGTGAGAAGCCGGCGAAGCTCACCGCGACGTTCGATGAGGGACAGCTGCCGGACGTCACGCTCGATCATCGTGGCGAGGTAGGAATCGAAGAAGGCCGCCCGGCGGCGCGGCGAGCGGCGCACCGCCTCGGGATACCCGCCGCGGACGGCAAGCTCTAGGTAGTCGCGTTTACGCAGCCGTGAGGTGTGTGCGATGGCGGGGCCGTGAGTGAACGCGGCGTCCACGAACCGGTCCGTGCCGCCGCTGAGCTCACCTTGCGAGAACGGCCATAGCTCCACGACCTCCATCCGGCCGGGCAGGGCGTCGGGAAGGTCGCGCAGGGCGAGGATCTGCGCGGAGCCGGTGAGCAGGAACTGCCCGGGCCGCGGATCGGTGTCGACGGCCACCTTGATCGCGCGGAACAGGTCCGGTGCGAGCTGGATCTCGTCGATGATCATGAGGCCGTCGTGCCGGACGAACTCGGCCGGATCGTCCAGCGCTGCCCGCAATGTCGCCGCGTCGTCCAGCAGGCGCACCGCCGTCTGCGCGGCCCTAGCTGCGGCTACCCGCGCCAACGTACTTTTTCCGACCTGTCGGGCTCCGTTGACGGCAACCACCCGCGTGTCCGCCAACGCCTCCGTAACGGGCTGCAACGCCTTGCGGGGTAGAAGTTCGACGCGGCTCACCACCACAGTGTGGCAGATCAGACGCACCTACCGTGGTCGTCTGGCCGCACGTGTCGTGGTCGTCTGGCCGCATGGGTCGTGGTTGTCTAGCCGCATGGGTCGTGGTCGTCTGGCCGCAGACAGCGTGGTCGTCTGGTCGCAGACAGCGTGGTCGTCTGGTCGCCATCTCCGTGGTCGTTTGGTCGCTAGTTCCGTGGTCGTCTGGCCGCTGTCACCGCCGGCCGGGAGCCGGATCGGTGGCCGGGTGCACGGCTGGGCCCGGAGGCTGGTGAGCTTCCGGGCCCAGTCGGCGCGGGACGCGGTCCCGGGGTGACGCGGCTAGCCTTCGCCGCCGCCACCACCGGAGTCGCCACCACCGGAGTCGCCGCCGCCCTCCAGACCGCCGCCGAGGTCAGCGACGGCGGTGCCGGGGTCGCTGACGGACGACGGCGGGTCCCCGACCGACGGCACCTGCTCGCTGACCACGGGCGGGGGCACGATCACCGGCGGGTTGATCACCGGCGCGCCCGGGTCGTTGATCGCCGGCGGCGCCGGAACGATCACCGGCGGTGGAAGGGGCGGTACGCCCGGGTCGACCACCGCTGGCGGGGCCGGGGCAGCCGGCGGCGGCGGGGCAGGGTCGGCCGGCGGCGGTGGAGCCGGGTTGGCCGCTGGTGGTGGTGCGGCGTCGGCCGGCGGTGGAGCGGGGTTGGTTGCCGGCGGAGCCGCGGCGTCGGCCCGGGTACCACCCACCTCCGGCCCTGAAAACCATCGTCCAGCCATAATTCCGACAATTGGGTGAGGCCGTACCGCGCATAGCGGCGGCTTGGCGAGGCGTTTGGTGTTAGCGGGGCGGGGTTTTTGGCAGCCGTGGGATATGCCGTCTCGAGGCACGAGGCTTCATCCGCGGTTCATTCGACTGGTGGTTCCGGCACGGCTGGCGGGACTTGGATTGCGCGCGCAGGATGCCCGGTAGCGGGCGGACGGGCGCGACAAGGAGGCCGGCGGATGGGTACCAGGTTATGGCGGATGGCGGTGACCGTGGCGGCAGCGCTGGCAGCGGCGCCGGCGGTGGCGGGAGTGAGTGCGGCGCAGGCGGCGCCAACACCGGCGTCGGCGTCGGGCTGCCGGCTTGACTCGGGCGGCCCGGTCAAGCACCTGATCTACCTGCAGTTCGACAACGTGCACTTCCGGTCGGACGCGGCGGGCGTGCCGGGTGACCTTCAGCAAATGCCGCACCTGCTGAACTTCCTGCGCGGCCAGGGGACGCTGTTCACCAACGACCACACCATCCTGATCTCGCACACCGCGGGCGGGATCCTGTCGAGCCTGACCGGGCTCTACCCGGACCGCAACGGGCAGACGGTCACCAACGCGTACGGCTTCTTCGAGCCGGGCAGCGCGAACGCGGTCGGCTTCTCGTCGGCGTTCAAGTACTGGACCGACCAGGTGGACGCGGTCAACGATCCGACCCCGAACATGATCACCGACGGCGGGCTGACCACACCCGCGCCGTGGGTGCCGTTCACCCGTGCCGGCTGCGACGTGGGCGGCGTCGGCACCGCGAACATCGAGTTGGAGAACACCGCGACCAACGCCACCGGCGACATGACCCGGGTGTTCGGCACCGGCTCGCCGGAGTGGAACGAGGCGGCCGCGGCCGCCGCGCTGCCCTCGACGCCGGCCAACGCCAAGGCGAAGGGCCAGCCGCAGACCGACTTCGTCGGCATCGCCGTGCACTGCGGGAAGGCCGCGTCCAGCCGGTGCGCGGCCAACCCGAACGCGCACCCGGACACGCTGCCCGACGAGCCCGGCGGCTACGCCGGCTACCAGGCGCTGTACGGCGCGAAGTACGTCGACCCGGCGATCACCGGCGGGAACGCGTGCGTCAGCGACACGGGTGGCCAGCCGATCACCGACCCCGCCGGCACCTGCGGCTTCCCCGGGTTCGACGGCATGCTGGCCAGCAACACGCTCGGCTACGTGGCGCAGATGCAGGAGAGCGGCGTCCCGGTGACGTTCGGCTACCTGTCCGACGTGCACGACGCCCACACGCCCAACCCGGCGACGGACTCCTACGTGAGCACGGCGACCGGCCCGGGTGAGGCGGCGCACGAGGCGCAGCTCAAGTCGTACGACGCCGCGTTCGCCGCGTTCTTCGCCAACCTGGCCGCGCATGGCATCGACCAGCACAACGCGCTGTTCGTGGTCACCGTCGATGAGGGCGACCACTTCACCGGTGGCGCGGGCGTGCCGGCCGCGGACGGCACCCTGACCTACGCCTCGGACGCGGCCGGCGTGCACACGGCCTGCACGGTGCTCACCGCCTGCCCGGCGAACCAGATCGGCGAGGTCAACGCGAACGTCAAGGCGCTGCTGCCGGCCAGCGAGCCGGCGTTCAGCATCCACAACGACGACGCGCCCACGTTCTACGTCAACGGCAACCCGGCGGCGACCGACCCGACCGTGCGGCAGCTCGAACGCGATGTCGCCGGGTTGCGCGCACCCGATCCGTACGGCGGGCACAACGGAGCCTCGACATCGATGGTGGTCAACCTCGCCGACCCGGTCGCGGAGAAGACGCTGCACATGGTGAACGCCGATCCGAACCGGACGCCCACGTTCACCCTGTTCGGCAACGATGACTACTTCTTCACCACCTCGGATCCGGCGTACACGGTCAACGGGGTCAACCAGTGCGCCGGCACGCACCTGTGCGCGGTCCCGAGCTTCGCCTGGAACCACGGTGACGTGCAGCAGGAGATCGGCAACACCTGGGTCGGCTTCGTCGGCCCCGGCGTCGCCGACCGCGGCGTCGACTCGCGGACCTGGACCGACCACACGAACGTGCGGCCGACGATCCTCGCCCTGCTCGGCCTGCGTGACGACTACGCCCACGACGGCCGGGTCCTGGTCGAGGGCCTGCGGGAGAACGCCACCCCGCCGGCGCTGCGCTCGGGCCTCACGACCGCCCTGGCGCAGGGGTACGAGCAGCTCAACGCCCCATTCGGTGAGTTCGCCGAGGCCACCCTGACGGCGTCGACCCGGGCGCTGGCCAGTGGGTCGGCATCCGACGACTCGACCTACACCAGGGTCGAGGCGACGCTGGCGGGTCTGACCACCCGGCGTGACCGGCTGGCGCGGCAGATTGCCGCGCAGCTGGACGCCGCGGCGTTCGCCGGCCACCCGGTGCCCGCCCGGGTGGCGCTCGCCGACCTCCTGGAAGCCAACGTGCTGGTAGCCGCGGCCAGGCACCTGGCCGCGCACTAGGCACCCGGAACCGCGCGGAACGGGAGGGCCCTCGCCGCGGGACCCTCCCGTTCCGACACGTCCCGCGGCCGGTCAGGGCGTGAACCCGGCGGCCCCGGTTCGGGCAACCCGCAATCGCCGCCGGCCTGCCCGGCTGGCAGACGATGACGACATCGCCCCCCCAACAGCGGTCGAGTGCTGACCGCGGCCTCGTGTCGCATCTCTGACATGCGGAGCTTAGAGTGCCGATCGGGGACACTCCAGAACCCAACCCGGTGCTTTCGCCGCCGCTGCTTCCGCGCCCGCATCCGTCCGGCGCCCGGGTCGCCCCGGGCCGGTGCCGCTGTGAGCGCTCCGGCCGGCCCGGCCACCGGGGCCGTCAGCCGCGCCAGCGGGCCTCGATCCACCGCCGGTTCTCGCCGTCCTGCGGGACGATCGATTCCTGCACGGTCACGGTCCGCGCCTGGTCCAGCGGGGCGGGCAGTTCGGCCGGCTCGCCCGCCCCGGCGTCGGTCAGGACGCTGACCGCCACCTCGGTCGACCGGCCGAAGACGGTGACCCGGGCCTGCCGCCGCGCTCCGGCCAGCGCGTGCAGCGGCGCCTCGGTCAACGCCCGGCGTACCGGCCGGCTCAGTACCGGCAGGCGGCCGATCACCTGCAGATCGACCAGCACTCCGCGGCTGTAGGCGATGTCCGCGCAGGCGCGCAGCTCGTGCAGCAACGGGTCCGGTACGTCGTCGGTCTCCGCGAACAGCCGCCGCAGCCGGCTCCCCTCGACCGCGCAGCGGCGCTGGGTGCCGGGATCCGCCGGATCAAGCTCGCCGCTGGCCAGACCGACCAGCAGCGGAACGACGGACCGGCGCACGGTCCGGTAGCGGTCCAGCCGGCTGCGGTGCAGCGCCTCGGCCACCTGCACGCGGCGGCGGACCGTGGCCTGTGTCTCGGCGGCGGCCGCGGCCCGCCGCGCCGTCCCGTCGAGCGCGCCGACCACCAGCGCGAGCCCTATCTGCAGTGCCGCCAGGGCGTAGGTAGCCATCAACAGCCGGGCCAGGCTGACCCGCTCCACCGCCCCGTCGCGCAGCAGCACGATCAGCGTCAGCCCGCAGTTGGCCACGATCAGGGCGACGAGCTCGGCGATCGGCCGGCGCAGCAGCACGATCACGCCGAACCAGCCGGCCGCGCCGAGGGCCCAGTGCGCCGTCGTGAGCTCCCGCCCGTCCGCGACCGCGGCGGTGGCCACGGCGCTCATTCCCAGCGCCGCCGCCGCCAACAGCCATGACACGACGGCCCCGGTGCGGTGCCGCAGCAGCCGGACCGACCCGACCACGCCAATCCCGGCCATCAGTGTCCAGGCCACCAGCTCCACTCCGAGCGACCGGTAGGCCGACCGGTGCCCGCCGATCAACCCAGCGTTGGCCACGTGCCGGATGGCCAGGATCGACACGACCGCCACCTCGAATGTGCGCTGATACCGGCTCGCGACCAGCTCGCCGAACTCGCCGGGCCCGACCTCCACACCGCCGCCCGGGCCGGCCGGTTCGGCCACCGGATCGCCGGCCACACCCCCGCCCGGGTCCCCGGGCCGGCCGCCGGCCACACCCCCGGCCCCGTCACCGGCCGCCCCGCCGGCCGCACCGTTGGCTGCACCGCCGGTCGGGTCGCCGGCCACACCCCCGGCCCCGTCGCCGCCCCACCCGCCGGCGGCACCGCCGGCCAGGTCGCCGGCTGGACCCCCGGCCCGGTCGCCGGCCGAGCTGCCGGCTGCCCCGCCGGCTGCCCCGTTGGCCGCACCGCCGGTCTGATCGCCAGTCGGACCCTCGGCCCGGTCGCGGGCCGCGTCGCCGGCCGCACCGTTGGCCGTGCCGTCGGGGCGGGAGCCCGCGTCTCCGGCGGCGGGTGGGCCGGGCGGAGCGGCCGGCCACTGCAGCTCGACCCGGGTGCCCGTCCCCGGTCGGGACGTGATCGCCGCCGAGCCGCCGACGCGGGACATCCGGGCCACCACCGACTCGCGCAGCCCACGCCGGTGCGCCGGCACCTGCGTCGGGTCGAAGCCGCTGCCGTCGTCGGCGAGCTCGACCCGCAGCACGCCGTGCGCCGGCCAGGCCCGCAGGCTGACCCGGTCCGCCGCGGCGTGCCGTTGGACGTTCCGCAGCGCCTCGGCCACGGCGGCGGCGACCGCGGCGCCGACCCCGGCCGGCACCACCACATCGGCGACCGCCATGTCGACGATCAGCGCGGGCTGCGCCGACACGACCGGCGCCAGCCAGCTGCGAAGATCGGCCCGGCCCGCGTCGGCGGCGCCGTTGCCGGCGGGTTCGCCGGCCGGTCCGGCGGGCTCGCCGGCCGGTGCCTGGATCCGCTCGATCACGTCGAGGTCCCGGCGGGTCTGCGCGCGCAGGGTCGGCGAGTCGGCGACGGCGCCGGCGGCCACCACCGTGAGCGTGGCCGACGCGCTGTCGTGCAGCAGCCGGCAGTGCTCCCGCTCCTCGGCTCGCTGGCTCGCCCGGACGGCCGCGTCCCGCTGCAGCCTCTCCTGCTGCGCGATGGCCGTGTCAGCCGCCCGGACGCCACGGCGCATCATCCACATCAGTACGCCGGTGGCCGTCCCCTGCGCCACGAGCAATCCGGCCAGGCCCGGAACGGTCTGCCCGGCCAGCACCGGTCCGGCCGCGTACGCGGCCGCCACCGCTAGCGTGCCGGCGACACCCAGCACGGGCCATGGGCTCACCTGAACGACGATCACAGCGGAGCTGGCGACCGCCGCCAGCCACGTCGACCAGCCCGGCAGCGCCGCGGCGGGCACCAACCGGCCGTAGCCGAGGCAGAGGACGGCGGCCACCACGGCGTCGCCGGCCACCACCCACCTGGTCCACCCGCGCCGCAGCGTCAGCGCCGTGTAGCAGGCTGCCCAGCCGCACAGGCCGGCTACCGCGAGGTTCACCACCGCGGGCGAGGCCGGCGCGGCCAGCCCGAGGTACGCGCCGACGCCGCCGGCCACCGCGCCGCCCACCCGCAGCCCGGCGGCGAACCGCGTCATCAGCCGCTCGAACTCGGCCCGGGCCGGGCCGGGCGGCACGGCCGGTAGCAGGCGCCTCATGGCCGGCACCGCCCACTGCGGAACCTACGGCCGAACGCACCCGTCATCACGGCCGAACAGCATAGGCGGGCCACGCCGGGGCCGGGCCCGCCTCTGCCACCGGTCCGCTGGTGCGGCCGGTGACCGCGAGCTACGCGGCGAGGGGGTCGAGGCGGACGATCGGGAACTTGCGGGTCGTGCGGGTCTCGTACTGCGCGGCGTCCGGCCAGTAGGTCTTCCAGATGCCGTAGAGCCGCTCCCACTCCGGTTCGGTCGGGCGGATCACGGTGGTCTTCGCCGGCACGGTGCGGTCGCCCACCTCGATCGTCGTCTGGCCCGGCCCCTCCTCGACGTTGGCGACCCAGAGCGGGTCTTCGGGGCCGCCGCCCAGGGAGCCGCAGACCAGGTAGCTGTCGCCGTCGCTCGCGGCCACCAGCGGAGTCACCCGCTCCTGGCCGGTGCGCCGCCCGGTGTGGTGCAGCAGCACCAGGCGCTTGCCCTCGAAGGGGCCGCCGACAACGCCGGCGTTGTTCCGGAAGGACTCGATGATCTCGTCGTTCATGCTGGTCATGCGGAACCTCGTTCGTAACGTCGCGCCAGCTACCAGTGTCCGGTGGAATAGTAGTCATCCTCGCCGCCTGAC
>JBBWZH010000344.1:0-12864 GCA_039648995.1 Mycobacteriales bacterium
CGCCACCCCGTGTTCCAGCCCGACCTGCTCGCGCACCGCGTCCACGACCGTGTTCGCCCAGGGCTGGGTGCCGCCCTCGTACGCCGGGTCGGCGCCGGACAGGCCGGCCAGCCGCAGCGTGGCGCGCTCCACCGACGTGGTGGTGTGGGTGCGGGCCAGCTCGATCACCGGTTCGGCCGCCGCGGCCGCCAGCCGCCGGGCCTTGCGCACCAGCCGGGCGTCCAGCCCGAGCTTGGACGGTGCCCGCTCCCCCCGTCCGGCTCCGGTCGGCCCGGCCGGGCCGGCGACGCGATCCGGTCCCCGGGCCGGGCGGCGGTTCGGCGCTCCGTGTTCGGTCATCGGGCCTATCCCTCCACGTCGTACACGGTTTGGCCGCGGACGACCGTCCGTAGGCAGGCGGGAAGTGGCGCGTCCGCGGTGATGTCCGGCAGCGGGTCGCCCGCGGTGTTCCAGACCGCGAAGGTGGCCGGCGCGCCGGGGGTGAGGGTGCCGGCGTTGTCCGGAGCGCCGGCCGCGAGCCAGCCGCCGCGGGTGTGCGCGGCGAACGCGGTGACGACGTCGATCCGCTCCGCCTCGACGTGGTGCCAGACCGCGGCGCGGACGGCCTCCCAGCCGCCGAGCGGGGTGACCGGCACGTCCGAGCCGAAAGCCAGCGGCACGCCGGCCCGGGCCAGGCTGCCGAACGGGTTGCTGGCCAGCGACCGCGCCACGCCCAGCCGCTGCGCGTACATGCCGGCGTCCCCGCCCCACAGCGCGTCGAACAGCGGCTGCACGCTCGCCACCACGCCGAGCCGGGCCAGCTCCGCGACCGCCGGCGCGTCGATCAGCTCGACGTGCTCGATGCGGTGCCGGGCCGCCCGGAACGCCGGCAGGCCGACCGCGTCGGCCGCCGCCGCGAACCCGGCCACGACCGTGCGGACGGCCGCGTCGCCGATCGCGTGGAACCCCGCCTGCAGGCCCGCCCGGGTGCACTCCTCGGTGTGCCGGGCGATCGTCTCCGCGTCCAGGTAGGCGTGCCCGGAGTTGCCCGGGTCGTCGGCGTACGGCGCGGACAGGCAGGCGGTGCGGGAGCCGAGCGAGCCGTCCGCGAAGACGTCCCCGGCCGCGCCGACCGCGCCCAGCTCATGCGCCAGCGCCACGCCGCCGACCTCGCCCCAGTACGGCACGACATCCGGCCCGGGCTCGGTGCCGGCCATCTCGATCAGCGCGGACAGGTCGTCGGCGGAGGAGATGCCCGGCCCGGCCAGCTCGTGCAGGCTGCCGACGCCGAGCTCGGCGGCCCGGCGGCGGGTGGCGCGCTGCGCGTCCTGCCGCTGCCCGGCGGTGAGGCCGGCCCAGACCGCGCGGCGCACCGCGTGGTGCGCGTCCCGGGTCAGCTGGCCCGAGTCGGCATACCCGGCCAATTCGCGGACGCCGGGCACCGCGTCCAGCAGCGCGGTCGACACCAGCGCGGAGTGGATGTCCACTCTGGACAGATAGACGAGCCGGCCACTGGCGGCGCGGTCCAACTCGGCGCGGGTGGCCGGGCGGCCCTCCGGCCAGCCGGTCTCGTCCCAGCCGTGGCCGAGCACCGGCCCGCCGCCGGCCTGCCGGGCACGGCCGGCGACCGCGTCCAGCAGCGCCGCCGCGGAGTCCACTGTGGACAGATCGAGGCCGGTCAGCGCGAGGCCGGCGGACGTCGAGTGGACGTGCGCGTCGACGAACGCCGGGGTGACCAGCGCGCCGGCCAGGTCGACGACGCGGGCCGTGGCCGGCGCGCCGGACGACGCCGGATCGGCGCCGACCCAGCGCACGGTCTCGCCGTCCACCAGCAGCGCGGTCGCCGGCCCGGCCGGCGAGTAGACCCGCCCGCCCTGGAACATCGTCAGCACGTGCCGCCTCCTACAGCCGGGACTCGAACAGGCCGCGGACGCCGGGAACGGTGCGGATCAGCTCCAACGTGAGGTCGGCGTGGCCGGGGACGAAGCCGTTGCCGACCAGCATCGTCACGTCCGCGGCCAGCCCCTCGGCGCCCAGCGCCGCCGCCGGGAACGAGGTGGCCATGGAGAAGAACACCACCGTGCCGCCCGGCCGGGTGGCCAGGATCGCGCCGCCCTCGCAACCCGGGACGTCCACGCAGACAACCGTAACGTCCACCGGTTCGCCGATCGCCGCGGCGAGCCCGACCGGGTCGCGCGCGTCGGCGACGACCACCTCGTCGGCCAGCCCGGCCGCCCGCAACGCGGCCGCCTCGGGGTCGTGCGGCACCACCCCGACCAGCCGGCCGGCGCCGGCCCGGCGGGCCGCGGCCAACGACAGCGAGCCCGACTTGCCGCCGCCGCCCAGCACCGCCACCGCCGGCGCCGGGCCGGCCCGGCCCCGCCCCGCGTAGCCGGCGACCACCCGGGCGGTCAGGGCGGGGGCGCCGCAGACGTCGAGGGCGGCCAGGGCCAGCGGGGCGGGCAGGTCGGCCGGCAGCCGGGCGGCGATCGAGCGGCCGAAGATGATCGCGTGGCCGTCGGCCGGGACCTGCTCGGACCCGCCGTCCCAGCCGGCCAGGCCGTCAGCGACGGCGAGCGGGGTCAGCGTGAGCGAGACCAGCGTGGCGACCGCGTCGCCGACCGCGAGCCCGAGCGGGGACCCCGGACCCACCTCGTCGACCACGCCGACCAGCATGCCGCCGGAGCCCGTCACCGGATTCTGCATCTTGCCGCGGTCGGCCACGATCGACAGCACCCGGTCGCGGATCGCCGCGCCGTCCCCGCCGTGCTCGCCGGACAGCTGCCGGAACGAGGCCGCGTCCAGGTTGAGCCGCCGCACCCGGATACGCACCTCATCCGGCCAGATCTCCGGCCGCGGGTCGAGCCGCCAGGCGGCCTGCGGCAGCACACCGGCCGGCTCGACCACCCGGTGCAGGCCGATCGGAGACGACGCAACACGAACGATCACTGCGGACCTCTTGTCGTAATATCGATTGAACACGAGAGAATCTACTGTCTCACGATAGGATCCACGGAGGCTTTGCGTTCATCCTGCCAGCGTGGGTCCCGTCGCGAAAGCACCGAGCCGCCCACCGGGCGGCCCCGGACGGGCCGGAGGAGGAGCACCGTGACCGACCAGCCGTACCTGTATCACCGGCAACCGCTGGTCGAGCCTGACTGGCGCCGGCTGCCCGGCTGGCGCGACGTGACCACCGAGCAGTGGGCGGACGTCCAGTGGCAGCGGGCACACTGCGTGAAGAACGTGAAGCAGTTGCAGGCCGTCTTCGGCGACCTGCTGGCCGCCGAGTTCTACGCCGACCTGCAGCGTGACCAGGCCGAACAGGCCACCATGTCGCTGCTGCTGCCACCGCAGATGATCAACACGATGGCGCCGGGCGTCACGCCTCGTGGCCCCGGCTCGCTCACCGAGGCGCTGTACGCCGACCCCGTCCGCCGGTACATGCTGCCGGTGTTGTCCGACCGCGACCCTGACTGGTCCTCCCACCCGCACGCCAGCCGCGACTCGCTGCACGAGGCGGAGATGTGGGTGGCCGAGGGGCTGACCCACCGCTACCCGACCAAGGTGCTGGCCGAGCTGCTGCCGACCTGCCCGCAGTACTGCGGGCACTGCACCCGGATGGACCTGGTCGGCACGTCCACCCCGCAGGTGACGAAGCTGAAGTTCAGCCTCAAGCCGGTCGACCGGCTGGACGCGATGATCGACTACCTGCACCGCACCCCGGGCGTACGCGACGTGGTGGTCTCCGGTGGAGACGTCGCCAACATGCCCTGGCCCCGGCTGGAGTCGTTCGTCGCCCGGCTGCTGGAGGTCGAGTCGGTGCGCGACATCCGGCTCGCGTCCAAGGCGCTGATGGGGCTGCCGCAGCACTGGCTGACCGACGAGGTGCGGGCCGGGATGGAGCGGCTGGCCGGCACCGCCCGCGGTCGCGGCGTCTCGCTGGCGATCCACACCCACGTGAACGCGGCGCAGCAGGTCACCCCGCTGGTGGCCCGGGCGGCGGAGGCGATGCTGGCGGCCGGCGTGCGGGACGTGCGCAACCAGGGCGTGCTGCTGCGCGGGGTGAACACCTCCCCCGCCGCGCTGCTCGACCTGTGCTTCGCGCTGCTCGACGAGGCCGGCATCATGCCGTACTACTTCTACCTCTGCGACATGATCCCGGCCGCCGAGCACTGGCGGCTGGCGGTCTGGGAGGCGCAGGAACTGCAGCACGCGATCATGGGCTACCTGCCCGGTTTCGCCACCCCGCGGCTGGTCTGCGACGTGCCGTACGTCGGCAAGCGCTGGGTGCACCAGCTCGAGTCGTACGACCGGGAGCGCGGCATCTCGTACTGGACCAAGAACTACCGCACCGCCCTGGAGCGCGCCGACCCGGCCGCGCTGACCCGCAGCTACGAGTACTACGACCCGATCCGGACGCTGCCCCCCGCGGGGCAGCGGTGGTGGGCCGAGCACGCCGGCGGTGTGCTGGCCGCGTCGGCACCGGCGGCCGGGGCCTGAGCCGGCGGCACCCGCCCGCCTCGCCGGTGGTGTCCGCCGTTCGTACGTCGTGGGGCCGGATTCGCTTGTGGACGTGTCGCACGGTCTCGACAATGAGCGATCGGATATCGGTGGTCGGTTTCGGGGGGACTGGCGGGGCTTATGCGGCGACGACGAGCTGGCTTGCGGGAACGGGCGGACGGCCCGGACGGCGGTGACCGGGCCGCGGGGCGGCCGGGCGGGCCGGCGGCCCCGTGGTGATGGCCACCGCCGGGGCTGACCCCGCGGCCGACGTGGAGTTCCGGCGCCTGATGCTCGGGCTGCGCCGCTACCTGACCGGGCCGCGGGACGGCCCGCTGCTGCGCGGCGTGGTGCGGCGGGGGCCGGGGCAGACCCGGGCGTTCATCGAGCCGGTCACCCCGGGCCACGTCGTCCACCCGGTGCTCGCGGTCGACCTCGACCACGCCGACGGGCTGCCGCTGGTGCTCACCGTGTTGCGCGAGGTGGCCAACAAGCCGTACCTGCCGCGGATCCTGCCCCCCGCGCCGCCGGACGAGTTCGCCGGCCTGGCCGTGAACGCGACCGCGTACCTGGCCTGGATCGGGGAGCGGGCCACGCTGACCGACGACGACCTGGCCGACGCGGTGCTCGGCGACCTCGTCGGTGACCCGGCCTGGCATCCCGCCGACCCGGGCGGCCCCGCGGTGCCCGGCGTCGTCGGCTACATCCGGACGGAGGCGCGCCGGCTGCGGCTGTACGTGGCCCGCGGCGACGCGACGCTCGGCCTGGACCTGGACCTGGCGCTGGCTGGGCCGTCCGGGCGGGCTGGGTCGGCCCGGGCCTGGTTGGCGACCTTCGACCGCGGGCCGGGCGGCGCCGGCACCGGGGGCGGGCCAGGGCTCGCGGCGCGGCATGGCGACTCGTACTGCGATCACCTGGTCGACCTGACCGGGCGGGGGTGAGCCGGCTTCCGCGCGGGCCGGCGGTCAGGCCGGGGCCTGCCGTGACGCCGGTCGGGTGGGTGGACGACACCGGAGGCCGGGCACGACGGCGGAGGCGCCCGGGTCAGGCTGAGCGGGCGGCGGCGTCCAGGTCGGCCCGGGTGGGCGGGTCGGCGCCGGCACGGGTGCAGGTGACGGCCGCGACCAGGCAGGCGTGGGCGAGCAGGTCGTCGAGGTCGGCGGGTGTCAGGCCGGCCAGTGCCCGGCGGCTGCCGGCGCCCAGCGCGCCGGTCGCCGCCAGGGCGTCGAGCAGGCCGGACATGAACGCGTCGCCCGCGCCGACCGTGTCCACCACGTCGACCGGCGGCGCGGGGACCTGTCGGTGCACACCGCCGGTGGTGACCGCGACCGCGCCGGCGGCACCCAGCGTCACCACCACCAGCGCCGGGCCGCCCCCGCCCACCCAGCGCAGCGCCACCTCCTGCGGGTCGCGGTCCGGGTGCAGCCACGCCAGGTCGTCGGCGCTGACCTTGACCAGGTCGGACAGCGCGACCGTGGCCCGCACCTCGGCCCCGCCGGCCTCGACCGGCCCGCGGCGGGCGAGCCGGACGTTCGGGTCGTAGCAGATCGTCACCGCGCCCCGGTCCCGCTCCCGGCGCAGCAGCGTGCGGATCGCGCTGGCGCCGGGCTCCACCTCCAGCGCCATCGACCCGGTGTGCAGCGCGATCGCGCCTGGCCCGGGGACGCCGGCGAGCTCGGCGGCGGTCCACTGCCAGTCGGCCGTGCCGGCGGTCCAGAAGTCGTAGGTGGCGGCGCCGTCCGGGCCGATCGTGGCGACCGCGAGCGTGCTCGGCTCGGCGGCGGCGACCAGGCCGCTGGCGTCCACCCCGCTGGCGGCCAGGTGCCGGCGGAACATCGGGCCGAACGCGTCCGCGCCGAGCCGGGCGTGCAGGACGGTCGGCCGGCCGAGCCGGCCCAGCCCGACGGCCACGTTCAGCGGGCTGCCGCCCGGGTGCGCGCGGTAGACCTGTTGCTCCTGTTCGACCAGGTCGACCACCGCCTCGCCGAGGACGGCGATCACGCCACGCCTCCCTCGGCCGGTGGCGGCCGGTCCTCGTACGGCGTGCTCAGCACGACCGTGGTGCGGGTGGAGACATGCGCCGCGGCCCGGATCTCCTGCAACAGCGACTCCAGCGCGCCCGGCCCGGCCACCCGCACCTTGAGGATGTAGCTCTCCTCGCCGGCGACGCTGTGGCACGCCTCGATCGCCGCCAGCCCGGACAGCCGCTCCGGCGCGTCGTCCGGGGCCGCCGGGTCGATCGGCTTGATCGAGACGAACGCGGTCAGCGGGAGGCCCAGCGCCTCCAGGTCGATCCGCGCGCCGTAGCCGCGGATGACCCCGCGCTGCTCCAGCCGCCGGACCCGCTGATGCGCCGCCGACACCGACAGCCCCACCCGCTCGGCGAGATCGGTGTAGCTGAGCCGGCCGTCCGCGCACAGCTCGCGGACGATCAGCCGGTCAAGCTCCTCCATGGTCATCAGGCCGCCGCCGCGAGCATCGCAGGGAGGTCGCCGGGGTGCGCCGTCATGAGGCGGCCTCTGGAGTGAGCATCGCAGGGAGCGCTAGCGACCGAGGAGCGGAGCGGAGGAGGTCGCCGGGGTGCATGGTCACGACGGTACCGGCCGGCCGGCCCGGTCGAGGTCAGCCTTGGCCGAGCGCGCGGCCGATCACCAGGCGCTGCACCTGGTTGGTGCCTTCGACGATCTGCAGCACCTTGGCTTCGCGCATCCACCGCTCCACCGGATGGTCCTCGACGTAGCCGTAGCCGCCGAGCACCTGCACCGCGTCGGTGGTCACCCGCATCGCCATGTCGGTGCAGAACAGCTTCGCCATCGCCGCCTGGGTGCGGTACGGCCGGCCGGCGTCGCGGCGGCGGGCGGCCGCCAGGTACAGCGCGCGCCCCGCCTCGACCTTGGTGGCGAGGTCGGCGAGCAGGAACGCGAGGCCCTGGAACTCGATGATCGGCTGGTTGAACTGCCGGCGCTCCCGGGCGTAGGTGACCGCGTAGTCCAGCGCGGCCTGGGCGACGCCCACGGCGCAGGCGGCGATGCCGAGGCGGCCGCCGTCGAGCGCGGCCAGCGCGATCCGGAAGCCGTCGCCCTCGGCGCCGACCAGCCGGCCGACCGGCACCCGGACCGCGTCCAGCAGCAGCCCCGCGGTCGGGCTGGACGCCATCCCCATCTTGCGTTCCGCCGGCTGCGCGCTGAGCCCGGCCGCGCCGGCCGGGGTGAGCAGGCAGGAGATGCCGCGCGCGCCGTCGTCCGAGGTGCGGGCCATGATCGCGTAGAAGTCCGCGCGGCCGCCGTGGGTGACCCAGGCCTTGGCGCCGGTCAGCACGTACTCGTCGCCGTCGCGGACCGCGCGGGTTGTCAGCGCCGCCGCGTCCGACCCGGACTGCGCTTCGGACAGGCTGTACGCGCCGAGCAGTTCGCCGCCGATCAGCCCGGGCAGGAGCTCGGCCCGCTGCTCGGGCGTGCCGTACCCGGCGACCGGGAACGCCGACAGCGTGTGCACGCTGACGCCGAGCCCGACGGCCAGCCAGGCGCCGGCGAGCTCCTCGACGACCTGCAGGTACACCTCGTAGGGCAGGCCGGCGCCGCCGTACTCCTCCGGGTACGGCAGGCCGAGCAGGCCGGCCTTGCCGAGCGTCGCGAACACCTCACGCGGGAACTCGGCCCGCCGCTCGTACTCGGCCGCCCGCGGCCGCAGCTCCGCGTCGGCCAGGTCGCGGGTCAGCTCCAGCAGCGCCTCCGCCTCGGGCGTCGGCAACATCCGGTCGACCGGCATGGCCTGTCTCCTTTCCCGTCCGGCTCTGCTCCGTTGCGGTCCGCCGGCAGCGTGGCCGGGGCACGTCCCGTCCCGCTGCCGTCCGGCCGTGCCGCCGGGGTCAACCGGCGGCCGCGGTCAGAGCCGGACCAGCTCGCGCGGCGCCAGGTTCAGCCGCCGCACGCCGGTCTCGGTGCAGACCACGATGTCCTCGATCCGGGCGCCGTGCCGGCCGGGCAGGTAGATGCCCGGTTCGATGCTGAACGCCATCCCGGGCGCCAGCGGCTCGGTGTTGCCGGCCACGATGTACGGGTCCTCGTGCTCCTCCAGGCCGATGCCGTGGCCGGTGCGGTGCACGAAGTAGTCGCCGTAGCCGGCGGCCGCGATCGGCTCGCGGGCCGCGGCGTCGACCTGCTCGGCCGTGACGCCGGGCCGGACCGCCGCCACCGACGCCGCCTGTGCCTGCCGCAGCACCTCGTAGTACGCGGCGAACTCGTCGGTCGGTTCGCCGGTGACGTACGTGCGGGTGCTGTCGGAGCAGTAGCCGTCCGGCATGACCCCGCCGATGTCGACGACCACCGGGTCGCCGGGCTCGATCACGCGGTCGGACAGGTGGTGATGCGGGCTCGCGCCGTTCGGGCCGGAGCCGACGATCGTGAAGCTGGCGGTCTCGTGCCCGGCGGTGACGATCGCGTCGGCGATGTCCCGGCTGACCGCGGCCTCGGTGCGGCCCGGACGCAGCCACTCCCCCATCCGCGCGTGCACCGCGTCGATCGCCTGACCGGCGCGCAGCAACGCGTCGACCTCGTCGGCGGTCTTGTGCAGCCGCAGGTCACGCAGCACGGCCCCGGCCGGGCTGAGGTCGGCGCCGGGGATCGCGGCGCCGAACCGGAGCACCTGCTCGGCCCACATCCGGTTGGCCACGGCCAGCCGGCGGCCCGACGGCGGGAGGAGGCTGGCGACCAGCGCGAACGGGTCATCCGTCTCGCCCCACGGCCGGATCTCCAGCCCGAGCCCGGCCGCCGGCGAGGCCAGCGCCGCCGGCCGCTCCAGCAGCGGCACCACCAGCACCGGATCGGCCGCCGCCGGAAGCACCAGGCAGGTCAACCGCTCCAGCGGCATCGCCCGGTACCCCACCAGGTACCGGAGATCAGCCCCCGGAGTGATCAACAAAGCGTCCACCCCACGGTCTGCCGCCGCCTTCTGGGCGCGGGCGAGGCGGTCGGTGAACGCACTGGACGGAAGCGAACCGGACATGCACCGAGCCTATCCGCCCGGCGCGCCGCTCAGCGGCGGTGCCGCCCGGCGCAACCAGGGGATGGCGAGCCCGGCGGTCAGGCCGCCGGCGCGCCGCTGTGGGACGGTGAGCCGGGTCGCGGGGGCCGCCTCGTCCCGGGCGGGTTGGCGGGAAGACCGCCGAGGCGGGCGACCGGCGGCGGGCGGTGCGGGTCCGGCGGGCGGTAGCGTGCGCGACGCCGCCGGGCTGCCGGCCCGGCGGCGGGGCCACGGCGCTGGCCGACCGAGGAGGAGTACGCGGTGACGTTGATGCTGCTGGACGCGGCGAGCCTGTACTTCCGGGCGTTTCACGGGATACCGGAGACGGTGACGGCGCCGGACGGGTCGCCGGTCAACGCGGTGCGCGGGTTCCTGGACATGGTCGCGCAGCTGGTCCGGACGCGGCGGCCGACCCGGCTGGTGGCCTGCCTGGACGCGGACTGGCGACCGGCGTTCCGGGTGGCCGCGCTGCCGTCGTACAAGGCGCACCGGGTCGGGCCGTACGGCGGGGAAGCCGAGCCGCCGGGGCTGACCCCGCAGGTGCCGGTGATCCAGACGGTGCTGGCGGCGGTCGGGCTGGCGGCGGTGGGCGTGCCCGGCTACGAGGCGGACGACGTGATCGGCGCGCTCGCCCATCACGCGACCGGGCCGGTGGAGGTGGTCACCGGCGATCGGGACCTGTTCCAGCTGGTCCGCGACGACCCGCCGGTGCACGTGCTCTACACCAGCCGCGGGGTGGCCAAGCTGGAGGTCTACGGCGAGGCCGAGGTGGCCGCCCGCTACGGCATCCCGGGCCGGGCCTACGCCGACTTCGCGACGCTGCGCGGTGACCCCAGCGACGGGCTGCCGGGCGTGCCGGGCGTCGGCGAGCGGACGGCGGCAGCGCTGGTCACCCGGTTCGGGTCGCTGGCCGGCATCGTCGCGGCGCTGGACGCCGGTGGCGCCGATGGGTTCCCGGCCGGCTCGCGCGCCAAGCTGCTGGCCGCGCGCGAGTACCTGCAGGCCGCACCGGTGGTCGTGCAGGTGCAGACCGAGCTGTCGCTGCCGGACTACACCGACGCGCTGCCGGCCGAGCCGGCCGACCCGGCCGCGCTGGTCGAGCTGAGCGAGCGCTGGGGGCTGGACGGCTCGCTGAACCGGCTGCTGTCCGCACTGCAGACCGCCCGGGCGAAGCCGGCCAGGTGACCGGCTCCCGCCCGGGCGGGTCAGCGCCGGGTCAGGCTGTCTTCCAGGTGTAGTCACCGCTGTCGCTGGTGACCTTGACCTCGATCTTCTGCGACTTGTCCTTGATCGTGCAGCTGAACGTGGCGCCGGTCTTCACCTGCTGGTTCGTCGGGCAGGTCACCTCGACCGTGTCGCCGAACTTGTCTTTGTACTGGGATGAGATATCGCGGTTCATCGCGTTCGCGTCGAACACCTTCTTGCTGAACACGGTCAGCGTGAGGATCACACCGCCGGCCACGATGATCACCGCGAGGACGCCGAGCAGCGCGTACAGCCCGCCGCGGGACTTCTTCGGCGGCGTCGCCGGCGTGCCCCAGCCCGGCTGCCCGTAGGTCGGCTGGCCGTATGGCTGCTGGCCATAGCCCTGCTGCGGCTGCGGCTGCCCGTAGGCCGGCTGCTGACCGAACTGCTGGGTCGGCTGCGGCGCCTGCTGGCTGTACGGGTCGCTGTACCCGGTCTGGCCGAACTGCTGCGTCTGCCCGTAGCCGGGGTACTGGCCGGCCGCCGTCTGCCCGGTCTCGTAGCCGGGCTGGCCGTACTGCGGGGTGGCCGGCTGCCCGTACGGGCTGCTCGGCGCGGCGGCCTGCCCGCTGTCGTAGCCGGGCTGACCGTACTGCGGCGCCGCGGCGGGCTGCCCGTACTGGCCAGCCGCCGACGACTGCCCGGTCTCGTAGCTGGTCTGGCCGTATTGCGGGGTGGCCGGCTGGCCGTAGGGGCTGGCGGCCGGCGTCTGCCCGGATTCCTGGCTGGTCTGGCCGTACTGCGGGGTGGCCGGCTGCCCGTAGGCGCCGGCCGCCGGCGCCTGGCCGGACTCGTATCCGGGCTGCCCGTAGGACGGCTGCGAGCCGAACTGCTGGGTCGGCTGTTGCCCGGACTGCTGACCGTACTGCGGGGTGGCCGGCTGCTGGCCGCTCCCGTACTGCGATTGCGATGACTGCTGGCCGTAGGGCTGCTGCTGCCCGTAGGGCTGCTGGCCGTACTGCGGCGTCGCCGGCTGCTGACCCGGCGCCTGCTGCGGTGGTTGCTGCCCGTATTGCTGCCCATATGGGCTGGCCGCCTGCTGCTGCCCGCTTTCGTGCCCGGTGTACGGGTGCTGCTCAGGCACCGAACCGGACGTCGGCGCGGCCGGCGTGCCATACGGAGTGGACGGGTTCTCCGGCGTGAGGGCCGTGCCACAGCGCATGCAGGTACGTGTGCCCTCGGGGTTGACCATCGAACACACGGGACAAGTCATGGTGTCTCCCTCTGATCGCGACGCCCTCGCAGAGACGCCGCGTGCACCTTATGCGGTTGCCCGCCATGGTGTCAGCCCAGGGTCCATTCGTACCGGCCCGACGTGTCGAGCACCCTGACCCTTACTGTACGGGTAACCCCGTGCCGGTCGGTCGCGGCGCACTCGAACATCTCACCGGCCCTCAGCCGCGGGGTTCCCTGGCACCGGACGAGCACGGTCTCGCCGGCGCGCTGGGTCAGCGCGGTGCCGATGCCGTTCGCCACCGGATCGGTGTCGAGGTACTTCGGCCGGGTCAGCCAGAGTGCGGCACCGCCGCCGGCCAACACCAGCAGCACCACGATGCCGCCGACGATCGCGATCCGCCGGGTGATCCGGCGCTGCTCGGCCGGCGACATCCCGGCCAGCTCAGCCGGGGCACCGTCGCCCGCGCCCACCCCGAACCCCGGTGGCTGCACGGCCGCGGCCGCGGATCGGGACCCGCCCGGCGACCCCCGCGGCGGCACCGCCAGGCCCCTCGGCGGCTGCGCCTGCGCGAGGAACCCCTCCGGATCCGCCAGCCCGGGCGTGACCCCCTGCGGGGCGAGCTCCGCCGGACCGCCCGGTGCAGCGCCACCGCGGCCCGGCACCCCCGGGCCGGCCGCACTCCCCCGCCGGCCCGGCTCACCGCCGGCTCCAGCCCCACGCCCCGCCGCGTCCGGCCCGGCGCTGGCCGGCACCGCCCCCGGCCAGTCCGTGGGGCTGGCGACGCCCGTGCCGGGCTGCACGCTCAGCGGAGCCGCCGGCCCGTTCTCCGCTGGCAGCGGCTGGTTGCACCGGATACAGGACGGCGCACCCGGCGGGTTCAACGTGAAGCAGCTCGTGCAGGTGGTTCCCTCGGTCTCCGGCACGCCCCGATCCTCGCAGAC
>JBBWZH010000366.1:0-5831 GCA_039648995.1 Mycobacteriales bacterium
CGAGGTTCACCCCGGCGTCGCAGTATGCCGGCAGCGGCTCGTGGCCGGCCGCGTACCCGGGCATCGCGACCGGCACCGGCGCGCAGAACCGCACCGGCCGCCCGGGCAGCGCGATCACCTGTCCGGAACCGGCGGCCCGGTCACCGTCCCGGACGAGCAGCTGGGCCAGCGACGGCGACGGCTCCAGGACCGGCTGCGTGGTCGCCACCCCGCCCGGCCCGGCGCCCGCCGGACCGCCGCCCGTCGCCGCCGCGATCGCCACCACCCCGCCGGCGAGCAGCACGACCGCCCCCGCCGCCGCCAGCGGCTGCCACCGCGCCGACAACCCCCGCCGCCCAGCCGGCCCGGCCGGCCCGGCCGCTGGCCCGGCCGGCGACGCTGGCCCGGCCGACGCAGGCGCCGCTGACGCTGGCCCGGCCGACGCAGGCGCCGCCGACGCGGGCGCGGCCGATGCGGACGCGGCCGGCACGGGTGCCGCGGGCGTCGCGGGCCCGTCCGTGAGTCGCCGCGGCGAGCCGCTCCTCGGACCGTCTGACTCGCTCATCTCAGCTCCTTGAGGCGGCGCGCGGGGCTCCGGCCGGCGTCGGCGGCGTCTTCGCGGTGCAGACGACCGACGGCACCCGGAAGGTTGCCTTCCGGCGCCGATCCGCGACACCGCGTCGGCAATGGGCAGGTTCGCGCGCTGTCGCCGCTACCGTGGGGCCCATGGCCACCCGGACCGGTAGCTCAACGCGCTCGCGCGGCCGGTCGGCGGCGCGCCGCCGGTCCGGCGCCGGTCCGCTCGCGCCGCTCGGGCGGGCGATCGCCTGGTGCTGGTCGGTGCTGGCGCGGGGGGCCGGCGGCACGGCTCGCGCGTTCGGCCGGCAGGCCGCCACCGCCCGGCTCGACCCCGCACACCGGCGGGACGGGCTGGGCCTGGCCACCCTGGGCCTGGCGCTGATCGTCGCGGTCGGGGTCTGGTGGCACGGCGCCGGGCCGGTCGGCGGCATGGTCGACCGGGCGCTGCACGCGCTGGTCGGCACGCCCGCGGCGGTGCTGCCGCTGCTGCTCGCGGCCACCGGCGTGCACCTGCTGCGCCAGCTCCCGCAGCCAGACGAGCGCGGCCGGGTCGCCATCGGCTGGATCGCGCTGGCGTTCGCCGTCCCGGGGCTGTTCCACCTGTTCGACGGTTCGCCGGCCGACCCGGACGGGCGGGCGTCCGCCGGCGGCGTGGTCGGGGCAGCCGCCGCCGGCCCGCTGCAACAGGGGCTGACCCCGGTGATCGCGGGCGTGCTGCTGGTGCTGCTGGGCGGGTTCGGTCTGCTGGTGATCACCGCCACGCCGGTGAACAAGATCCCGGAACGGCTGGCCGGCCTGCGCGACCGGCTGCTCCGCCGGCCGCCCGCGCCGGCCGTCGACGAGGACGAGACCGCGGTGGACGAGATCCCGGCCGGTTTCGAGCCACCGCCGAGGCCACGCCGCGGCCGCCGCCGCCCGGCCCGCGACGACCAGCCGGTCGACGTCCCACTCGCCGACGACGAGCCGGCGCAGGACACCGAGCCGGACGAGGAGCCCGACGAGGAGCCGGCCGCGCCACCGCCGCGGGCCCGCCGCCCGCGCCGCGCGGTGCCGGCCGAGGCCGACGAGCCGGTCGAGCCGCCCCCGCCGATGACCCGGCCGGTGCAGCTCAAGCTGTCCGGCGAGGCCGGCATCTACACGCTGCCGTCGTCCACCCTGCTGGCCGGCGGGTCGGTCTCCAAGGCCCGCACCAAGGCCAACGACATCGTCATCGCGGCCCTGCAGCAGGTGTTCAGCGAGTTCGGCATCGACTGCGCGGTGACCGGCTTCACCCGTGGCCCGACGGTCACCCGCTACGAGGTGGAGCTCGGCCCGGGCGTCAAGGTGGAGCGGATCATCCAGCTGTCCCGCAACATCGCGTACGCGGTGAAGAGCGCCGACGTGCGGATCATCAGCCCGATCCCGGGCAAGAGCGCGGTCGGCGTGGAGATCCCGAACACCGACCGCGAGCTGGTCAGCCTCGGCGACGTGCTGCGCAGCCAGAACGCGATCCGGGACCACCACCCGATGATCGTCGGCCTGGGCAAGGACATCGAGGGCGGCTACGTGGTGGCCAACCTCGCCAAGATGCCGCACATCCTGATCGCGGGCGCGACCGGCGCCGGCAAGTCCAGCTGCGTCAACGCGCTGATCACGTCGATCATGGTGCGGTCCACGCCGGACGAGGTACGGCTCGTGCTGATCGACCCGAAGCGGGTCGAGCTGACTGCGTACGAGGGCATCCCGCACCTGGTCACGCCGATCATCACGAGCCCGAAGAAGGCCGCCGACGCCCTGCAGTGGGTGGTCCGCGAGATGGACATGCGGTACGAGGACATGCAGGCCTCGTCGGTCCGGCACATCGACGACTTCAACCGCAAGGTGCGGGCCGGCCAGATCACCGCGCCGCCGGGCAGCGAGCGGGTCTACACGCCCTATCCGTACCTGCTGGTGATCGTCGACGAGCTGGCCGACCTGATGATGGTCGCGCCCCGGGACGTGGAGGACGCGGTCGTCCGGATCACGCAGCTGGCCCGGGCCGCCGGCATCCACCTGGTGCTGGCCACCCAGCGCCCCAGCGTCGACGTGGTGACCGGCCTGATCAAGGCCAACGTGCCGTCCCGGCTGGCGTTCTCCACCGCCAGCCTGGCCGACTCGCGGGTCATCCTCGACCAGCCCGGCGCGGAGAAGCTGATCGGCCAGGGCGACGGGCTGTTCCTGCCGATGGGCGCGAGCAAGCCGCAGCGCATCCAGGGCGCGTACGTGCCCGAGTCGGAGATCGCCGCGATCGTCGAGCACTGCAAGGCGCAACTGCAGCCGGTCTACCGCGACGATGTGACGGCCCCGGTCGCCGGCAAGAAGGAGGTCGACGAGGATATCGGCGACGACCTCGACGTCCTGCTGCAGGCGGTCGAGCTGGTCGTCTCCACCCAGTTCGGCTCGACCTCGATGCTGCAGCGGAAGCTGCGGGTCGGGTTCGCCAAGGCCGGCCGGCTGATGGACCTGATGGAGAGCCGCGGCATCGTCGGCCCGTCCGAGGGCTCCAAGGCCAGGGACGTGCTGATCAAGCCGGACGAGCTGCCCGGCCTGCTGGTCGTGCTGCGGGGCGAGGAGTGATCGGGAGCCCCGCTGGCGGGTGGCCCCGGCGGTAGGCGGTGCCTGTTGCGTCCGGCCGGAGCGAACCAGGAGGCACTGTGAGCGAGGTCCGCTGGCTCACCGCGGCGGACGGTGTGACCCGGGCCCAGGTGGCCCGGGTGGTCACCGCGGTCACCGGCGACGCCGGCGCGGTCGGCTGGACCGGCGTCCCGTCCGGGCCGCAGATCGCCGCCTGGCTGGACGGGATCCTGACCACGGCCGCGGCCGGGCAGGCCCGGTTCGCCGTGGTGCTGGCCGGCGGCCGGATCGAGGCGCTCGGCCGGTGGGAGCGGTACCGCAAGGAGACGGTCGCCCTGAACGCGGACGTGCAGCAGGTGATGGTGCACCCGGCCGCGCGCGGCTGCGGGCTGGCCCGGGCCGTGGTCACCGCGCTCGTCGAGGACGCCAGGGCGCACGGCGTCGAGGTGCTGACGCTGGACGTGCGCGGCAACAACCACGCCGCGATGGCGCTGTACGAGTCGTGCGGGTTCAGCGTCCGCGGCCGGCTGCCGGACTTCGTCGCGGTCGGCGACGAGCGGTGGGACCGGGTGCTCTACTCGCAGGACCTGCGCCCGCCGGACGCCGCCCTCCGGCGGCACGGTGCTAGGCCGATCGGTCCAGGCGCCTCGACGCTGCGTTGACCATTCGATCCCAGCCGATCGACCCGGTGGGCTTTGTCCGGACCCGCTCCGGCTGCCTAGACTAGGAGCAGAACAATCCTGCCGGGCCACTACCTCCGCCGCGACGCCCCCGAAGGGTCGCTTCTCTTGTCCGACGACGCCACTTCCCCCGGGCGCGGTACGCCCGCCCCGTCGGAATTCAGCCCAATTGGCTCAACGCTGGCCGCAGCACGCGAGGCGCGCGGCATGTCGGTCGAGGATGTCGCGGCGGCCACCCGGATCCGGGCCACGCTGGTGCGCGGCATCGAGGCCGACGACTTCAGCGGGTGCGGTGGCCGCGCCTACGCCCGCGGGCACATCAAATCGATCGCCGCGGTGGTCGGCGCCGACGGGCCGGACCTGGTCGCCCGGTACGACAAGCAGTACGGCGACCCGGCGCCGAAGCTGAACACCAGCCCGCTGCCGACGTTCACGCCGCCCGCCGAGGTGCGCCGGCCCACCGCCCGCTGGGCCTCGGTCGCGGTCGCCGTGCTGGCGGTGGCGGCCGTGTTCTTCGCGTTCAGCTGGCTGCTCGGGCGTGACCCGGGCAAGGGCGGGGTGGCCGCCGCGCCCGGCACGTCGACCGCGCCGGCCACCGCGCCGGCCACGACGCCGACCCGCACCACCAGCCCACCCGCCCCGACCACCACCAGGCCCATCCCGAGCGGCGTGACGCTGCGGATCCGGGCGTCGGCGGGCGACAGTTGGCTGCTGGTCACGGCCAGCTCCGGCACCGCGGTCTACAGCGGGCTGCTGACCAACGGACAGCAGATGGAGTTCAAGGACGGCCGGTCGCTGACCGTCAAGTTCGGCCGCTGGCAGTCCGTCACGCTCACCCTGAACGGCCAGGACGTCGGCGCGCCGCGGTGTACGACGCCCGCCGTGTGCACGGTCCAGTTCCTCCCGCCGGGCACCACCGCCGGCTGACGGGGGGCGCGGGGTGTACGCGCCGGTACGCTCGGCTGGTGTCGCCCCTCCTCCCGCAGCGTCGCGCTGCCCTGGTCACCCTCGGTTGTGCCCGCAACGAGGTCGATTCCGAGGAGTTGGCCGGCCGGCTGGCCGCGGATGGCTGGGCCCTGAGCGATGCCGAGGACGCCGACGTCCTGGTCGTGAACACGTGCGGCTTCGTCGAGGCGGCCAAGAAGGACTCGGTGGACACGCTGCTGGCCGCGGCCGACACCGGCAAGAAGGTGGTCGCGGTCGGTTGCCTGGCCGAGCGGTACGGCGCGGAGCTGGCGGCCAGCCTGCCCGAGGCGGACGCGGTGCTCGGCTTCGACTCGTACGCCGAGATCGGCAGCCGGCTGGATGACGTCCTCGCCGGCCGGCCACCCGCCGCGCACCGGCCCCGCGACCGGCGCACGCTGCTGCCGATCAGCCCGGTGGCCCGGGCCGCGGCCGTGCCGGCGGTGGCGATCCCGGGGCACGCCTGGGGCCCCCGGTCGCCGCGGCGCCGGCTGGCCGACTCGCCGGTCGCGCCGCTGAAGCTGGCGTCCGGCTGCGACCGGCGCTGCACGTTCTGCGCGATCCCGTCGTTCCGCGGCTCGTTCGTCTCCCGCCCCGCCGAGGACGTGCTGGCAGAGGCGCGCTGGCTGGCCGGCCAGGGCGTCCGCGAGCTGGTGCTGGTCAGCGAGAACTCCACGTCGTACGGCAAGGACCTGGGCGACCTGCGGCTGCTCGAGGCGTTGCTGCCGGAGCTGGCGGCGGTGGACGGCGTGGTCCGGGTGCGGGTGTCGTACCTGCAGCCGGCCGAGCTGCGCCCGTCCCTGCTGGCCGCGATCGCCGGCACGCCGGGCGTGGCGGCGTACTTCGACCTGTCCTTCCAGCACGCCAGCGAGCCGGTGCTGCGGCGGATGCGCCGGTTCGGCTCCACCGACCGGTTCCTGCGCCTGCTGGCTGATGTGCGGGCGATCCGGCCGGACGCCGGCGCCCGGTCCAACGTGATCGTCGGCTTCCCGGGCGAGACGAAGGCGGACGTGGCCGAGCTGGAGCGGTTCCTCACCG
>JBBWZH010000374.1:0-15859 GCA_039648995.1 Mycobacteriales bacterium
GAGAGTTCGTATTATACCGAGTATGCTACCGCCTACGGAGTCGCGATGAGCGTCCGGCATGCCCTGCTCGCCCTGCTCAGCGAGGGGCCGAAGTACGGCCTGCAGCTGCGTGAGGAGTTCGAGGTGCGTACCGGCGAGGTGTGGCCGCTGAACGTCGGCCAGGTGTACACGACCCTGCAGCGCCTGGAGCGGGACGGGCTGGTCGAGTCCGAGGACGGGGAGGACGGCCCGCAGAAGGGCTTCCGGATCACCGCCGGGGGGCAGGCGGAGCTGGCGGCGTGGCTGCGCACCCCGCCGGACCTGAGCCTGCCGCCGCGCGACGAGCTGGTGGTGAAGATCCTCGTGGCGGTGCGGGTCCCGGAGGTGGACGTGTCCGAGCTGATCCAGATACACCGCCGCTACCTGGTCGAGCTCATGCAGCAGTGGACCCGGCTCAAGGAGGACGAGGCCGAGGGCGACCTCGCGTTCGGGCTGGCCGTCGACGCCGAGCTGTTCCGGCTGGACTCGGTGGTGCGGTGGCTGGACGCCGCCGACGGCCGGCTGAAGCGGGCCGCGTCCGAGCCGCCCGGCCCGGTACTGGCCCCGCTGCCGAGGCTGCGCCGCCGCGTGGGGGTGCGGCGATGAGCATGCTGGAGCTGCGCGGCGTCTCGAAGGTCTACGGCGAGGGCCCGACCGAGGTCCGGGCGCTGCAGGACATCTCGCTGTCGGTGGCGGCCGGCTCGCTGGTGGCGATCATGGGGGCCAGCGGTTCGGGCAAGACCACGCTGCTGACGATCGCCGGCGGCCTGGAGGACGCGACGGGCGGGCAGGTGCTGGTCGACGGCGCGGACCTGTCGGGGATGCCGCGCAACGGGAAGGCCCGGCTGCGCCGCCGCTCGATCGGCTACGTGTTCCAGGACTACAACCTGCTGGCCGGCCTCACCGCGGTGGAGAACGTCGCGCTGCCGCTGGAGCTCGACGGTGTCTCCGCGGGCAAGGCGCGCGTGGCCGGCATGCGGCGGCTGGAGGAGCTGGGCCTGGCCGACCGGGCGTCGCACTTCCCGGACCAGATGTCCGGCGGCGAGCGGCAGCGGGTGGCGATCGCCCGCGCGGTGGTCGGGGAGCGCCGGCTGCTGCTGGCCGATGAGCCCTCCGGCGCCCTCGACTCGCGGACCGGGGAGTCGGTGATGCGCCTCGTCCTCGCCGCCTGCCGGCGCGGCGTCGCCGCGGTCATCGTGACCCATGACGCGCAGCTGGCCTCGTGGGCCGACCGGGTGGTGTTCCTGCGGGACGGGCGCATCGTCGACCAGACCTCGCCGCCCCCGGACCCCCAGTCGCTGCTGCGGTCCGACCCGCAACCCAGCACGCCATGAGCTCGACGGTGCTGGAGCGGCCCGCGGCGACCGGCGACGGCGGAGCGCCGGCCCGGCGCGCGATGGTGCGCTGGGCGTGGCGGCTGTTCCGCCGGGAGTGGCGCCAGCAGCTGCTGGTGCTGGCGTTGATCACCGTCGCGGTCGCGGCGACGATCCTCGGCGCCGCGGTGGCCGGCAACCTGCAGCCGCCGGCCAACGAGGGCTTCGGCACCGCCACCCGCCTCGTCGCCCTGCCCGGCGACGACCCGAACCTCGCGGCCGACCTGGCGGCCGTCAGGCAGCGCTTCGGCGTGATCGACGTGATCGAGAACCAGAGCATCGCCACCGGCCTGACGCAGGGCGCCCAGCTGCGCGCGCAGGACCCGCAGGGCCCGTACGGGCAGCCGATGCTCACGCTGCTGACCGGCCACTTCCCGGCCGGCGCCGGCGAGGTCGCCATGACCCCGCGGCTGGCGGCCACCTTCGGCCTGCACCCCGGCGACGTCTGGGACGGTGCCGGCCCGCCCCGGCGGCTGGTCGCCATGGTCGAGAACCCGCTGAACCTGCTCGACAACTTCGCGCTGGTCGCCCCCGGCCAGCTCAGCTCGCCCGCTGAGGTGACGGTCCTGTTCAACGCGCCGGAGCGGGCCGTCGCCGGGTTCAGGTTCCCGGCGGGGGCGGCGGCGGTGGCTCCGCGGCGGCCCGACGGGATCCCGCCGGCGGTGATCGTGTTCGCCATCGCGATCGTCGGGTTGATCTTCGTCGGCCTGGTGGCGGTGGCCGGCTTCACGGTGCTGGCCCAGCGCCGGCTGCGCGGCCTCGGGATGCTCAGCTCGCTCGGCGCGAGCGACCGCGACCTGCGCCTGGTGATGGTCGCGAACGGGGCGGTCGTCGGCGTCATCGGCGCGGTGGCCGGTGCCGTGATCGGCCTCGGCACCTGGTTCGGCTACGCCCCGCACCTCGCGACCAGCGCCCACCACCGGGTGCGCCGGGCCGACCTGCCGTGGTGGCTGGTCGCGGCCACGATCGTGCTCGCCATCGGGACCGCCGTGCTGGCGTCGCGGCGGCCGGCCCGCGCGGTGGCCCGGGTTCCGGTGGTGGCGGCGCTGTCCGGGCGGCCCGCGCCGGTGAAGGGCGTGCACCGTTCGGCGGTTCCCGGCGCGGTCGCGCTCGGCGGCGGCGCCCTGCTGCTCGCGGCGTCGGGTGGGTGGGGCGCGAGCAACGGGAAGGACACGCTGTTCCAGCTGGTCGGCCTGCTCGGCTGCGCGGTCGGGCTGCTGCTGCTCGCCCCGCTGACGATCTCCGTGCTCGCGGTCAACGCCGGCCGCGCGCCGATCGCGGTGCGCATCGCGCTGCGTGACCTGGCCCGCTACCGGGCCCGGTCGGGGGCGGCGCTCGCGGCCACCAGCTTCGCCGTCTTCATCGCGATGGCCATCTGCCTCATCGCGACCGGCCGGTTCGCCGACCCGGTCGACTACTTCGGGCCCAACCTGCCGGCGAACCAGTTGGTCGTCTACGCACCGGGCTCCGGCCCGGGCGGCGGCGGACCGGACGCGCCGCCGCCGAGCCGGGACGGTCAGGCGCGGGCGGCCGCGATCGCCGCCTCGCTCGGCACCCGGGACGTCCTCGCCCTCGAAACGCCGGGTGCCGCGGTGGTCCGGATCGACAAGCTCGCCAGCCACGGCGCCGTGTACGTCGCGACGCCGGCGCTGCTGGCCCACTACGGGATCGACCCGGGGACGATCGACCCCGGCACCGACCTCGTCACCTCCCGCCCCGGCCTGGCGGACATGTCGGACCTGCGGCTGGTCTACGGCTTCCTCCCCCCGGCCACACCCGAGCAACTCGACCATCCGAAGATCCAGACCGTCGGCCTGCCGACCGACACATCGGACCCCAACCTCCTGCTCACCACCGGTGCCATGAGCCGGCTGCGGCAGACGGCGAGCCCCGCGGCGTGGCTGATCCAGACGCCCGAGCCGCTGACCGCCCTGCAGATCAACACCGCCCGGCGGGCGGCCGCCGCCGCCGGGCTGACGGTCGAGGTGAAGAGCGACGCCCCATCGCTGAACGTGGTCCGCAACGACGCGACGACGGCGGGGATCCTGGTCGCGCTCGGGGTGCTCGCGATGACCGTGGGCCTGGTCCGCAGCGAGACCGCGGGGGAGATGCGCACGCTCACCGCGACCGGCGCGAGCAGCCGCACCCGCCGCGCGATCACCGCCGCCACCGCCGCGGCCCTCGGCCTGCTCGGCGCGGTACTCGGCACCGCCGTCGCCTACGTCGTGACTGTCGCGTTCTTCCGGAATGAGCTCAGCGAACGGATGAGCCACACCCCGACGGTCGACCTCCTCCTCGTCCTCGTCGGCCTCCCGCTCGTCGCGGCCGCCGGCGGCTGGCTGTTCGGCGGGGCGCAGCCACCGGCCATCGCCCACCAGCCACTCGAATGACCGTCGCCGGGTCTGGCGCCTCAGCCGGCGGGGCGTTCGGCTCCGCGGCGGACCAGGTCGAGCAGCCGGCGCGCGTGCTCGGCCGTGGCCCCGGTATGCGCGATGCCGGACGCGACCAGGAGCAGGTCGCCGGCCCCGACATCGGCCCACACCGCCCCGGCGTCGCGGGCCCGTTCGACCAGGGCGGTGGCCGTGCCGCGCATCGCGTCGTGCCACTGGGCGAAGCGCTCGGAGCCCCGGCCGGTCAGGTCGTCGGAGTCGGCCATGGCCAGGCCACGCTTCGTCGTCACGTGCTCGACGAAGGCGAGCAGCCACGCGAACAGGGCGTCGCCCGGCGACGGGTCGGCCAGCAGGGCGGCGCCGCGGTCGCAGAGGCTGGTGACCTCGTCGGCGTAGACGGCCAGCGCCAGTTCGCGGCGGTTGGCGAAGTGCCGGTACATGGTGGCGTTGCCGACACCGGCCCGGCGGGCGATGTCGTCCAGCGGCGCGGCCACCCCCTGTTCGCTGAAGACCTCAGCGGCAGCCCGCAGCAGGCGTTCGCGGTTGCGCTGCGCGTCCGCGCGCCGGGGGGCCGGTGCCAATGGGTGTCCTAGTCAAACGGGGATGTCCCCGCTACTGTAGCCGGAGGCGAACCGGGGAGTTCCCCGTTTAACTGGAGGGTGCGATGTCGCTGACAGTGCAGGACCGGTTGGCCGTCCACGAGCTGGTGTCGCTGCACGGTCATCTCGCCGACGACCGCCGGGCCGACGAGTTGGACCGATTGCTCACCGAGGACGCCGTCTACGACCTGGCGGACTACGGGATGGGCGTGGTCGTGGGCCTGCCCGCGCTGCGCCGGCTCTTCGAGGAGGCGCCGGGCGAGCAGCCGCTGGGCCACCATGTGACCAACGTGGTCGTCACCGAGAATGCCGACGGCTCGGCGCGGGCGCGGTCGAAGGGCCTGGCCGTGATGGCCGACGGCAGGGCCGGCACCGTGGTCTACGACGACCACGCGGTTCGCACCCCGGCCGGCTGGCGGATCGCCCACCGCAAGGTCGTCCGCCGCTGACCGAGCCGGCCCGACCGGGTCGGCCGGGATGCCGCCGGAACCGGGCAGCGGCCGGGGGTGGGCTCAGAGCCAGTCCCGTTCGGGGGTGGCGGCCAGCAGGAGGGCGCCGGCGCCGTGCCGGACCGGCTCGCCGTGCGGCACGCACAGCGTCTGGACGTCGAGCGCGGCCAGGCGGTGGAACGAGGCGGCGGCCTGCTCGCGGTCCAGGCTGAACGGTCCGAGCATGGCCCGGCCGTCCCGGATGATGATCGTGTCGCCGCAGAACAGCACCCCGCTCGCCGGCAGGTGCAGGGCGATGCTCCCGGGGGTGTGGCCGGGTACGTGCAGCACCCGCACGGGCTCGGTCCAGCCGTCCAGCGTGTCGCCCTCGTGCAGTTCGGTGTCCACCGGCACGTGCCGCAGCGGCGGCGGCTCGGCGCCCGGCGGTGGCGGCGGGAAGCTGGCCATCAGCGCGCGTTCGGATTCGGTGAACGGCCGGTAGGTGTCGGGGCGGTCGCCGCGGATGACCGCGGCGTCGGCGGCACCGGCGAGGACCGGCGCGCCGGTCGCGTCGGCGAGGTCCGCGGCGGAACCCATGTGATCGCCGTGCGCGTGGGTCAGCACGATCTGCCGCAGCTCGGCCGGCGGCGCGCCGAGCCGGGCGAGGGCGGCCAGGACCGCCGGGCCGGACCCGGGCAGCCCCGTGTCGACCGCGGCGAACCCGTCGAGTAGGCGGACGAGGTAGACATGCCCCATCGGGAACGGCACCTGCCAGATCACCGGCGTGAGCTGCACCGGGCCCGCGAGCTGCTGGACGGCCTCCATGCTCCGACCGTAACCGGCGCGGCCGGGGCCCGGCCCCGGCGGCGGCGCGAAGCACGGCACCTCGGCAGAGAACGGCGCTACTTCGTGATCTCGGCGCCCGGTTCGCAACCGGGCAGGAACCCGGCCGGCAGGCATCGGGGCGGCAGGTGGAACTCGCGCAGCACCTCCAGTTCGGCCGGCAGGCCGCTGGGTTGGTCGTCGAGCCGGTCCGGGCGGCTGTCCAGCAGCGACCGGGCCTGGTCCAGGTAGCCCGCGAGCGCGTCCTCGCCGGCGTGCGCGGGCACCCGCGTGCCGCCGGGCAGCACGTCATCGAAGGAGGGCACCGCCGCGGGCGGCGCATAGCGGTTGCGCCACTGCCCGGACCGCGGGTCGAAGAGGTAGTCGCCGAGCAGGCGGTGGCCGTACGCCGCCACCAGGTCGACCGCGTCGAGGAGGAATTCGAACACGTCCTCGGAGATGAAGTAGTTGAAGTTGATCCGCGCCCAGCCGGGCTTGATGCCGAGGTAGCCGCGGGCGGCCTGCGCGCGCAGCGCGGCCGAGCGCCGCGGCGTGATGCACAGCAGCCGGTGCCCGTACGGGCCGGCGCACGAGCAGCCGCCCCTGGCCTGGATCCCGAACAGGTCGTTGAGCAGGGCGACCACGTAGTTGTGGTGCAGCACCCGGCCACGCTGGTGGACCCGGAAGGAGACGATCGGCAACCTCGGGGCGGCCAGGTCACCGAGGATCTCCAGGTGCGGGTTGCGGCGCCAGCGGGCCAGCGCCCGCCGTGACCACTGCTGTTCCAGGCGGCCGATCCGGTCGGTGCCGACCGCCTCCTTGAGCCAGACCACCAGCCCGGCCCGGACCGATTCGACGATGGCCGGGGTGCCGCCTTCCTCCCGGGCGATCGGGTCGTCGAGGTACAGCGCGCCGGCGGGGTCGACGAAGGCGATCGTGCCGCCGCCCGGCATGCTCGGCACGGCGTTGCGGACAAGTTCGCGGCGCACCGCGAGCACGCCCGGAGTCTGCGGCCCGCCGATGAATTTGTGCGGGGAGAAGACGACGGCGTCCTTGTGGTCGCCGGCGCGGCTGCCACCCATCCGGATCGGCAGGTACGGCGCGGCCGCCGTGTAGTCCCAGACCGCCAGCGCGCCGTACCGGTGCAGCAGCGCGGTCACCGGGTCGGCGTCCGTGACGATCCCGGTCACGTTGGACGCGGCCGAGACGCTGCCGATCCGCACCGGCCGGTCGGCGAACTCGACCAGCCGGCGGCTCAGCTCGGCGAGGTCGATCTGGCCGTCGCGGTCCTGGCCGATCGCCACCACGTCAGCGGCCGACTCCCGCCACGGCAGCTCGTTGGAATGGTGTTCGAACGGGCCGACCAGCACGACCGGCCGCCGCCCCGGCGGGTGCGGCGTCCGGTCGGACCGGGCCGGCAGCCCCAGCAGCCTGGTCAGCTTGTCGACGGCCGCGGTCGACCCGGCGCCACAGAAGATCACCAGGTCCTCGTCGGTGCCGCCGATCGCCCGGTGGATGACCGCCCGCGCGTGCTCGCGGAGCCGGGTCGTGCGCAGGCCGGTCGCCGAGCTCTCGGTGTGGGTGTTGGCGTAGCCGGGTAGCACCCGGTCGCGGATGTAGTCCTCGACGAGGTCCAGCGCGCGCCCGGAGGCGGTGTAGTCGGCGTAGGTGATGCGGCGCGGGCCGTACGGGCCGGGCAGCACCTCGCCGTCGCCGATCACGCCGTGCCGGATCCGGGTGACCAGATCGTTCGGCACGGCACCCGGCGCGGCCGGCCCGGCGCCCGCGCGCGGCGCCCGCTCGGCGTCGCCGCCGCCGGACGGTCCGGCCGTCGTCCCGCGGCTCGACGAGCCCTCCAGCGTTCCGCCCTCGCTCACGTCCTTGCCTGGGCCGGGTCGGCCGCGGCGGCGGCCGGCGCGGTCTGCGGTGGCTGCCACCGGGACGCGGGCATCATGAACCAGTGGCCGCGGGCGCACCGGGTCCTGACGTGCGCGACCGGGCCGTGGGTCGAGTCCAGCAGGAACCGGTCCACGATCGTCGCGACCGCCCGGCAGCCCGGCTCAGGGCAGCGACCGGACGTCGGCAGCAGCAGCAGTGCGAGGAATCTCATCGGTGGCCTCCGGCTACCCCGTGGCGACGCGAGCCCGTCGCACCCGCAGCATCGGGGGAGGGGCGGGCGGACGGCATGAGCCGCCGCTACCTACGTTGCGCCCGCGTCCTACCTACGTTGCGGGCGGCAGCAGGCCCAGGTCGGCCGCCGCGCGCCGGGCCTCCCGGCGGGACTGGACGCCGAGACGGCGCAGCACCGCGGCGACGTGGTTGTCGACGGTCCGGGCCGACACGAACAGCCGCGCCGCGATCTCGGCGTTCGTGTGGCCGTCGGCGAGCAGCGTCAGCACCTCCAGCTGGCGGGCGGTGAGCCGACCCGGGTTCCCCTTGGTCGCGGCGCGCGGGCCCCTGGGGATGTCGGCGACGCCGGCCCGGCGCAGCCGGCGCCGGCAGATCGCGGCCGCCGCCGCCGCGCCGAGGCCGTCCAGGATGCCCAGCGCCTGCCGGGCGGTGTCGGCGTCCGGCGACTCGATCAGCTCCAGCGCCTGCTCGTACGGGTTGCCGGCCTCCGCCCAGAGGCGGGCGGCGCCGGCCCAGTCACCGGCGATCCCGGCGGCGAACGGGGGCGGGCAGCCGGCGAACGGTTCGACCGCCACGCCGGCCCGCCGCTGGTAGCGCAGCACCTCCCCGCGCAGGAACAGGTGCCGCGCCTGCACCGCCACCGCGAGCAGGTCGGCGCCGATGGCACGCACCGCGGCCAGGTCGCCGGTCAGCCAGAGCCGCTCGATCCGGGCGCCGGCCGCGACCGCCATCTTCTGGTCCTCGCCGGTGGCCGCGGCCAGCGCCCAGGCCCGGTCGATGAGGGCGGCGGCCTCCGGGTCGCCGCGCCGGGCCAGGATCCGACCCAGGAACGCCAGCGGGTTCACCGCGTTCGCGCCCGGGTCGGCCGCCGCGTCGATCAGCCGGCGCAGCCGCCGTTCCGCCTCGTCCCAGCCGCCCCGCAGGATCAGCACGTAGCACTGCTGGGCCTCGATCCGGAACGCCGCCGTGTCCAGGTGGTGATCGTGCGCGACCTGTGCCGCGACCCGCAGGTAGGGCGTGGCCTCGACGACGCGGCCGGCCCGCATCAGGACCACCGCCAGGTTGTGCGCCGCGACCGTCAGGTAGTCGGCGTGGCCGAGCCGGTCGGCCACCTCGACCGCCTGCCGGAGGTCGGCGAACCCGGACTCGTCCCCGCACGCCACCTTCGACAGGCCGCGGTACCCGAGGGCGTGCGCGACCACGTCGTCGCCGCCGGTCAGCCGGGCCAGCTCCAGCGCCCGGTCCAGCTGGGGCACCGCGGCCTCGAACCGCGCCTGCAGGGCGTCCTGGGCCCCGAGCGTGCTGTGGCCCATCGCCAGCGTGCGGCTCGGCCCGAGCGGCTCCAGCACCTCGACCGCGCGGGACGCCTTCGCCCGGGCCGCGCCCGGGTCGGCCAGCAGCGTGCTCATCCGCGCCGAGATCAGCAGGGCGTCGCCCAGGGCGAGCGGCGCGGTGCCCGACGCGTCCCACAGTTCGACCGCGCGGTCGGCGTGCCCGGCCGCCTCGCCGAACCGGTTGAGGGAGTAGAGCGCGTGCGCCGCCAGCCCGTGCAGGCCGGCCGCGGTCAGCCCCGGCAGGTCGGGGCCGTGCCGCAGCGCCAGCTCGGCGAACGCGGCCGCCTCCCGGTGCCCGGCCGCGTCCGCGGCCTCCCGCGCGGCCGCCGTGGCGTACTCGACCACCGCCCGGTCGTCACCCACCGCGGCCGCGTGGTGGACCAGCCGGGACGGCTCGGCGCCGACGGCGACCAGCGCGTCGAGCACCCGGCGGTGCAGCGCGACCCGCCGCGACCGCGGCAGCGACTCCTCGACCACCCGCCGGCTCAGCTCGTGCCGGAACCGCACCCCGCCGTAACAGGGGACGAGCATCCCGCGCCGCTCAGCCGGCGCGAGCACCGCCGGATCGTCCAGAATGGACTCGACCAGGCCGGACCGGACCTCGGTGGGGACGACGGACAGCTGCTCCAGGGCCGCCCGGCAGGCCGCCGGCAGGGACGCGACCCGGGCCAGCACGGCATGCCGGATCGAGGTCGGCACCCCGGAGCCGGGCACGGCCAGCAGCTCGCTGAGGAAGAACGGGTTGCCGTCGACCGCGGCCACCACGGGCCCAGGCTCCAGCCCGGCGGACGAGGCGAGGTCGGCGACCGCGGCATCGGACAGCCCGGCGAGCTCCAGGTGCAGCACCGCGGGGCCGGCCAGCGCGCCGACCACCCGCCACAGCGGATGGTCGTCCGACAGCTCCTCGGCGCGGTAGCTGATCACCAGCAGCGCCGGCAGCTCGTGTACCCGCCGCGCCAGGTAGCGGACGATGTCCAGGGACGCGTGGTCGGCCCAGTGCGCGTCATCGATGATCACCACGGCCGGCCGCTGCGGGAAGCCCATCTCGGCGATGAGCGTGTCCATCAGCGCGTCGCGCCCGTCGGTGCCGGCACCGGCCAGCGCGCCGCCCAGATCGCGGGCCATGTCGCGGAACGGGCCGAGGGTCCGCGCGGTCAGCAGGTCTTCGCAGGCGCCCCTGAACACCCGGGCCCGGCCGGCGACCAGGTCCGCGAACTCCAGCAGCAGCGCGGTCTTGCCGATGCCGGCCTCACCCGAGACCAGCACGGTGGTGCCGCGGCCCGTGCGGGCCCGCTCCAGCGCGGCGCTGAGGTCGCCGAGCTGGGTATCGCGTTCCAGAAGCCTCATCGCGATGTCAGCAGAGCAGCCCGACGGCGACCGGTCAACGCCCACGCGGGCCGCGGGCCGCCGGTAGCCGCCCACCAGGTCGGCGGCGAGGCTCCGCGCCGGGTACCTGCCGTCGCCGGCGGCGGCGTCGTGAGCCGGCCGGTGGCACCGGCCCGCCGGCGCCGGGCCAGCCTGCCAAGCTGACCCGACGCCGCCGGTTCGCGCCCCCGTGCGGCGGCTAGGGCCTGATCCGCAGGGTCAGCGTGGCCGGCCGCAGCCCGTCGGCCCGCGCGGTGAGCCGCAGGACGCCCGGCCGTTTCGCCGGTCGCAGGATCGCGAGCGCCTGCCCGTGCCAGGTGTAGCGGCGCGGCTGGCGGAAGCTGTCGACGTTGTGCGGGTTGCCGTTGCCGACCGCGGCCAGCCCGCCGGCACCGCTGACCTCGAACGCCACCTGCAGCGCCGCGGTGGGAACGACCCGGCCGTGGCCGTCGACGACCTCGACCAGCACGTGCGCGAGGTCGTCGCGGCCGGTGCTGAGACCGTCCACATCGGACCTGAGCCGCAGCGCGACCGGCCGGCCCACCGTGCGGAGCGTCCGGCGGCCGATCTCGGTGCCACCGCGGCTGGCGACCGCGGTCAGCTCGCCGGGCGCGTACGGCACGGTCAGGGTAGCCACCGCCCGCTCCGGAATCGCGGTCGCGACCTCGGTGCCGTTGAGCAGCAGCCGCACGCTGTCGCCCGGCGTGTAGACGTGCACGGTCATCGGGTGTGCCGGCTCGACGTCCCAGGTCCAGCTGGCCTGCTCGTCGTAGTAGCCCCACCAGACCGCCACCTGCTCGAGCCCCGCCGGCGCCGGCCGCTCCACCAGCAGCTCCACCGGGCTGCGGCCGGACACCGCCGCCCGCCAGTGGTTCTGTGGCTTGCGCTGCCCGATCATGTCGATGTCGCCGCAGTTCGCCTGGAAGTACGGGTACGGGTAGCCGAAGCCGCCCCAGGAGTGGTGCAGCGTCCGGGCGATCGACCAGCCGGGCATGACGTCCTGGTCGCCGAAGGTCGCGCCGGTCCCCTCCGGCGGGATCGGCGTCTTGCCGATCCCGGACTCGCCGAGGTAATCCCAGGCGGCCCAGACCCAGTTCCCGACGGCCCAGGTGTTGTCCCGCACGAACGCCGCGTCCTGGTAGATCGTCACCGGGAAGCTCTCGCTCTGCGTCATCGCCCGCTCGGGATGGGCGGCGTGCATCGGCCCGTACGTCTTGCCGTTCGCGTTGTAGTGCACGTCGCCCACGTCGACGTACTGCCAGGACGGGTCGCCCGGGCTGAACGTCGAGCCGCCGCCCAGGGTGATCGGGCGGGTCCGGTCGATGGAGCGCAGCAGCGCCGCCAGCTCCGCGCCGCGCCGCCCGCCGGTGTTGTCGGTGATCTCGTTGCCCAGTGACCAGATCACGATGCTGGGATGGTTGCGGTCGCGCAGCAGCATGCTGGTCAGGTCCCGCTGCCACCAGTCGGCGAAGAACAGCGAGTAGTCCTGCGGGTTCTTGCCGGTGTCCCAGACGTCGAAGGCCTCGTCCATGACCAGCATGCCGAGGCGGTCACAGGCGTCGAGCAGCGCCGGTGCCGGCGGGTTGTGCGCGGTACGGATCGCGTTGAAGCCGGCCGCCTTGAGGACCTCGACCTTCCGCTCCTCGCAGCGGTCGAGCGAGACTGCGCCCAGCGGCCCGTGGTCACTGTGGATGCACCCGCCGTCGATCTTGATCGACTCGCCGTTGAGCAGGAAGCCGACCTCGCCGTTCCAGACCAGCGACCGGATCCCGAACGTGGTGCTCGCCGTGTCGACCGCCCGGCCACGGACCAGTACCTCCGCGCGGGCCGTGTAGAGGCTCGGCGAGCCGGGCGACCACAGTGCCGCCCGCTCGATCGGGAGGTCAAGCGCGGCGACCGCCGCCCCGCCCGCTGCGACGCTCTGCGCCGGCGCATGCCGGGTCGCCACCGCGTGGCCGCGCGGGTCGAGCACGGTGACCCGCACCGACGCCGACGACGCGCCCGCGCCCGCGCCGAGGTTGGCGACGGAGACCTCCACGTGCGCGACGGACCGCTCGCCCACCTCGGGTGTCGTCACCGACACGCCCCACAGCGGGATCCGCACCGGCCCGGTCACCGTCAGCCAGGTGTGCCGGTAGATCCCCGAGCCCGAATACCACCGGCTGTTGCGGCCGCTGTTGTCGACCCGCACCGCGAGCACGTTGACCCCGGTGCGGTTCAGGTGCGGAGTCAGGTCGAACGCGAACGACGTGTAGCCGTACGGGTGGAAGCCAAGGTGCGTGCCGTTGAGCCAGAAGTCGGCGTTCTGGTAGACGCCGTCGAACCGCAGCTCGACATGCGGCCCGTCGCCGGCGCCGTCGGTCAGCCGGAACTGCTTGCGGTACCACCCGATCCCGCCGACCGTGTAGGCGGTCGAGCCGCCGTTCTGGCTGTGCTGCGGGTCGAACGGGCCGATCAGCTGCGGCGGCACCGGCTCGGCCGGCGGCACCTGGGGGACGAGCAGGGACGGGTCACTGGTCGCGCCACCCTGGTCGGTCGCGGCGCCGGGGAGATCCTCGATGCCCCAGTCGTGCGGGAGGTCCAGTGCCCGCCAGGAGCTGTCGTCGAACGACGGCGCCTCGGCACCGCTGACATCGCCGCGGGTGAAGCGCCACCCGTCGTCGAACGACCGTTCGCGTGCCGACGCCGGCCGCGGGCTCGTGTGAGCCACGGCCGACCCGCCCGTCTCGGCCGCGGCCTGCTGGTCGAGGTCCAGCGCCAGCAAGCCCGCGGCCGCAGCGCCGAGCTGCAGCGCCCGGCGCCTGGTCACCCCGCCGGGCCCGTCGGCCAGATCCGGTGCGGCGTCATCGATGACCGGCTCCGGCGAACTCCCGTCGCGTCGCTGCCCGCTCATCGCCTTCTCCTGCTCTTCCGGGGACATCCGGAGGTGGACACCAGAGACAATTCGGCCGCGGTTGTGAACGTTAACACACAGCCTCCGAAACGTTTCCTGCCAACGTGAAACGCCGAGAAGTGCGGGTTCGGGTGCTGCGTCACGGCTGTCCCGCGGCCAACCCGCGGGTGTTCGCCGCCGAGCTGCCGGATGCCCGGGAGTTCCCAGCCACACCAGCCCCGGGACTATTCGTGGGCTGCCGGCCGGCGTTCCGGCCGACCTACGATCGCGTCGCCTGTTGATCAGCAGGCGTCCTCCTTTCTCGATCGCGAGGCCGGCCGCCGATGTTCCGGAAACGAGCAGGCAGCGGGCGCAGGCCCGAGAGACCACCCGACCGCCCGGCGGCGCGGACCGCACGCACGCCGCACCCCGGGGGATCGGGCGGCGGCAGATCGGGCCACCGGGGATCGGGCGCCGGGCGGTGGTGGCGCGGGCCGCGCAGCGCCGGCATCGCGGCCCTTCTCGCACTGTCCACTCTGGTCGCGATCATCGGCGTGGTGCAGGCCGGGCTGATCTCGCGCGGTCCCGCGGCCGGCCCGCCCGAGCCGCACTCCGGCCTCGACGGGTTGCAGGCCGCGGTGACCGCCGCGCAGTGGCTCGACCACGACCACGTCGACCCGATCCCGGTGGACAGCAGCGGTGCCGCGACGGCCGGCCAGCCCGGCTACCAGATGCCGGCCGCGATGATGCCGGGGATGCCGGCCGACGGGCAGACCCGGCTGCTGGTGCGGCTGAACCTGGACAACGACAGCACGCAGGCCCGGGCGCTCGACCCGGCGGCGGAGTTCGTCCTGCGGGACGACCGCGGCGGGCGGTGGTCGGCGCAGGGCGACACGTTCGGCGGGCTGGCCCGGCTGAACCCCCGCAACGGCGTGGCCGGCGGGGTCTTCTTCGACGTGCCGACCGCCGAGGTCGCCCGACACGGCTGGGTGCTGGACTGGACCCGCGGCGGCCACACGACCCGCCTGGCCGTGTCCGTCGGTGCGCCGGCGCACTCGCACTAGCAGTCGCGTCCCGCCGGGACTGTCCGATGAGGACGGATAGCAGGGTGGCGGCCCACTGCGTACCACGCCGATCGAAATGGGTCCGGCTGAGCCAGGGGAGCACCCCTGATCGGTATATCCGACCGCCGAGGTGATTGGGGCACCGCCATGCATCCACCCGAAAGACCCGACCCGCACCGCACAGCGGGCGCCCGCGCGCCGGACGAGTTCCGCCGCCGGGCCGCCATCACGATCGCCGGCTCCGCCGCCGCCGTCGCCTGGCTGCACCTGCTCAACACGGCCGGCACGCCAGGGCCGACCGCGTTGACCAGCCACGCCCGGGACATCGCGCTCGACGTGATGCTGACGATCCCGGTCCTCGCCGCCGCCGTCTGGCTGGCCGACCGGGTGCTGCCCGCCGGCCGCCGGACCAGCGGCCGGCACGCCGGGCTCGTCGCGTTGTTCTGGCTGCCGCTGGCGGTGCCGCTGCTGGCCGCACAGAGCGGCCTGCACCGGGTCCTGCACGGGGCCGCCCCGCTCGGGGCAGCGGCCGGGCACCATCACGGTGGCGCCGCGCCGCCGGACCTGGCCGGGTACGGCACCGCCGCCGTGCGGCTGGCGCTGGCGGCGCAGCCGGTGGTGTTCGCCGCGATGCTCGCGGCCTCGGCGGCGCTGGCCTTCCGGTTCCAGGCGCGGTCCGCCCGCCGGATGATCCGGGCCGGCCTCGTCACCGCCGCGGTGGCGCTGGTCGGGCTGGCCGTGCCGGCCGCGCCGGCCGGTGCCGCGCCCGCAGCGCCGGGCGGGACGCGGGCCGCCGACGTGGTGACGGCCACCGGGGGCGGCGCGACCGCGCCGACCCGCACCTATGACGTCTCCGCGATCAACGTGGACATCACGCTGGACCGGTTCGGCGACCACGACCCGTTCGGCTACATGTACGTGCTGAACGCCGGCGAGGCCGCCGTCCGGACCCAGGAGGCCGCGCTGCAGGCGGCGGCCCGGGACCCGAACGGGGCCACGACGGGCGCGAAGGTCTCCACCGGGCTGGCCGACGACCCGATCCAACCGCTCGTCATGCGGGCCACGCTGGGCACCTGCGTCGTGGTCAACCTGACCAACAAGCTCACCGCGCCGCCGCGCGGCGGCAACGGCCCGGTCATCACCCAGCCGGGCGGGATCCCGTCCATCTCGATGGAGATGCAGGGTGTCTCGTACGACGTGACCGAGGGCGGCGAGGCGGTCGGCAACAACCCCGGCACGCTGCTGATCCCGCCGGGCGCCAGCCACACCTACCGGTACTACCTCGACCCGCTGATGGGCGAGGGCGCCAAGCCGTTCCGCAGTGGCGGCGAGTCGACCCAGCTCACCGCGCACGGCCTGTTCGGCGCGCTGGTGGCCGAGCCCGCCGGCTCGCGCTGGTTCGACCCGAGAACGGGCGCGAACCGGACCGCGGACCTGGGCTGGAACAGCTGGGACGCGATGGTG
>JBBWZH010000430.1:0-6234 GCA_039648995.1 Mycobacteriales bacterium
GTCGTGGTCGGCGGGTCGTCCGTGGTCGCCATGCGCGCGCTCCTCTCGCCCGGCCCGGGCGGCCGGCCGGCAAGGTCAGTGCCGGCGAGCGCCACGACCTACGTCGCCGCCGCCCATTGGACTGAGGCCAGTCCAATGGCGGAATTGAGCCACCGGCGCGTGGGGGTGTCAAGAGATCCGCTGAATCTGCTGCCAGCGTTTACCGGGCGGTGATCCGGCGCCGTCAGCTGTGACGGCGCCGCACTGTCAGCCGAGGAAGCCGCGCAGCAGCGCGGCCGTGCCCTCGATGTGCTCCTCCATCGCCTGCCGGGCCAGGCTCGGCTCGCCGGCCAGGATCGCCGCCACCACCCGGGCGTGCTGCCCGTCCGCGTGCCGGATGTTGCGGTCCAGCACCGGGATCGCGTCCAGCAGGTCGTTCAGCCGCATCCGCACGTCCGCCACCGCGGCCGCCAGCGACGGCGAGCCGGACAGCTCCGCGATCGCCAGGTGCAGGAGCGAGTCGCGCTGCCGGTACTCGGCCGCCGGCGGGTGCGAGCAGTCGTCCAGCCGCTGCGACAGGTACGCCCGCTGCGCCCCCGACAGCGACCGGGAGGCGGCCAGTTCGACCGCGCCCAGCTCCACCGCCCGGCGGAACGCCAGCGCGTCCTCCAGCGCCTCGCCCATCTGCCGGGCGATCGCGCGCAGCTCCGCGGCGCCGGCCGGCCCGTCCGGCCGGTACCGGACGAACGTGCCGCCGAACCGGCCGCGCCGCGACTCCACGTACCCGGCCCGCTGCAGCTCGCGGATCGCCTCCCGCAGCGTCACCCGGCTGACCCCGAGCCGGACGGCCAGACCCCGCTCCGGCGGCAGCCGCTCGCCGTACCCGACCAGCCCGAGCTTGATCGCCTGCAGCAGCCGCTCGACGGTCTCCTCGAACGCGTTGCCGCTGCGCACCGGGCGGAACGCGGTATCAGCGGCCCGCGGAACGTCCGGGTCGACGCGCGCGGCGGCCGGGGGCGGCGAAACCGCCGGCTCGACCACGGATGCTCCTTCCGCACGCGCCCGGCAACCCGGGGCGCCTGCGGCGACTATAAGCCGCCGACCCGGAGCGGCTACTCCGCGACGTACTCGTTCCAGTCCTTGTACCGGGCCACCTCACCGGCGGCGGCGGCGGAGAAGATCTCGATGATCTCCTTGGCGATCGGGCCCGGCTTGCCTGTGCCGACCTGCCGGTCGTCCACCTCGGCGATCGGGACGATCTCGGCCGCGGTGCCGGTGAAGAACGCCTCGTCGGCGAAGTACAGGTCGGTGCGGACCAGCGCGTGCTCGACGACCTCGTACCCCTGGTCGCGGGCGATCGTCATCACCGAGTCGCGGGTCAGGCCCTGCAGCAGGCCCTCCTGGATCGGCGGGGTGATCAGGGTGCGGCCCTGCACGATGAAGATGTTCTCCCCGGTGCCCTGCACGACGTTACCGGCGGGGCTCAGCAGGACGGCCTCGTCGTACCCGGCCTTGAGCGCCGCCACTTTGCTCAGCGACGAGTTCACGTACTGGCCGGTGCCCTTGCCGGTGGGCGCGATCGAGTTCTGGTTGATGTGCTGCCAGCTGGACGTCATCGCCCGGCAGCCCCGCTCCAGCGCCTCGGTGCCCAGGTAAAGGCCCCACGGCCAGCAGGCGACCATCACCTCGACGTGGCTCGGCAGCGGGTTGAGGCCCATCTCGCCGTAGCCGAGGTAGATCAGCGGGCGGATGTAGCAGGACTCCACCTCATTGATCCGGACCGTCTCCTTGGTTGCCGCGACGACCTGCTCCGCGGTGAAACCCGGATCCATCAGGTAGAGCCGCGCCGACCGGAACAGCCGGGCGATGTGGTCGGTCAGCCGGAACACGGCCGGCCCGCGCGCCGTCGAGTAGGCCCGGATGCCCTCGAACACGCCCCACCCGTAGTGCAGCGTCGGGTTCAGGACGTGGATCTTCGCGTCGTCCCAGTCGACGAACGTGCCGTTCATCCAGATCTTCTTGGTTGGCGTGATGGGCACAGCCGACTCCTTCGACGGAACTACGAGGACTTCCTACGATTTCACCACAGGGCTGTCCCGCGGCGATACCGGGGATCAGCTCGCAGGCTGCGGAGTCGGGGTGTGCTGGCTGGCGAGGGCGGCGAGCCGGTCACCGATGAGGTCCGTACTGCCCGGGTCGGCGTGGTCGCGGGTGGCCAGATCGAATGCCACCGCGGCTTCAACCCGCCGCGCCTGGTCGCCGTGCCCGAGGTGGTCGAGCAGCAACGCGACCGACAATACCGTCGCGGTCGGGTCGGCGCGTCCGGTTCCGGCGATATCCGGGGCGCTGCCGTGCACCGGCTCGAACATGCTCGGGTTGGTCCGGCTGACGTCCAGGTTGCCGCTGGCGGCCAGCCCGATGCCACCGGTGACCGCGGCGCCGAGGTCGGTCAAGATGTCGCCGAACAGGTTGTCGGTGACCACCACATCGAACCGGGCCGGGTCGGTCACGAAGAACATCGCGGCCGCGTCGACGTGCTGGTAGGCCACCGTGATGTCCGGGTAGGCCCGCGACACGTCCTCCACCGTGCGCGACCAGAGCGAGCCGGCATGCGCGAGCACGTTGGTCTTGTGCACCAGCGTGAGATGCCGGCGGGGGCGGGCGGCGGCGCGCTGGAACGCGTCCCGCACCACCCGCTCGACGCCGAACGCGGTGTTCAGGCTGACCTCGGTGGCCACCTCGTGCGGGGTGTCCTTGCGCAGGATGCCGCCATTGCCCGAGTACGGCCCCTCAGTGCCCTCCCGGACCACAATCATGTCGATGGTGGGCTCCCCGGTCAGCGGCGACCGGACGCCCGCGAACAGCCGCACCGGGCGCAGGTTCACGTGGTGATCCAATTCGAACCGCAGCCGGAGCAGCAGGCCGCGCTCCAGCACACCCGGCGGTACGCTCGGGTCGCCGACCGCGCCGAGCAGGATCGCGTCGTGCCCGCGCAACTCGTTGATCACCGAGTCGGGTACCAGCTCGCCGGTTCTGTGCCAGCGGGCGGCCCCCAGGTCATACATGGTGGTCTCGACATCCGCGACCACCTCCCGGAGCACCTTGAGGCCCTCCGCGACCACTTCAGGGCCAATGCCGTCGCCTGGGATGACCGCTAGCTTCATGAGCGGCAAGGCTACCCGGCCCGCTGGTCCGGTTTGCGTCGCCCGGTCGCGCGCCGGACCCGGTTCACCTGGGCGGATGCACGACCGCATCACCGTGTCCGGTAGCCGCGGCTTGGCGGCACCCGACCGGGCATCTCTTCGCGCGCCGCCGGAGCGTGGGGACCGGCCGGTGGGCGTCCGGACAGGCCCCGCTCCCCCGGGGCGAGGCCGCGGGCGCGTCGGGGCCGGCCGCTGAGGTGTCAGGACGGGTCGGGTGGACGAGGGAGGGCCCCCGCGGCGGCTGCCGCGGGGGCCCTCCCCTCTCGCTGTACTGCCAGCCGGACAGCTAGGTCACGGTGAGGACCACGCTGTTGGAGAACGCCCCGGCATAGTTGTTATCGCCGAAGTAGTGCGAGTAGATCGTGTACTTGCCCTTGGCCAGGTTGGGCAGCCGCACGGTCTTCGTCCCGGTCGTGGTCGACGTCGTCGCGAGCAGCACGCCCGCCACCCGGACGACCTGGATCGACCCGGTCGCCACCGGCCCGGCGCTGGCCGGGATCGTCACCGTGGCGTTGACCGCGGTGCCGGCCCGGACCGTCGTCGCGCTCAGCGTGAGCTTCGGCGACGACGGCTGCTGTACGTGCACCACCTGGCCCCGCAGGCCGTCCTTGTTGTGGTGGTGGATCAGCAGCAGACCCTGCGTCTTGTCGGTCTTGTACGACGCGACGTCCTTGCGGACGCTGAGCGCCAGACCCGGCAGATCGCTGAACATCACGCCCGACGAGGCGCCGTCGCCGGCCGTGATCGCCGGCCGGGTGACGTCGATGCTCAACTGCGGGACGCCCGCCGCGGTCAGCCCGACCAGGTCAACCGGGTTGTTGTGGTACGGGCTGAAGGTCGCCAGCCCGTAGTTGATCCGCCGGTTGGCCGTGGTGATACCCAGCACGTTCAGCGGCACCGCCATCACGGCGCTGTCGCTGTCGTAGATGTCGGTGTCGAAGCTGCCGTCGAGCGTGTTGAGGGGCGCGAAGAAGGGCTCCTGCGTGTCCGGGAAATTCAGAAGGTCGCCGGTGTGCAGATCTTGTGCCTTCGTACCGAGAATGTCCGAGTCGGGGCTGAACCGGGTGGTGAACAGATCCACGTCCGGTGCACCGTCGCGGTTCAGGTCGAGCAGCACCTCGAAGTCGCTGAACCCGGCCGGTGTGCGCCACGGGCCGTAACTGCTGACCGCGAAGTACAGGATCGCCTCGCCCAGCGCGTTCCCGCCGCCGGCCGCGATCTGCGGCGCGTCGGTGGTGACGCCGAGGTACTTCACGTCCGTCGACCGCTCGTCGGGGAACGCTACGCAGCCCTCGGTGAGCGCGGCCGTGCAGGCCGGCAACTGCGGACTGGTCGCCTGCAGGCCGAACCCGCTGACGATCGAGTCGATCGCCTCGGTGCCGTCGCCCTGACCGAGACCGTGCCCGGTCAGCGCCAGGTCGGCGCTGACCACGGAACCCGGCGGTAGCACGATCGAGCTGGCCTGCGCCATCGTCGACGCCGGCCGCGGCGCCGAGTACACCGGAACCCGCAGCGACGGCCGCGCTGAGTCGGTCGCGTCCAGGATGACCCGGCCACTGGCGTCGGCCAGGAACTGCCGCGTCTCGTCAGCCTGCTTGGCCTCGATGGTCGGGTCGACCGTCTTGGTCAGCAGGCTCGGGTCCGCGATCGTCATGATCACGTCGAACGTGGTGGTGCCGCGCGGGCTCAGCACGATCTTGTTGTCCGCGGGGTTGCCGGCCTTGGCCTTCACCGAGTAGACGACGCCCGGCACCTGGGTGGACGGCGCGTACGACAGGTTGTATGCGGCCGGGGTGACGCCCTTGTTGACCACGCGCACGGTCTTGGTGAGTACGCGCGGGACGGTGACCGCGACCGGGCCGAACGAGACGCTGACCGCGCCCGGGTCGTTCACCACGTAGGCCAGCACCTGGTTGTCCAGCGCCGGCGGGACGTCCACCCGGCCGGCCCCGACCCGGTTCGGCGCGTACTTGTCGCCGGTGTGGTTGGGCCCGGTGAAGATGTCCTTGTCGGCCGTGTTCATGATGTCGGCCTTGACCTCTTCCGGCGTCCAGTCCGGGTGCTTCGACCGGACCAGCGCCGAGACGCCAGCGATCATCGGGCTGGACATCGAGGTGCCGGACAGCGTCTTGCCGTCGCTGCCGGTGCCGACATCGGTGGAGAAGACCTGCACCGAGACGCCGGTGACGTCCGGCTTGAGGTTGCCGTTGCCGCGGGTGCCGCGGGAGGAGGCGCTGTAAACCTCGTCCGCGTTCTCCGGCAGGCTCTGCTTCACGCTGTTGCGCAGCGTGTTGCCCAGCGTCACCGAGACGCTCTCACCCAGGTGCGGGCGGATCGCGTCGGCGGCGCTCTTCACGATCATCAGGCCCGGGATGTCGCCGTCGCCGGTGATGCCGGCGGAGAACACCTCGGAGTCGTCCGCGAACACGAACCCGATCGCGCCGGCAGCCTTCACGTTGCCAGAACGCAGCGCGGAGCCGCAGCGCCGGGTAGTGCCCTCGGTCCACTCCAGGAAGGCGATCTTGCCGCTGACCGCGGCGGCCTGAGCCGGGGACAGCGCGTCGCAGCCGTCCTTGTTGTTGGTGCCGAGGTTGTTCGGGTCCAGCGTGCCCGGGATGTCGGCGAGGACGCCGGTCAGGTCCGGGCTGGTCGCGTACGGGAAGGCGACCGAGACCTCGGCGCCGTAGGTGTCGGCGATGCCGGCCGGCGAGTTGACCTTCAGGCCGTCGAGAACGGCGAAGCCGTCGTCGCCACCGGAGGCGGCGATGACCCGGGTCGCGTTACCGGGCGAGCCACCCACGTCGTACAGATCGCCGCCGTTGCCCATCGCGGCCACAACAACGGTGCCACCCTGGGAGAGCCGGTTGGACGCGACCGCGTCGCCGTCCTGGGGCGAGCCGAAGTCGGAGCCGAGCGACATGTTGACCACGTCGAGACGGTCGGAGAAGTCGCCGTCGCCGTTCGGGTCGGCGGCCCAGTCAAGCGCGTCGCCGACGACGTTGGTCGAGCCGGCGCAGCCGAACACACGCAGCGCGTACAGCGAGGCGTGCGG
>JBBWZH010000431.1:0-4616 GCA_039648995.1 Mycobacteriales bacterium
CCGTGCTTGACGTTCTCCGGGTGCCAGTCGGTGCGCTCGTTCTCCCGCAGCAGCGCGTCCTTGATCGCCGTGGTGCGGATGTACCAGGACGGCAGCGCGTAGTACATCAGCGGCGTGTGGCAGCGCCAGCAGTGCGGGTAGGCGTGCTCGTACGGCTGCTCGCGGAACAGCAGGCCGCGCCGCTTCAGGTCGGCCACCAGCGTGCCGTCGGCGGCCTTGAAGAACATCCCGCCGACCAGCGGGACGTCGGCGCGGAAGTGCCCGTCCGGCTCGATCGGGTTGACCACCGGCAGGCCGTACTCCTTGATCGAGGCCAGGTCGTCGGCGCCGAAAGCCGGCGCCTGGTGCACCAGGCCGGAGCCGTCCTCGGTGGTCACGTAGTCGGCCAGGATCACGAAGTGCGCGCCCGGGATGTCGACCAGGTCGAACGGCCGCTGGTAGCGGGAGTGCTCCAGCTCGCGGCCCTGGAAACGGGCCAGTACCTCGGTGCCCCCGCCCAGGGTGGCGGCGAGCAGCGGCTCGGCCACGACGAAGGTGCCCGCCGCGGACCGGGCGACCACGTACTCGACGTCCGGGTGCACGGCGACCGCGGTGTTGGAGACCAGCGTCCACGGTGTCGTCGTCCAGACCAGCAGGTCGGCCCCGTACCCGGCGGCCGGGCCGCTGGTCACCGGGAACCGGACATACACGGACGGGTCGACCACGGTCTCGTACCCCTGGGCGACCTCGTGGTCGGACAGGCCGGTGCCGCAGCGCGGGCAGTACGGGGTGACGCGGTGGTCCTCGACCAGCAGGCCGCGCTCCCAGATGGCCTTCAGCGACCACCAGACGCTCTCGATGTACGGCGTGTCCATGGTCCGGTACGCCTCGGCCAGGTCGACCCAGTAGCCCATCCGCTCGGTGAGCTGTTCGAACGCGTCGACGTGCCGCTGCACCGACTCGCGGCACTTGGCGTTGAACTCCGCGATCCCGTACGCCTCGATGTCCCGCTTGCCGTTGAACCCGAGCTCCTGCTCGACGGCGATCTCCACGGGCAGGCCGTGGCAGTCCCAGCCGGCCTTGCGCGGGACGTGGTGGCCCTTCATCGTCTTGAACCGCGGGAACACATCCTTGAACACCCGCGCCTCGACGTGGTGCGTGCCCGGCCGGCCGTTCGCGGTCGGCGGGCCCTCGTAGAACATCCAGGTCGGGCCGGTGGCAGTGCGTTCCAGGGTGCGCTGGAAGACCTTGTTCCGCTGCCAGCGGTCGATGATCGCGCGCTCCAGCGCCGGCAGGTCGACGTGCGCGGGGAGCGGGGTGAAGCCCTGGGCGCTGCTCATGTGCGGTGGTGCTCCTCCATCGGCGGTGCGCTCGACAGAGGGACGACAGCTCGGGCGAGGGGCCCGGGCGGCCGCGGTACCACCCTCCTTGGCGGCTGGCACGCAGCCGCCCACTCAACGTTCAGCGCCGCCGGGTCTACCGGGGCCGACCGGCCCGTTCTTCCGGGGGAGCACGCTCCCGGGCGGGGTGATGTTTCGCGCCGGCCAGGCCCCCGGGCTTCCACCGCCCCCGGGTCGCTACTGGCTGCGTCCGGCGTTACTTGTCCCCATCGACGCCGCCACCGATCGTACCGGGCGGCGTCCCACCGGTCCCGCGCATATCCGGCGCGGCGGTCGCGCCCCGCGTGACGACTGTGCGTGGCCGGCCGCCGGCCGCCGTCACCGGAGCGGGTGGACTTCCCGGCCGGCCGACCGGACCGCAGGATGGCGGGGTGGCGGAAGCGCGGGTGGCGATCCGGGTCCGGCCGGGCGCCGGGCGGGTGGCGGTGGGCGGCCGGTGGGCCGGTCCGCGCGGCGACGCGCTGCTGGTGGCGGTGACCGAACGGGCCGTGGACGGGCGGGCGACCGAGGCGGCGCTACGGGCGGTGGCTGCGGCTTTGGGGGTGCGGCGGGGCGAGGTCCGACTCGTGCGGGGCGCCACGAGCCGGGACAAGCTGGTCGCGGTCGACCCGGCCCCGGAGGACCTCGCCGAGCGGCTCGCGGCGCTCTGTGACGGTCAGCGCGAGCTTGGTGACTGACGGTAAGTCACCGGCCGCAGCACGTTGTCGGCTGGCTCTGTGGAACGTATCCTGTTCGCTCACTCCATGATCCAGATGCCCGGATCGCGCGTGCCCGAGCGTGCCTCGGGATGGCACAGAGGAGGGCGCCATGGCAGACACCGGAGGCGTTCACGCCCGGCTCGGCCAGCCAGCCGAGCCGGCCGCCGCGACGGTGCCGCGGCGACAACCCTCGGGCCAGCCCGAGAGGCCGGCGAAGCCCGGCCGCACCATCGCCGCCGCTTCCCCGGCCCGGCCGGGCGCCCGGGCCAGCGCGTCCGGTGCGGCGAAGCCGACGGCGCAGAAGGCGGCGGGTCCGAAGCCGGCGGCCGCCACGTCGGCGGCCCCCAAGCCGGGGGCCCCCAAACCGGCCGCCGCGAAACCGGCGGCCGCGAAGGCGGCCGACCGGAAGCCGGCGACGGCGACCGGTGGGCAGCCGGCCGAGCCGGACGCCGGCGGGTCGGGCGCGTCGGGCGGTCGGACGGGCAAGGCCGCCAAGGCGGCACCCGCGTCCACCCGTCCGGCCGGCAAGGCGACCAAGGCGGCGACCGCGGCCACCCGGCCGGCGAGCAAGGCCAGCGCGTCCCGGCCGGTGAAGGCGGCGCCGGCCCGGCGCGCGGCGACCGCGGGCCGCGCGGCCCCGGCGGCGGTGGCCGCCGGTGCCCGGCCGGCGAAGGCGACCACGGCGGCGAAGCAGCCGGTGGCCGACGACACGACCATGGCCCGGGCCGGCAAGCTGGACGCCGGCCTGGACGCGACCGCGGCGGCCGGGTCGGCCCACGCACCGCAACGGCTGGAGGCGGCCGCCGGCGGCCGTGCCCGGCGTGCCGACCGGACCGCTGACGTGGCCACCGCGGCGGCCGGCGGCGCGCCGAAGGCGGCCCGGTCCAGCGGGTCGGGCCGCGGCGCGTCGGGTGCCGGCAAGAGCGAGGGCACGCCCCCGCGCACGCCGGCGGCGAAGGCGACCGGCCGGGCCGGCGGCGGGGCGCGTGCCGGGTCGGGCGGCGGGCGGTCCGGCGGCGGCGCGTCGGCCGGCGGCAAGCCCACCGTGCCACCGGGCACCGACTGGACACCGGCGGAGCTGGCCGAGGTGCGCGCCGACCTGGTCGTGCAGCTCGCCGACCTGCGCACTCAGTACGAGCAGGCGCTGGTCGACCTGAACACGCTGCAGCAGAGCGCCAACGACGGGGCCGGCGACGACCAGGCCGACGCCGGCACCAAGACGTTCGAGCGCGAGCAGGAGCTGTCCATCGCGAACAACCGGCTCGACCTGCTGGCGCAGATGGAGCGGGCCATCGAACGGGTGGACGCGGCCACCTACGGCCGGTGCGAGAGCTGCGGGAACCCGATTCCCAAGGCCCGCCTGCAGGCGTTCCCGAGCGCCACCCTGTGCGTCGCGTGCAAGCAACGGGAGGAACGCCGTTAGCTTCGGCTCACCGGCCCGGGCCCGGCGTACCAGCGCCGGGCCGGGGCCAGCCGGGTGGTCGAGGGGGACGGCGTGGCCGCACATACGCCCGGCGTGTCGCACACTGGCACGGACCGCGAGAATGGAGCCGTGACGAACCTCGGGGCGCAGCGGGACGGCGCCACCGCCGGCCGGCCGGACCAGCTGCTGCCCGTCCCGCGGCCGCGCCGGGGCCGGCTGCTCGCGACCACCGCGCTGTCGCTGATCGCCGTCGACCTCGTCAGCAAGATCATCGCGGTGGAGTGGTTGACCGGGCGGTCGGTGCGGCTGCTCGGCGGGCTCGTCTACGTCACCGAGGCCCGCAACACCGGCGCCGCGTTCTCCTTCGCCGAGGGGCTGACCGTGCTGTTCACGGCCGTCGCGGTCGCCGTGGTGGCGGTGATCATCCGGACCGCGCCCCGGCTGCGGTCGGTGCCCTGGGCGATCTGCCTCGGCCTGATCCTCGGCGGCGCGGCCGGCAACCTGATTGACCGGCTGTTCCGCGCGCCGACCCCGCTGCGCGGCGCCGTGGTCGACTGGATCAGCCTGTTCGAGCCGGACGGCCAGGTCTGGCCGATCTTCAACGTCGCCGATTCAGGCATCGTGCTGGGCGGCATCCTCGCCGTGGTGCTGGCCGCCATCGGCTACGAGATCGACGGCGCCCGCCCCGGCAGCCCGCGGCCCCCGCTGCACGCCCCGCCCGCCGCGGGCCCCACCGGCGGTCCGCCGCGCCCGGCCCGGCCGGCCGCGCCCGGCCCCGAGGCCAGCGGCCCCGAGGCCAGTGGCCGCGAGGCCAGTGGCCGCGAGGCCGGCGGATCGGGGCCGCTGCGGCTGCCGCCGGGCCTGGAGTCGAGCGGTCCGTGGCCGGCCCCGCCGGCCGGCGCCGTGCGGCTGCCGCCGCTCTGGCCCAGCCCGGCCCGCCCGTACATCCCCCCGCCCCGCCCCGGCCCACCCAGCCGCGGCGGGCCGCCCGGCCAGCCCGCGCAGACCACCCCCGGCCCACCCAGCTCCGGCGGGCCGCCCGGCCAGCGCGCACCGACCACCTCCGGCCCAGCCAGCCGCGGCGGGCCGCCCGGCCAGCTCGCACCGACCACCTCC